>JBGGMZ010000324.1:0-8673 GCA_041287745.1 Chthoniobacter sp. | reverse complement strand
GCACCGTGCCCAGCGCCTCGTGCGTGACGCTGATGTCGCGACCGGCCATGAAGAGGTTCTCGATGTTCTTCGAGTAGAAGCAGCGATACGGCACGGGATAGCCGTGCTGACGATCCACCGCCTTGTCCATCTTCGCCTTTGAGATGAACGGATTCTCGGGGAATTTCGCTGCGTACTGTTCTTTGGGATAGTGCAGATCGATGTCCCAGGTCGTCGGCACGGTGCCATCCGGGAAAGGCTTCTTAGTCTCCACATCTTCGCGCGTGAGCACCACGTCGCCGATGAGCTGGCGCGACTCGCGCGTGCCGCCGATGTAGGCGACCCACTCGAGCTTCGCATTCGCGTGCTCATCTTTGCCGCCCTTGTTTTTCATCGCGTTCCATGCCCCGTAAATCGCGCGCAAGTTCCAATCGCGCGTGGCCTCCAGGCCAGCAATCGGGTGCACATTGAAGCCGCCCTCCCAGAACCATTCGGCATGCCCGCGGCGCGGATAGGGAAAATCCTCCATCTCGAGATCCAGCCCCCATTCGATGGGTGCGAAGGCCTGCGGCGTTTCCGCCGTGTCCCAGCGCCACATATTGCTCATGCCGAGGTGCTCGGTCTCGCGCACGGTGAGCTCCGCGCCGGTCAGCGCGCCCACGGTGCCGTGGCCGGTGCTATCGACGAAAAGCTTACCCTCGAAACGCCGGCGCTCGCTGGTCGTGGTGTCGAGCGCGACCACCGCGGCGATGTGCTGCTTGTCGGTCATCTCGGCGGCGATCACATGATTGTTGAGGAAGAGCGAAATGTGCTTTTCCGCGCGGACGACCGCTTCCTTTTTGTCGTCGCCAAATTCCTCCTTCGTCCCCGGCGAGGCCTTCGCCTTGTCCTGAAACTCTTCCACGATTTCGCCGATGTTCGGATACAGCCCACGACGAATACCGCCCATGGCCCACACGCGCACTTCGCTGGAGCCATTGCCGCCGAGCACGGGGCGATCCTGGATGAGCGCGACGTTCAATCCCATGCGTGCCGCAGAAATCGCCGCTCCCATGCCGGCATAGCCGCCACCGACGACGACGAGATCGTAGTTGCCCGCGTTGATCGGCTTTTCCGAAAGGCCGAGCGCCGTGCGGCGCCATTGCGCGAGCTTCTCGCCGTCAGCCGGCGGAGCCGCGGCTTCCTTGGAAAAATAGACAGCGTCGCAACGTCCATCGAACCCAGCCAGATCGTGCAGCGCGAGCGTGGTCTCGGGCTTGGCGATCTCCACCGTGCCACCATCCTGCCAGTTCCACTCGGCGCCTTTCGTGCCGAACGTTTCCCCGAGCGCTTTACCATCCACCAGCACCTGAAATTTGCCGGGCGTGCCGGACGCTTTCCAATGCGCCACCCAATCCTTCGTGCGCACGTAGACGTGATATTGGCCCGTGCTGGGAAACTTCACCGTGGTCGTCGCATCCTTCACCGGCTGCCCGAGGCCGTGCGCGAGCAAATAGGGCGAGCCCATGATCTCGATGAACTGGGTATCGAGCGACCAGCCGCCGGGGTCCTTGAAACTCTCGGCTTCGACGAGCAGGGAATCAGCGGCGAGCGCGCTGGAGGCGGCAAGGGACAGACAGGCCAGAAGGAACGATCTCATGATGTGGGGGAGTAGGATGAAAACTGGGAGGCGGGTGAGCGCAGTCAAGTAACCAATCGCCTTCGTCGCTTCCATTCGCAATCTACGTTACTGTAACGTTCCCCACATGACCAGCCCCCGCGCCAGCACGCTCGAAGACGTGGCCAAAGCCTGTCGCGTTTCCAAGATGACGGTGTCGCGCGCCCTGCGCCAGCAGCGAGGAGTATCGCCCGACCTCGCGGAGCGCATTCGGGCCACGGCCGAGAAGCTCGGTTATCGCGTGAACCCGGTACTCGGCTCGGTCATGAAGCTGCTGCGCCAGGGGCGCGCGGCCGATTACCGCGAAAATCTCGCCTTCATCTGGACTCACCCGGGCACCAAGCCCATTCCCGTGCTTGTCCCGTGGCGCGACTATGCGCGTGCCCGTGCCGAGCGACTTGGCTACCGGCTCGATGAATTCTATCTCCGCGCCTCCGGCATGTCTCCCGCGCGGCTTCGCTCGGTTCTGCAGGCACGCGGCATTCGTGGACTCCTTTTCGCGCCGGATACCAAGCCTCCCCTGCCCCGCATCTCCTTTGATGTGGATGGCTTTGCCGCGGTGCTGCTGGGCAGCTCGCTACAAAACCGCGGCCTCGCCCGTGTCCAATTTGACCACTTCCAACTCATCCACCTCGCGCTGCGCCACATTCGCAAGGCGGGCTATCGCCGGCCCGCGCTGCTCCTCTCGCCTTCCATCGATGGCCGCACCCAAGGCCGGTTGCGCGCCGGTTATCTGGTCCATAGCCCGGCGCCGCCGGGCGAACGCTCCCGGCTGATTTACCTCGGCGATATCGAGGACCGCGCCGCCACCGCTTCGTGGCTGAAGAGTCATCATGCGGATGTCGCGGTCTATTTGCAGGGCGATCAGCGTCACCTCCTCGAATCCGCCGGATGGCGCACGCCGCAAAAGATCGCCTTCGTTTCGCTGGCGAAGGAACCCGACATGATGGAAGTCGCAGGAGTAATCCAAAGCGCCGAAGCGCTCGGCACAGCCGCGATCGATCTCGTCTCCGCGCAATTGCAGCGGAATGAATTCGGCCGCCAACCCTACCCGCAAAAGGTCATGCTCGACGGCGAATGGTCGCCGGGCCCCACGCTGCCCTGGCGTCGCCCACAGCCTACTTCTCGACCGGCTTCCCGGCCGCTTCCCAAGCCTTGAAGCCTTCGTTGAGATGATAGACGGAGGGCAACTGCTCCTTCTCAAAGACCTTGCACGCCTTGGCGCTGCGGCCACCCGCCGCGCAATGCACGACGTAGGTCTTGCTCTTGTCGAGCGCCGCCACCTGCTTGGCGAAATCGTCGCTGAAAAAATCGACGTTCTTCGCTCCGGGAATGTGCCCGTCTTTGAATTCGTCCGCCGTCCGGACGTCGAGCACGATGACCTTGGAGTCCGACTTCAGCAGCTTCTCGGCGTCGTCCACCGAGATATTTTTCGGCGCAGCAACGGTGGCGGCGGCAACGGTGGCGGCGGCAGCGGCCGGCGGGGCGGGATCGGCAGCGTGCAACGGGGCGGCGAGGGAGACAGCAAGGAACAGCAAGGCGACGGGGCGAATCATGCCGGCAATCTCTCGCAAAAGGCCAACATCGGCAACCGGGCAGATCATTACTCCAGCACTTCGCGGCGGGTCGTGAGCCGGGTGTCCAACGCTGCGCGCTTTTGCTCCAGCAGTCCCTTTGTCGCCGCACGCACGGCCTCGAGCAGGTCCCCCGCCTCGTGCAGGCGCGGCACGGACACGTAGGTCGCGCCGGCCTCCAGCAGCACGGGCACTTGTCCCAATACTTCCGCCGTGGTGATGATCTTCGCCGTCGGGTTCAGGCTGCGCAGAAGCCGCACGAGACGTTCGTTGGATGTGCCTTTCAGGAGTGAATCGGGAATCGTGCAAATCAGCACCTCCGCCTTTTCCACGCCCGCATGCAGCAGCGTGTCGCGCTGGCTGATATCGCCGTAGACGATGCGCACCTTGCGCTGGATGAGCCCCGTGCGTGCGATGGGGCTGAAGTCCACCACAGCGACGTCCTTGATCAAATCGGGCGCATGGCACTGCATATCCTCGAGCAGCGAACTCGCCGAACGGAAGAACCCGAGGAACATGATGCGCGAACTGCCGTGCCCATCGCCGCCCTCCGCGTGAACGTCATCCCCGCAGCTATCGAGATCCCGCAGACCTACCCGCTTCAGCACAGGGATAAGACTGCGCGCAATACTGTCGGACTTCGCCATGCCAAATGTCGAGAGTGCCGCAAGCAGGGTGAAAGCCAGCGCCACCATGCCGGACGTGGCCGGGTGCGTGAGGTGCCCCGCCAGCTCGCCGAGCGACAGTACCACGAGCGAGAATTCGCTGACCTGGCTGAGATTGATCGCCGGAATGAGGCTCATGCGCAGCCCTTGCCGCATCAGGTAAAGCGGCGCGAAAGTGGTGACAAAGCGCGTGACGACGACGAAGGCTGCGAAGACCAGCCCCCACATAACCAGCGAGCCGGTGGGCATGGGTATCTTCATCCCCAGGCCGACGAAGAAGAGCGTGACGAAGAAATCGCGCAAGCTCGTGACCTTGGCAGTGACATCGAGGGCGTAGGGAAACGTCGAGACAGCCACACCGGCGATGAGCGCACCCATTTCCCGGGAGAGATGAAGTTGCGCGGCCAGCTCGCCCACGAGGAAGCACCACGCCAGAGCGCCCACCAGCACCAACTCCGGGGAGCGCGCGACGCGCTTGAAGATGGCCGGCAGCACGTAACGGCTGATGGCCAGTGCCGCGGCAATGAGCACCACCACGCGGCCCAGCGAGAGCAGCAGCACACTCGCTGCGAGATGCTCGAGATTCGGCTGCACGGCGAGGAACAGGATGGCCGCGAGGTCTTGCAAGACCAGTACGCCGAGCGTCACGCGGCCGGTCTGCGTGTCGAGTTCCTGCTTGTCATAGAGCACCTTCACGATGATGACCGTACTGCTCAGCGCGCCGGCGATGGCGAGGTAGAGCGCATCCCACTTTCCGCCGCCGAGGCCGAAGCCAAGGCAGCGGAAGAAGACCACCCCCAGAGCAACTCCCGTGAGGATCTGAGCGAGCGCAGTGAGCGTGATCGATCGCCCGGCACTCACGATCTTCTTCAAGTCGATCTCGAGGCCGATCATGAAGAGCAGCAGGATCAGGCCGAGCTCAGCGATGGCTGAAATGCTCTCGCTCGACTCGATGAACTTGAACCCCACGGGGCCGAGCGCAAAGCCTCCGGCAAGATAGGCGAGCAGTACCGGCTGGCGCAGGAAGTGAGCGACGAGGCCGAGCACCCAGGCCGCCGCAATGCAAAGGGTGATGTCGCGAATTAACTCGTGCATGTGGTAGTAGCGGCAGTCTCGATCTCGGCCGGCACCGCTGGGAGCCCCAACGATTGCGCGAGGGCCGCCCACGAACCCTGGCCGAGTGGGGGCGGAGCGTCGGTGGTGATGCGCCACGTGCGCCAGCCAAATCGTCGCGCGGGCTGCAGATCGTTCAGGTCGTCGGAACCGATCATCAGCACTTCATCCGCCGCAATGCGACGCGCACGCAACCGGGTGGCTACATGCTGAAAGGCGTGCAGGTTTGGCTTCCCGAATCCGTGCGAATACGACCAGAAGCACAGCGGGGCAGTGAAGATTTCCAGTTCGCGCGCCGCGGTGTCACCGGCGAAGACGCCGTGCGCTGCAGCGACCGGCAGGAATGACTCGACCGGCGCAAACGGCGCGTGCAGGGCCAGGGCGAGCTCCACCGGTGTGTGAGGCTGGCCGTTGGAAATGAGGCCGAGCAGGATCCCCCGCGACTCCAGCGCACGGAGAACTGCGCCGGCACCATCCCGGAGCCGCACGCAACGGCGGAGTTGGGCGTGGGTGTAAAGGAAGTCCGCCACGGCTTCAGGGGACAGCTCCTGCAGCTCCGGCAGGAGCAACTCGGCCACGGCGGGCCAGTAGGGCGCGGGATTTTCCACCCCACGCACGCTCAGGATATTTGTCTCAGTTTGCAGCGCGAGGTCGGCGGCGCGATTGAACTCCGCGAGGGCGGTGCGGGGCGGACGCTGCAGCTTCTCGCGCCACAGCCGGGTCCACGCCGTCTCGGCGTCCGCTGGCGCGGGACCACACTCGAGCAGAGTATCATAGATCGTGCAGATCGCCGCTTTCACCGGCAGGACCGGTGCAGCATGAATGTTCATAGAGAATTTGAGAAACGGTTAAGGCAGTCCGGTTCACTGCAGATAGAGAAGACCGGTGCGGCTTTTCAGCAGCCGCAGGCGCGCCTCGGCTGACACCCCGATGCGCGGCTTTGCTTCGCCGGACAAAAGGCCCGGCCCTTTTATGACTGCAGACAAGCCGGCGGGGCGCGCCCGCGCAGCCCGTGCAAATCCGATAACGGCAGCCGTGCCGATGTCTCTCCATCGAGCCGCGATGAAGCAAGCTCGGAACGGTATTCCCATTCGTGCGACGCGACGCACTCGAGGCACACGTTCCAGACAGCCGAGGCCTTGCGAGCAGTCGTCTTGAGATCGAGCACGGGCGGCGATGGAACGAACTGGGCGTCGTGCTGCCACTGCAGGTCCTTCCCATTGCCCGACGAGTCGGAATTCTGCTCCGCGCGCACCACCATCGTAAGCGCGACCATGAGCAGGATGCTCAGCCAAAAATGAAACTGGTCGCGGCGAAATGAAGGCACAGCGGTAGGCGGAAATTCGCGGGGAAGGTAACCACGTCTCGCCACGGCGTCCAGCGCGAGCGCACTTCGCCCCCCGTGCCGCCGCTACGCGATGATCTTGTGCACAACTTCGCCCGCCACGTCGGTGAGGCGGAAATTGCGGCCGTTGTGCCGGTAGGTGAGCTTTTCGTGGTCGAGGCCTAGCAGCGCGAGGATCGTGGCGTGGAGATCGTTCACGCTCACTTTGTCCACGCTGGCCTTGTGACCGACTTCATCGGTCTCGCCATAGTGCGTGCCGCCCTTGGTGCCGCCGCCGGCAAACCACGTGGTAAAGGCGTGCGGATTGTGATCCCGGCCGGGAGCCGCACCCTTCTGCGCGAGCGGCAGGCGGCCGAATTCACCACAGCAAATGACGAGCGTGGAATCCAGCAGACCGCGTTGCTTGAGGTCGGTGAGAAGCGCGGCGATGGGCTGATCGGTCTCGCCGGCGAACTGACGGTGATTGCCTGCGATGTCCTTGTGCCCGTCCCACGAACGCTCGTTTTCCATGCCGCCGCTGTAGATCTGCACCATGCGCACGCCACGCTCCACGAGACGCCGGGCCATGAGGCACTGCTTGGCAAAGTGGCCGCAGCGCTTTTCCTCAACGCCATACATGGTGCGGATCGATTCCGATTCGCTGGCAAAGTCCAGCGCGTCCGGTGCGGCCATCTGCATCCGATAAGCCAGTTCGTAGCTCTCGATGCGGGCGGCGAGTTCGGAATCCTTTTGCTGGCGCTCCAGGTCGATCGTGTTGAGCTGGCGCATGAGATCGAGTTGGGCGCGTTGCTCAGGGTCCGTCATCGCCGCATCGCGCGAGAGATTATTGATCGGCTGGCCCTGCGCATTGAGTGCGGTGCCTTGGTAGACACCAGGCAGGAAGCCCGCACCCCAATTGCTCGCGTGGCCTTTCGGCAGGCCGCGTCCCAGCGTGTCGTACATCACGACGAAAGCGGGCAGGTTTTGATTTTCCGTGCCGAGGCCATAGGTGACCCATGCGCCCGCGCACGGATAGCCCATGCGCGATATGCCCGTGTTGATCTGGAAAAGGCCGGGCGAGTGATTGTTCGTCTGCGTGAAGCACGAGTGGATGAAGGCCATGTCATCCACGTGCTGCGACATATTCGGGAAAATCTCCGAGGCCCAGGTGCCGCTATTGCCAAACTGCTTGAAGGCGAACGGCGACTTCATCAAGCCGCCCACTTCATTGACAAAGAAGCCCGTGTTTTTGTCGAAGCCCGGCAGATCCTTCCCGTCGTACTTCTCCAGGGCGGGCTTGTAGTCCCAAGTATCCACCTGGCTCTGACCGCCATTCATGAAGAGCCAGATGACCGCTTTCGCTTTCGCTGGAAAATGCGGGTTCTTCGGCGCCAGCGGATTGGTCGCCGCCTCCGCTGCGGCGGCTTTCGCGCTGGAACCCAACAGCCCCGAGTCCGCAAGCAGCGAAGTGAGGCCGAGCATGCCCGCGCCCGCGCCGGTGTGGCGGAGAAAATCGCGGCGCGAATGAAGGCCTGCCTGTGGATGAGCGAAGAGATGCGGGAGATTCATGGCACGGAGATCGGTTTATCGAACGTAGAGAAATTCATTCAGCCCGAAGAGCATCTGGCAGAAATCGACGAAGGCGCTTTCGGAATGATCGCCTTCTCCATATTTGGCGCCCTGCGCTACGAGAAACTGGAAAGCCATTTGCGCTTCCGCCGGCGTCGGATCGCGGTTCAGGACCTGGAGATAAACCTGCCTCACGCTGTTCGCGCTTGGAATGGAGCCAGCGCGCTTGGCCAGCGACTTTGCCGCTTCGCGCACGAGCGGGTTGTTCATCAGCAGCAACGACTGCGGCGCCACGGTCGTGCTCGATCGTTGCCCCAGACTTTGCAGCGTGTCGGGGGCATCAAAAGCAATCATCATCGGCGGGAGTGCGCTGCGCTTGATTTGGAAATAAATCGCACGGCGTTTCATCGCAGTGTCGAGTGTGCCCGGGCCAAACATCGTCGGATCGAGCAGTCCGCTGACGGCGAGAATGGAATCGCGAATCGCCTCCCCCTCCAGACGTTGGCGATTGCGGCGCCAAAAGAGCGTGTTATTCGGGTCCGCCGCGCCCTCACCCGACAGCACGTGCGCATCCTCCTGGTAGACCTTGCTCATCATCATCCGCTTGTGCATCCCCTTCAGGCTCCAGCCATCGCGGATGAGTTCGCCGGCTAGGTAATCGAGCAGTTCCGGGTGAGTCGGCTTATCTCCCTGCGCGCCAAAGTCGCTCGGTGTGGAGACGATGCCGCGACCGAAGTGATGCTGCCACAGGCGATTCACAATCACCCTCGCAGCGAGCTGTCCGGCGCCGCT
>JBGGMZ010000323.1:0-2827 GCA_041287745.1 Chthoniobacter sp. | reverse complement strand
CTCTTCCGCCACTGGCGGCTGCACTTTGCGCCGCTCCTGCAGCCAGTTGGCGAAGGTTGGATACTTGATCCCCGCCATCCGAGCGAACTCTGCCGCACTCAACCCACTCCGGGAAAACTCATCCAACAACGCCTCGCGCCGCTCTCGTGATACTCGCACCCGCCCACGCCGATCTTGCTTGAGCACTTCATGACTTGCAGTCGTAGATGTCATAGTCATCTACGATCTGACATCTATGACCACCTCCGCTAGAGGTGCTCCGCCGGACGCTTACATCGTAGATTCTGTTTTTGGTCATAAGCGTCATATCCGTAGGGGTATGACATTTATGCTGCCGCAGGTGGATCAGCGCCGGTGGATCGGCTTTTTGCCCAAGATTCGGGCGTGATGTCCTTGATCTGCCAGTTGGTCATGGAAGGCAGCCGGGTGAAGACATCCCGCAGGTAGGCGAAAGGATCTATGCCCCGACGCCGACAGGATTCGATGATGGTATAGAGGATGGCGCTGCGCTCACCGGCTTCGGCTTCGCCAAAGAAGAGCCAATTCTTTTTTCCAATGGCGGTGGGACGGATAGCGTTTTCGACCAGGTTGTTGTCAACCTCCAGACGGCCATCGTCGAGGAAGAGTTGGAGCGAAGGCCATTGGTTGAGGGCGTAGGCGATGGCTTTGCCCATGAGGCTTTGCGGCAGGTAACGACGCGCCAATGTAGTATTGTTGGAAGTGCTGCAACGTCGGGCCGCTTTTTCGCAAGATTCGAGGGTTCTTGAATTGACCTGTCAGGTGCGAGCCTGTAGTTCCGGCGCGGTTTTGCCTGCATCACGTGAATTTACGTCGACTCATTCAATGTTTTCCCTGGCTTTTAGGCTTACGGATTCGGCTGATCATTTTTGGGCGGGGGCTGGCGTATCCGCTGCGGTTTTTGCCGGGGAGTTCGAGGGTGTTTGGGCCGCCGCGACGGTTGCACTATTCTGTTTTTGAAGCGCCGGGGTGTACGGTGAGGAACCTGGGAGCGCAGTATGCGGTACGGCGGCAAAAGGTGGTGACGAATAGCGCGCTGGTGGAGGCGACGTTGGGCCGAATGCCGGATCCGACGGTGGAGGAGGCGTATGTGGCGGAACTGCGGAATGCGCGGTATTTTGGGAACGCCGGTGGGTGCGTTGTGGCGGAAGATGATGGGGTGATCTGGACTCATTCGCCGACGAATTACACCTTCCGGCTTTCGCTGCATCATGCCTTCTCACGTTTGCGGTTGGGGCCGCTGAAACGATATCGGAAGGTGATCCATTTGGTAACCCGCAGTGCGGAGTCGAATTACTGGCATTGGATGGTGGATTGTGTGCCCCGTTTCCGGTTACTGAAAGCGGCAGGCGTGAATATCCAGGATGCAGTGTTGCTGGTGGAGCATCGCAATCTGCCGTACCAACTCGAGACGCTGAGGGCGCTGGGATTTTCGGAAGAAGCGGTCATTGTGCCCGATGCGAAGACCCATCTTGAGACGGATACCCTTATCGTCCCCAGTTATCTGAACCCGGTTTTGACGCCGGAAACGATCACTTATTCGCGAGAGAGCCTGGAGTTTCTGCGAGAGACTTTTCTGCCGGCGAGAGATGAGGAAGGCGTGGGCTCCATGACTAAGGGGGCGGAGCGGATATACGTTTCGCGAGGAAGAGGGGTACGGTCATTTGCGAATGACGAAGAGGTCGCGAATTACCTGCAGGGAGAAGGATTTACCGTGGTGCGATGCGAGGAACTCTCGGTGCGTGAACAAGCGCGGACTTTTGCGCGAGCGCGCGTGGTGGTGGGTCTGCACGGGGCGGCGCTGACGAATGTCGTATTCTGCCAGCCCGGAGCGACGGTGGTGGAAATCATGCCGCCCGATTTCGTCCAACCGCATTTCTGGACCATATGTGAACAGGCCGGGTTGCGTTACGCGGCCTATTGCGAGGACGAAAAGCGGACGGGCGTGGCCGGATACCGGTTTCAGCGCACGGAAGGTACGGCGGTGGACGTCGCGCGCTTCGGTGAATTTCTCGGTTCGATTCTCAAGCCATAATGGATCGCTTTGAGGGCGCGAAAATAAGGAGCAGGCGAGAATGGGAATACAACGACACTCGTCGGCTTTGACAGCGGGACTGGACCGTGGTTCGTAAGCATCCGGTCCAGCGCCACTATGTGAACGGGTTATATTCGTCGTAGCGTATGGGGTATGGCGAATACGATTTTGGCGGATGTAGTTCTGAAGACTGATGACAGGGGGGGCGAGTGCGGACGCCGAAGCCGCGACGTGAAGCCTTGCTGGCGGAGTTTGAGCGCAGGGGAGTGAGTGGAAAGAAGAAGCGCTGAGGAAATTGAAGATTTTCAGCCGCAGCAAATTGGCGGGTGTTGACAATGGCGTCGCCGAAGGGTGATTTTCAGCGCTTCTACGACATGGCCTCACGCCCCGCTCCGGACAACGTTCGCAAAATGAGTCGCGACGCTCGCCGTCGCTTTGGGAAGGACATCCGCGAGCCTTATCACCATTCACGCGCGTTCGACATGTCGTGTCGGAATCATGGCAAGTGCGCTTGGTGCACTGGGAACAGGTTGCATTCGCGAAAGAGACAAATGCCGATCGATGATGAGTTGTTCTGCGACGTTCTCCGCGAAACGCGAGCTTGAGATGGTACCAACGGTTTGCGAGGACATTTGCGGTGCATGGCCACTTTAGCCCCGATCCAAATTGCAGTCCTTCCGTTTGCCGTTTCAGAATAAGCGGTACCCGTAGTGCCGTCGGGATTCTGTTGACGGTGGAACTGGGGTTGGCGGGTGAGGTCGTAGATTGCGTAGC
>JBGGMZ010000322.1:0-5784 GCA_041287745.1 Chthoniobacter sp. | reverse complement strand
ACCCGGGGCTCGGTTTTGCACGCTCGACGGTCGAGTCATTTGTCGATGGCGGCGACGAGGCACATCGTCTCTTCGTCAATTTCCTGGGCCTGTTTGGTCCCAATGGTCCGCTGCCCTTGCACATCACGGACTACGCGCACGATCGGGAGGTCAACGCGAAGGACGAGACCCTCACCGCGTTTCTCAATATCTTCCATCACCGCCTGTTATCCCTTTTCTACCGGGCGTGGTCGGTGAATCAAAAAGCGGTCGATTTGGATCGCCCGGAAAAAGCAAATTTTCCACGTTACCTCGGCAGCTATTTTGGGCTGGGCATGCCCGAGCTTCGGCACCGAGACGCGATTCCCGACTGGGCAAAGCTTTATTACTCCGGCTGGCTGGCGAGCCAGACCCGGTGTGCCGATGGGTTGGAAGCGATCTTGCGCGACTATTTCCAAATGCCGGTCCGCATCCTGACCTTCTTTGGCCATTGGCTCCACCTTTCAGAACATAGCATCTGCCGCCTTGGGGAAAACCCGGAAACTGGCACTCTCGGCCACAGCGCGGTCATCGGTTCAAAGGTGTGGGACTGCCAGCTGAAATTTCGGGTCCGTATCGGACCAGTGGACCTGGCGCAATTGCGTCGCCTCCTTCCCGGGACGGATGCATTTCTCCGGCTGCAGTGCTGGGTGCGAGGCTATTCGGGAGACGAGTATTTGTGGGACGTGCAGGTGGTGCTGAAAAAGGAAGAAGTGCCGGCGATTCAACTTGGGGGTTCCGGACAGTTGGGCTGGACGAGTTGGGTAAAGAGCCGCCCAACCGAACGCGACGCCGAAGATCTCGTGCTCGAACCAAATTTAGGATAACGATGTTGTTTGCTCAAATCGTGGCTGGCCACATCGCGGGCTCTTCGGGTAACATCCGCGTCACCGCAGTCCACCTTTCGTTGTACCGTTGAAGAAGTAACATACTTCTCCGCACCAGTCGCCTCCCATGGAAATTCGTCGCAGCACACTCTTTGGCAAACTTAACCCGCTCGGATACAAGAGCATCGAAGGCGCTACCACGTTCTGCAAAATGCGGGGCAACGCTTACGTCGAGCTAGTGCATTGGCTCAATCAGATCCTTCAAAATCAGGACTCCGACCTGCTACGCATCGTCCGGCACTTTGGAATCGATGCCGGTCGAGTCGCCGGTGATCTCATGGCGGCGCTCGACAAATTGCCCCGCGGAGCGACGGCCATCTCCGATTTTTCACCGCACATTGAAGAGACGATCGAGCGGGCCTGGACGTATGCCTCGCTTCTCTTCGGCGATGATCGGATTCGCACCGGTCACCTTGCAGTAGCGTGGACCACGTCTCCCGGTTTGAAGAATGTTTTTGCCGGGATCTCGAAGGAATTTTCGAAGATCAAAGCCGAGGAACTGTCGGACAATTTCGCCAAGATCGTCAGCGGTTCGCCGGAAGATGGAATGACCTCCAAGGACGGAAGTTTCGCGGCGTCCAAGGAAGGCGGAGGCACAGCGCCCGCGGCAATGGGCAAGCAGGAAGCACTGGCCAAGTTCGCCGTCGACCTCACCGAAAAAGCGCGCAAGGGCGAGATCGACCCGATTGTGGGACGCGACGAGGAGATTCGGCAGATCGTGGACATCCTCATGCGCCGCCGGCAGAATAATCCGATCCTGACTGGTGAGGCCGGCGTGGGGAAAACGGCGGTCGTCGAAGGGTTCGCGTTGCGCATCGTCGCGGGGGACGTACCGCCGCAGCTCAAGAATGTTTCGCTGCGAACGCTCGATCTCGGCCTGCTCCAGGCCGGCGCGAGCATGAAAGGGGAATTTGAAAATCGTCTGCGCCAGGTCATCGAGGAAGTGCAGGCTTCGCCCCAACCGATCATTCTCTTCATCGACGAAGCACATACCTTGATTGGCGCCGGCGGAGCCGCTGGGCAGGGAGATGCGGCCAATTTGCTGAAACCGGCGCTGGCGCGCGGAACGCTGCGCACCATCGCGGCAACCACTTGGGCGGAATACAAAAAGTACTTCGAGAAAGATCCAGCGCTCACCCGGCGCTTCCAGGTGATCAAAGTCGAGGAACCTGACGAGGACAAGGCCGTGCGCATGATTCGCGGGCTGGCACCGGTGCTGGAAAAGCATCACCGCGTGCTCGTCCTCGACGAGGCTCTCGAATCCGCAGCACGTCTTTCCAATCGCTATATCCCATCGCGACAGTTGCCAGACAAAGCAGTCAGCCTCATCGACACAGCCTGTGCGCGTGTGGCCATCAGCCAGCACGCGACTCCGCCGCCAGTGGAGGACGTACGCCGCCACATTGAGGCACTGCAGACCGAATTCGAAATCCTCAATCGGGAAAAGACCACCGGTTCGAGCCACGACGAAAGGATCGCGGAGATCACGACGGCGTTGGCGGAGTCAAAAACGCGCCTGGCGGAATTGGACGCACTTTGGGCGAAGGAGAAAGATCTCGTCGGCAAGATTATCGACCTGAAGGCAAAACTTCAGGCACCTGTGGAAGCTCCGACCGATAAGAAGGAGGATAAAGCGGCCGCTGCATCGAGCGCGCCAGCCGCTCCTCCCATCGATCGCGAGGCGGTCCTTGCCGAGTTGCGGGCCCGGGAAGCGGAGCTTACCACGTTGCAAGGCGAGAGCCCGCTCGTTTTCCCCAAGGTCGACGCGCAAGCGGTTGCCGCGGTTATCGCGGATTGGACCGGCATCCCCGTGGGCCGGATGGTGAAGAACGAAATCCAAGCGTTGCTTTCACTCGCCGACACCCTCGAGAAGCGGGTGATCGGACAGCGGCACGGACTCGATGCCATCGCCAAGCGCATTCAGACGACCCGGGCCGGTCTCGAGAACCCCAGCAAGCCGATCGGTGTCTTCATGCTCGCCGGTCCGAGCGGAGTGGGCAAGACGGAGACGGCGTTGACCCTGGCGGAGGCGCTCTTTGGAGACGAGGGCAGCCTGATTACAATCAACATGAGCGAGTTCCAGGAAGCCCACACGGTTTCCACGCTCAAGGGATCGCCCCCCGGCTACGTCGGCTATGGGGAAGGTGGCGTCCTGACGGAAGCCGTACGGCGCCGTCCCTACAGCGTCGTGCTGCTCGACGAAGTCGAAAAGGCGCATCCCGACGTGCACGAGATCTTCTTTCAGGTATTCGACAAAGGTTGGATGGAAGACGGGGAAGGCCGGCTCATCGATTTCAAGAATACAGTCATCATCCTGACCACGAATGCGGGCAGCGACTTGATCATGAACCTGTGCAAGGACCCGGACACCAAGCCGGATACGGAAGGCATGGTCAAAGCGTTGCGCCAGCCATTGCTCAAAGTCTTCCCGGCGGCGCTCCTCGGGCGCATCTTCGTGATTCCCTACAACCCGCTGAGTGACGACATGCTGAAATCGATCATCAAATTGCAACTCAATCGGATTGCCGATCGGTTGAAAGACTCGCAGGACATCCCATTTTCTTATGACGAGGAAGTGGTGAAACTGATCGCGAGCCGTTGCACCGAGATCGAAAGCGGCGGCCGGATGGTGGATGCCATTCTCACGCAAACCATGCTACCGGAGATCAGCCGCGAGTTCTTGACCCGCACCATGGAAGGCAATCCCGTGAAGGGGGTTCAGGTCGGGGTGCAGGAATCGCGATTTACCTATGCATTTTCCTAAACTTCCGTTGTGCGCTAGATTGCGGAAGCCGGCTCGCCGGGAAAATCCGCCAGGCAGAGACCGCGCCCTCTAAAGTCTTCACCAGCTATGCCTACTATTACCCAAGCCAGGCGCATCGCGAAAATCGACACGCCAGCGGGGGCGGACGTCCTCGTCCTGAACCGTGTCGTCATCAGCGAACAACTCAGCCAGCCCTTCCGCATTGAGGCAGACCTTCTGTCGGAGCAAAAGGCGATCAAGTTCGAAGACCTCATTGGCGAGAGTGTCACCATCACCCTTTTCACCAATGGGGACGTTCCTCGTCATTATAATGGCATCGTCAGCCGCTTCACCCAGATGGGCATGGAAAGCCGGTTCGAAGCCTATCGCATGGAAATCGTGCCGCGGCTTTGGGCGTTCAGCCGGACCTCTCAGTGCCGCATCTTTCAAAACCTGAGCGTTCGGGATATCATCACAAAGGTCCTGCACGGTGTGACGATTGAATGGTCGTTGACCGCTACCTATCAACCGCGGGACTACTGCGTCCAATATCGGGAGACCGACTTGAATTTCGTTTCCCGACTCATGGAGGAGGAGGGCATTCATTACTTCTTCAAGCATTCGCAGGGGAAGCACACGATGGTGATTGCGGATAACCCCGGTGCGCACGAGGTGCTGCTGGGCCACTACACGAAGATCGCCTTTCGGCCGTACACCGGGCGCCCCACCGGCGACGAATTCATCTACGACTGGGCGCAGGACAAATCGCTGCTGCCCGCGACCTACACGCATACCGATTACGATTTCGAGAGCCCGAAAAAGAACCTCCTGTCGCGTTCCGAGAAAACCTTTGGCCATGCGTTGGACGACGGGGAGTGGTACGATTTTCCGGGACTGCATACTTCGCCCGGCATCGGCGACAAACGTGCCCGGGTTCGCTGCGAAGAAATGCACACCCGCTATGATGTCGCGAAGGGCAAGACGGATGCGCGGGGACTTCAGACCGGTTTTGTTTTCACCATGATGGATCACCCACGCGGTGATCAAAACGCCAAGCACCTGGTGACTGCTGCCATCCACACCATTCAGCTCGACGCGCTGGAATCCGGCGACATCGATCGCGGCGCACCGTACCTTTGTTCGTTTTCCACCATTCCTTCAACGGTCACCTACCGACCGCAGCGGATCACGCCCAAGCCTTTTGTGCAGGGGCCGCAAACCGCCATGGTAGTAGGACCGGCGGGAGAGGAAATCTACACGGACAAATACGGGCGGGTGAAGGTCCAGTTCCACTGGGATCGCGAGGGTAAGTTTGACCAGAACAGTTCCTGCTGGGTGCGTGTCTCCCAGATCTGGGCGGGCAAAAACTGGGGCGGCATCACCATTCCCCGCATCGGACAGGAAGTGGTGGTGGATTTCCTCGAAGGCGATCCCGACCAGCCGATCATCATCGGACGGGTTTACAACGGCGAATCGATGCCGCCATTTACACTGCCCGAAAAGAAAGTCGTGAGCGGGGTGAAGACCAACAGCACTCTCGGTGGCGGCGGCTACAACGAGCTCTCGATGGATGATACCAAGGCGAGCGAAAAGTTCACCACCCATGCCCAAAAAGACATGGACACCACCGTGCTCCACGATCGGACGACGATGATCGGCCACGATCGTACGACGACGGTCGCCAACAACGATACCGAGACCGTGGGGATGAATCAGGAGATCACCATCGGCAAAGACCAAACGCTCACCATTGCCGAGAAGCAAACGACGACTATCGGGATGACCCAGGATATCACGGTCGGCGCCGAGCTTTCCACGACCGTCGGAGCGGAAGAAAGCCGTAAGGTCGGTATGGCCCGTTCGACGACCATCGGCGCGGAAGATTCTTTAACCGTAGGCGCGGCAATCAGCACGACCGCGGGCGCAGAGATTTCGCTGACCGCTGGAGCTGCAATTGCCGTGACCGCTGGAGGGGCCATCGAGATCACCGCGGGCGGCGCAATTGTGATCACGGGGGGCGGCGCGGTTAGCATCGAAGCCGGTGCCGCTATCGCCATCACTTCCGCGGTAGCCATCGCGATTACTGCTCCTGTTCTGGCTCTCAACGGACGTCCGGTGCTTCCCTTGGGACCGGAA
>JBGGMZ010000321.1:0-7241 GCA_041287745.1 Chthoniobacter sp. | reverse complement strand
CGCCGAGGTGCTCCGCGCCGGCGACCTGCTCTTCCAGCGCGATCGTGGCACCGTGCTGTATCTGCATCCAGGCATCCGGCTTTACGCCATGCCGCCTGGAGAGTAGTGGCAGTGTTTAGTGCTTAGTGCGTGCAGTGGAGTAAGGCCTACTGGGAACTAAGCACTGAGAACTCACTTCTTGCTCGCATCGCTGATGATCGCCTTGAACAGCTTGTTCTGCTCATCGGAAAACCAGCAGCGAAAGAGCAGCATGTCGCCGCGGCGCTGGCCGGCCACGAGCTCGGGGCGACGCTCTTGCGCGGGGCCGTCGATGGGATTGATGAGGCTGAACGCACGCGGATAAAACTCGAGCACGCGCGGATCGGTCGCTGCGTGATTGCCAAAGAAGTGCGGACGCAATTCCTGATAGGGCGCGGTGCAGCTCCAGTAGTCGAGTCGCGGAATCTCGGGAATGATGAGGATGTCGGGATGCGCATCCGCGAGTTTCTTGAAGGCCGCACCCTCCAGCAGCTTGGAGTCGACCTTGCCGTCTGGCGTGTAGAAGTAGCGCACATTCGTGTCCACATAGAAGAGCAGGCAGCCCAGGTGCTTCTTCGCATAGATGATTTTCTGGTTCATCTCCTCCACCACGTCGAAGCCCATGTGACTATGTTGCCATTTCGATTTGCCATCCCACCCGGGCACGATCTTCGAGGGGCGAATACACACACCGGTGCGCAGACCGGCTTTGTGAAAGCGCTCGAAAAGCTCCGGCGCCACGGCGTCCATTTCCGGCGCGAGCGTCGCCGTCATGCGCGGGTCACCCACGAAATTGATATTGGAAAACTCCTCGCCCTCCATGTCCCAGAAGATCATGCCCTGCGCGCCCATGCCCTTGAGAATGGCGATGGTGCGATCAGCCACTTCGAAGACCTTGTCACGGAAATGCTTGTTGCCATTCTTGCCCACGAAATCGTCATTCGGCTCGCCGAACCATCCCCGCGGATTCGTCGGCGAACTGTGTGCGCCGCTGGCCAGGGAAAACATGCCGATCGGCCGGCGGTCCGGCCACTTGAGCTGAAAGGGATGCGCCGCCACGAATTTCTCGATGATGTCGCCGGCGATGACCTTGAGCGGTACGCCCGGCTCGGAGAAACGGATGGAAAAGTGAAATGTCTTCGAGCCGCGCGGCTCGACGAAGACCTTTGCTTCGCGGCTCGTGCGTTGTGGCGACGTCACCCGCAGCAGCCACGTTTCCTGCGGGGGAGCCCCGCCCGGTGAGAAGCCGGCGCGAAAGGCGCTCGCGGGATCGTCGTTGCAGAAAGTGAGCACGCCCGTCTGGTAATCGGCGACCTGTGCAGTGATATCTCCCTCGTTGTCGCTGATCATCTGGAAGCGCTTCTCCCACGGGGTCCCCGAGGGGCGGCGGGGAAATTGTAATTCGAGCAAGTCGAGCTCCACACCGCTCATTGGCCCGGCCGTGTCATTTTCGATTTGCAGCTCGATGTTCAGTCGGTCGCCAGCGAGGCGGTAGCGGCAGCGCACCGCGCCCCAGGGCAGGGAGTAGGACCAGCGTTGGGCGATCCGGTCGTAGGAGATATTTGGGCTGCTCTTGTCCGCGGCGACTTCGCCACCCTTGTCGTCCGAGAAGAACACATTGCTCACCCCCGGGCCGCCCTTGAGGAACTGCACATCGCCACAGTTGAGCGTGGCGAGCCCGTGATCGTCGAAAGTGCAAGTCACCTTCGGCGGAGCTGCCATGGCGAGACTCTCGAGAAGGGCGAGCGCAGCGACGAGCAGTAGGCGGAGCGAGGTCACGATGGAAAGGATGTGGGATGAAGGAGGAAGGCGAAAGGAAATCCTCTACGTCCTATTCGTCTCTTCAGTCCTATCCGGTTCCGCTAAGAAAGCCCCGGCCTTACCCGTCTCACCAATGCCACCCATTGATGATTGCAGCGACGAGGCCACGGGACCACCATGCGCCTGCGACCCCGTTCCACCCTGTTTGCCCTATGAAAAAACGCCTGGCTCTCGCCTTCGCGGTCACCGCCCTTTTCGTGCCCTGCCTCCTGTGGGCCGACAATGAAATCGGATTCATTGAGAAATTTGCCCTCGCGCCGGATCGCGAAGCGGTGCTCGGCCAGCTCGTGCCCGGCACGGAGGACTACTATTTCTTCTATGCGCTGCAGTATCAGAATACCCGCCAGGCTGCGAAGCTCTCTGCGCTGCTCGAGCAATGGGCGAAGCGGTTCCCAAATTCCGAACGCCGGACCGTCATCGAGAATCGCGCCGCGCTCCTCGCCTACGATGCCGACCCGCAGGCTACGCTGAAATTCCTGCGCGACCGGCTGAACCTGCAGTTCAACCACGAGCAGCAGGCCCGCGATCAAAAGCCCGACCTGCCCAACAAGCTCGACCAGGAGCGCATCAGTCGCGCTGCCTTTCAGCGGGCCGCCCTCGAGGATGGGAATAACACTGGCCAGGTCAACGAGGATGCACTCGCCACGCTCGTCCGTGACAAAGCGCCGCTCTCGGAGGCCCAGCGCCGCGATCTGCTCCGTCGCATCAACCGGCCGGATGTGCCTGGGTTGCTCGACCTCATTGAGGCCGACTTGAAGAGCAAGGAAAGCCGCGGGTTTGGTGAGTTCAACATTCATCGCGCGTTGCTTCCGGAGCAACTCGACGACCTCGCGAAGCGCATCCCGACGCTCTACAACAATCTGCGGTTCGTCTACACACGGGTGCGCAAGCTGGCGCCGAATCCGGATGTCGATGTGGAGTTCGACGCGGCAGAGCGCGAGGCGTATCTGGACCGGCTGTGGGCTTACGCCAAAAATCTCAGCGCCAGCTACAACACGCTTAAGGCACAGATCCTCCTCCAGCGCCTCTACCACGACCGCGCACGCGGCGTCTACGATAAGGCGCGCTTCCAGGAATACCTCAAGCTTCCCCGCCGCAGTAACTACGTCAACGTCGAGTATCTCCGCCGGGCCGAGCTCGCCTCCCAAGCGGCAGACCTGAATGCCGATCTGCGCGAGGCCCTCTTTGGTCTGTCCGCCCTTCACAGTGACGAGGAGCTCGTGCGCGATTACCTGCTGCAACTCCTCAAGGACGAGCCGAAGTGGGAGTCCTGGGCCGTGTGGCTCCGCGAAACCTGGCTGAAGCCGATCTTCGCCGAGGCCAAGATCACCAATGGCGTCGGCGACCCGGAGAAATGGGCCTCGCTGCTTTCACCGGCGGAATTCCAGGCGCTGAAGCAACGCGTAGATGTGGACTTCACTGCGGCCAATCCGCAACTGCTCGCGCCAGCCGACGATGTGAGCATCGACCTGCTGCTCAAGAACACGCCGAAACTCATCGTGAAGATCTACGAGATCAACACGTTGTCCTACTTCCTCACGAACCATCGCCAGCTCAACACCGACCTCGCGCTGGATGGCCTCGTGGCCAATCGCGAGATGACCCACGATTTCACGGCCGACGATGTAGGCCGGAGCCCGTTCCGACGCGCGGCGCGGACGTTCAAGTTTCCCGAGCTAAAGGGGCAGCGCGGGGCGTGGATCATCGAGTTTATCGGCGGCGGCAAGTCGAGCCGCGCGCTGGTCCGCAAGGGACAGTGGTCGCTGCTGCAGCGCACTGGGCCGGCCGGAGAGATGATCACGGTGCTCGACGAAGCACGCCAGCCGGTGAAAGACGCGGTGGTCTGGCTGGAGGGCCGCAAATACACGACGGACGAAAAGAGCGGCTACATCCTCGTTCCCTTTACGAGTCAAGCCACGCCGCCCAAGCCGATCATTGTCGCGGACGCCGCAGGTAGTTTCGCCACGTTCACCACCTTCGTGCATCACACCGAGCAGTACAAACTGGACGCCCAATTCCACGTGGAGCGGGAGCAATTGCTCGCCCGTCGGCAAGCGACGCTGGCCATTCGTACGGCACTGCTGCTGGGCGATACGCAGGTCTCGCTGGCGCTCATCCAGGATCCGAAGCTCACGCTTACCTCCACCACGCTCGATGACGTGCACACCACTTCCGAGGTGAAGGAGGTGAAGCTCGATCCCACCAAGCTCTTCACCTATCAGTTTGCCGTGCCTGAGCGGCTGGCCAGCCTCCGGGTGACGCTCTCGGGCACCGTGGAAAATCTCAGCGCGGGCGGCTCGAAGCAGGAAGTCTTTGCCTCCCGTGAGTTCCACGTGAATGGCATCGATCGATCTTCCTCCACCAATGACGGGCGTTTCAGCCGTTTTGCGGATGGCACGGTTTTCGAGTTGCTCGGTAAGAACGGCGAGCTCATTGCGGATACCGCCGTCGTCTTTCACTTCACCCATGAGGATTTCCGCAAGCAACTCGTCTACTCTCTGAGCACCGACCAGCGCGGGCGCGTCGACCTCGGCAAGCTGACCGGCGTCGTGCGTGTGGAGGCGGAGACGCCTTTCGATCGCAAGGCCTGGACTTACACCAGCCACGATCGCGTGGGTGCGCACGCCATTCACATGCCGGTCGGCGAGGTCGTCCGCGTGCCTTGGATCGGCGGTGCGGCGTTGCAGCTTGGCGACATTTCTCTCCTCGAGCGTCGCGCCGATACTTATGTGAAGGATTACACCGCGAGCGTGGCGCTGGTGGACGGCTTCCTCGAGATCAAGTCACTCCCCGCCGGGGACTATTCGCTCTTCTGCCGAGGCAATGGACAGGACTGGACGGACATTCATGTGGTGGCGGGTGAAGTCGCGCGGGGATGGTTGAATGGAACGGTGCGCCAGTACGAAATGCGCCAGGCGGCGCCGGTGCACATTACCTCGGTGAAGCTCGATCCGGATGCCGTGGTCGTGCAGGTGCGCAATGGAAATCCCTTCGTGCGTGTGCACATGGCGGCCACCCGGTTCGTGCCGCATGGAAATTTGTTTGAGAGCCTCGGTCACTTCACGAACTTCGAGGGAGCGTCGGCGACCGCTGCTCGCCGGCCAAATCTGTATGCGGCAGGGCGGGCGATCGGCGATGAATACCGCTACATCCTCGAGCGGCGCTACGCGAAGCTCTTTCCCGGTAACATGCTGACGCGTCCCGGCCTGCTGCTGAATCCGTGGGAGGTCTCCTCGACCGACCTGGCCGCGCAATCGATGGCGCGATCGGAGGAACAGTTGCGTCGCGCCGGTGATCGTGAGGGGCGTGCGGATGCTGCCCGCAAAAAGGCAGAGCCGAAGATCTACGATCCTGCAGGAGAACAAAATGGGCCGGATCTCGACTTCCTCGGGGAGAGCTCCGTGGCGCTCTACAATCTCGTGCCGGACGCGCAGGGCATCGTGCGCGTCGATCGCAAGGCGCTGGGAAATCATCCCTACATCCAGGTTTACGCCGAGGACCTGGAGTCGGCGGTGCTTGTTTCAAAAGCCTATCCGGAAATGCCGATGAAGCTCAATGACCTGCGGCTCGTGCGAAACCTCGATCCGCAGAAAGCCTTCGCAGAAAAGAAGGAAGCTACGGTGCTCACCACAGGCCAGACACTCACGCTGGCCGACGTGCTGACCGCCGACCTGGAGACCTACGACTCACTGGCCGGCGTTTTCTCGCTGCTGACCACATTGAACGGCGACGCAAACCTGGCGAAATTTGCGTGGGTCATCCAGTGGCCAACACTCAGCGACGAGGAGAAGCGGGCGAAGTATTCCGAATTTGCCTGTCATGAGCTGAATTTTTTCCTCGCGCGAAAGGACGCCGCCTTTTTCCAAAAAGTGGTGCAGCCGTATCTGCGGAACAAGAAGGACCGCACCTTCATGGACGAGTACCTCCTAGGCAATGAGCTGCGCGCGTATCTTGAACCGTGGACGTTCTCGCGTCTCAATGCCGCCGAGCGCTGCCTGTTGGCACAACGGCTGCCGGGCGAGAGTGCGGCCATGGCGCGGCATCAGCGCGAACTGTGGGAATTGCTGCCGCCGAATCCGGAGCATGAGAATCAGCTTTTCGAGACGGCCCTGCGCGGCCGGGCGCTGACCTTTGGCGGGAAGGGGGACCTCGATATCGAGAGGGATAAACAGAAGGAGCGGGTTGCACTGCAGACGGATCTGCCGGCGCTCGCGCCCTCCGCACCGGCGGCAGCGGCGCCTGCGCCCGTACCGATGGAGCCCAAACCTGCCGTGAAGATGCAAGCCTTCGCGAGATCTGCCGTGGAGGCCACGATGGAAAAGGAATTGGCTGGGAAACCAGCCATGGATACGTTGAGCGCGAATAAGGATGAGTTCTTATTTGGGTCTCGGCGCGAGATGGTCCTGCAGGACGGCACGGAAGTGGCGCGGCAGCGGGGACTGGTGCGGCAGTTTTTCCGTGCGCTGGGGCCAACTAAAGAGTGGGCGGAGAACAACTACTACCAGTTGCGCATTCAGCAGCAGGATGCCGATCTCATCCCGATCAATGCTTTCTGGCGCGACTACGCGGCGTGGGATGGCAAGTCGCCATTCGTCTCTGCCAATGTGCCCGAGGCCGCGCTCAATTTTCCGGAGATGATGCTCGCGCTCGCCGTGCTCGATCTGCCCTTTGAATCGCCGAAGCACACCACGCGTGCGGACAATGGCCAGTACAGTCTCACGGCTGCGGGGCCGGTCATCGCCTTCCACAAAGAGATCAAACCGGCTGCAGTCGCGCCTGAGCAAGGCGCGCTGCTCGTCTCGCAGAATTTCTTCCGCGCCGATGATCGCTATCGCGAGGAAGGGAACGAGAAGTTCGATAAGTATGTGACCGAGGAGTTCCTCGCCGGGGTCGTTTACGGTGCGAATGTAGTGGTGACGAATCCGATCAGCGCGCGCCAGAAGCTTTCCGTGTTGCTGCAGATTCCGCGTGGTGCGCTCCCGGTGAGCGGCAGCAAGGCGACAGACAGCCGCCGCCTGCAACTCGAGCCCTACAGCACGCAGAAGCTGGAATACTTCTTCTATTTTCCCATGGCTTTCGCACAACCGATGCCGCACTACCCAGTGCACGTGGCACGCGAGGAACAGATCGTCGGCGACGCGAAGCCCTTCACCTTCAAGGTCGTGCAGCGACTCTCGCAGATCGACAAGACATCGTGGGATTACATCTCGCAATACGGCACGGAGGCGGATGTGTTTGCCTTCCTCGATAAAGCGAACATCGCGCGGCTCGATCTCGAGCGTGTGGCCTGGCGTGTGCGCAAGAGTCCGGAGTTTTTTCAAAAGCTCGTATCGGTGATGGAACAGCGGCACGTCTACAGCGAACCCATCTATCGCTACGCGATCTTACATAATATCGCGGCG
>JBGGMZ010000320.1:0-3425 GCA_041287745.1 Chthoniobacter sp. | reverse complement strand
GGGAGAACTACGGTTGTCCAACTTCCTGCTGTGGCAATTAAGCTACACTGAGATCGTCGTCACACAGAAAATGTGGCCAGATTTTAGCAAGGAGGACTTGCGCGATGCCATAAGGGAGTTCAATAAACGCCAGCGCCGTTTCGGCGGCCTTTGAATCCCTGAATGGAAAAAGCTCAAACTATCCTCGTTGTAGATCCTGAAACTGACTTTCTGGACTGGGTCCAGCACCAGCTCGGTACCCCCACCACTAGAGTCATTACTGCCACCAAGGCCGACGACGGATACAAGATCTTCTGCAGGGAAGCGCCTGACCTCCTCATCTCGGAGACCCATCTCTCGCCCTTCAGCGGCCAAGACCTGCTGGTCAAAGTAAAACAGCGCGACCCCAACGCCATCGTGGTGCTCACCAGCGGCTTTGGCACCACCCAGAGCGTCATCGAATCGATGAAGCTCGGTGCCTTCGATTTCATCCGCAAGGAGACGCTGCCTTTCAATCTCAAGGTCGTGGTCGACGCCGCTCTCAAGGCGCAGGCGGAGATGAAGGCCGCCACCACCTTCAAGCCGCAGCTCACCGTAGAGGAGCATCAGGACAGCATCGTCGGCAAATCTGTCGCCATGCAGCAGGTCTTCAAGATGGTCGGCCGCGTGGCCCACAGCGATGCGCCGGTCATGATCACGGGCGAGAGTGGCACCGGCAAAGAGCTCGTCGCCCGCGCCATCCATCACTACAGCGGCCGCAGCGCGAAGAGCTTCATCGCCATCAATTGCGCCGCCATCCCCGAGCAACTCCTGGAGAGCGAGCTCTTCGGCCATGAAAAGGGCTCGTTCACCGGCGCCACCGGCACCCGCGTGGGCCGCTTCGAGCAGAGCAGCGGCGGCACCCTTTTCCTCGACGAAATCGGCGACATGCCCCTGCAGTTGCAGAGCAAGATCCTGCGCGTCTTGCAGGATGGCGAATTTTCCCGCGTGGGTGGCAATGAAACGCTCAAGACGGACGTCCGCATCGTTGCTGCGACAAACAAAAACCTCGAGCAGGAAGTGCAGAAGCGCACCTTCCGTGAAGATCTTTTCTATCGGCTCAATGTCGTGCGCGTGCAGCTTCCGCCGCTTCGCCAGCGCCTGGAAGACATCCGCCTGCTAGCCGAATACTTCCTGCAAAAGGTCGCCGCGAAAAAGCTTCTGCCGCGTCTCCAGCTTTCGGAGGAAGCCATGCGCGTGCTCGAGGGCCATTCGTGGCCCGGCAACGTCCGCGAACTGGAAAACACCATCCAGCGCTCTTGCGTGCTTGCAACTTCCGACCTGCTCACGCCGAAGGATATCCCGCTCGGTAACGAGCCGCCCGGCACCGCCACGGCCGAAGCCGCCCCCAGCGGTGCTCCTGTCGAGCTCACCACCGAGACCGCCATCGAAGTCCTGCTCAAGGCTGCGCAGACCGACCCCGACGTGCAGCTCCTCCCGTGGCTCGAGCGCGAGTTCACCCTCTACGCGATGAAAGCGACCAAGGGCAACCAAGTCCGCGCCGCCAAGCTCCTCGGCATCACGCGCGCGACCTTACGCAAACGCATCGAGCGTTTTGGCATCACGCGCGAGCTGACGATTTCGTAAAGCGCGCGTCCATTCGCGGGTGAACTTTCATGTATGAAAGCCTGGCAGTGGACCGGTAGCGCCTTCAAGTCCTGCAAAACTCTTCCGCTCACCGACCGTGGCTTTCGCTATGGCATGTCGGTTTTCGAGAGCCTGCGGGTGAATGACGGCAGCGGCCCGGAGTTTTTCGACAAGCATCTCTCTCGGCTCATTCAGGCCTGCGCCGAGCGCGAAATTGCCGTGGACGAATCCGCCCTCGCTGCCGCCGAGGCGGTGCTGGTTAACGCGTCGAAACCCTCCCCGCGAGGAAGCCGAAGCGGGGAGACGGGGACTCCAGGGCTCGGAGGCCCCCCGCGTCTCCGCGTCCCCGTTTCTCCCACTCTTTCCTCTGCCGCCGCCGGCTTCGCCCGCATCTACGTCACCGCTGGTGACGGCGGTCCCGCCGCACCCGCCGAGCACCCGCGCATCTACGTCTTCATTGAGCCGCGTACGCCGCCCGGTCCGGACGACTCTTGGGAAATCGGCCTGCACGACGAAACCTACCAGCCGCTCTTCGGCGGATTGAAGACCGCGAACTATTGGTTCAACTGCGATGCGCTCGCCCAAGCCCGTCGCCGCCAGTTCGACGAAACGCTGCTCTTCAATGACCGCGCCGAGCTCGTCTCCGCCTGCTGCGCCAATGTCTTCGTCGTGCGCGATGACAAGATCAGCACTCCACCGCGCAGCAGCGGCTGCCGCGCGGGAGTCATCCGCGAGTGGGTCATTGGCCGCCGCAAGGTCGAAGAGCGACGTCTGCGCCGCGAAGACATCGTCAACGCCGATGAGATATTCCTGACCAACAGCTGGATTGGCATCATGCCCGTGGCGACAGTGGAAGGCCGCCCACTTGGGCATCGCATGATCGGTCCGCGGCTGTCGGCGGAGCTGGAACGCCGAAGAAGTGAGGTGAGCTAGCCGCTCCGTCCTATTTGCTCCCCGGCTTGGTCACGGGGATCGCTGCGAGATCGGCCGGAAGCTTGTCCGCTTCGTAGGTCTCCACATTGAGCTGGGTGAGCGAGACGAAGGGGCAGCCGAAATCCGGCAAATTTCCGCCGCTGCGGTCGACGACGGCGGCGACCGCGGTGACGATGCCACCATGGCTGCGCACGATGTCGATGGTCTCCTGTACGCGGCCACCGCGGGTCACGACATCCTCGGCGACGATGAAGCGCGAGCCCGGCTTGATCTCGAAGCCGCGACGCAGCACCAGCTTGCCGTCTTCCTTCTCCGCGAAGATGTGCGGCTTGCCGAGCGTCCGCGCCACTTCATGGCCGACGATGATGCCGCCCAAGGCCGGCGAGATCACGCGTTCCGCCGGGAAGTCGCGCAGTTTTTCCGCCAGGGCGCCACAGACGCGCGCGGCGATCTGCGTGTGCTGCAGGAGCAGCGCGCACTGAAAATACTGGCGCGAATGCAGCCCGCTGCGCAGGACGAAATGTCCGTCGAGCAGGGCATTGGTGGAGCGAAAGAGTTCAAGGAGTTCGGCACTTTTCATGGTTGTTTCTGTGAGCAAAGTTCTTTGATTTGCGGCTGGGTCAGCGGCTTGGGGAGAACGACGAAAGTCTTGGCAGCGGCGACAAGCCCGGCGTGGGTGTCATCCTCTTTCTGGCCGACCAGGGTGGTACCGATGAGGACGACGATCTTGCGACCGAGTACGGTGGTGAGCAGGTGCTGGGTCTGCGGTCCCGGACTATCTCCGGCCTCCTCGGGCCGGCTCTTTGCCAGCGTGAGGAGGTCGTAGGTCCAGTGGCACCACGTGCGGCCGGCGACGTCCTGAAACTACGGTTGTGCAGTCTGCGTGA
>JBGGMZ010000319.1:0-15497 GCA_041287745.1 Chthoniobacter sp. | reverse complement strand
TTCGGCCACCGCGGCGCATGGGGCACGCAGGTGTGGGTGGACCCGGTGAAAGGCGTCGCCTATGTGCTGATGGTGCAGCGGGCGAATTTTCCGAACAGCGACGCGAGCCCGGTGCGGCTGGCGTTTCAGGAAGCGGCGGCGAAGGCGCTGGGGAAATAGCGACGGCACTTCGCATCGACAGAATCGCGGATGGTGCGTTCAAATCCGCGGAGCGCTCCAACAAAACGTCATCCTGAGCCTGCGAAGGATCTCTGGAATCGTTCTTCTCCATCATCGTCGTAAAAGACAGAAGTCAGAGATCCTTCGCAGGCTCAGGATGACGAGGCTTTTTGGAAGCGCTGCCGCGCCTCCTGCACGCAAGCGATGATCGAAGCGCCAGCTACTTCCCGCCCTTGCTCTGGACAAACTTCCCGGGATTCAAAATCCCATTGGGATCAAGAGCACTCTTCAACGTGGCGTGAACGTTGCGGCTGACCTTGGTCGTCGCATCCGGCCACCAGCGTTGCTTGGCAATGCCGATGCCGTGTTCGCCCGTGATCACACCGCCCCACGCGAGCACTTGGTGGAATAACTCGTCGAGGGCGAGGCCGACCTTTTTGTAGACCGCGCGATCCGTGTGATAGTTCGCGGCCATGATGTTGACGTGAATGTTGCCGTCGCCGGCGTGACCGAAGCACGCGATGGGATAGCCGTATTTCTTGCGCAGCTTCTCGGCGAATTCCGCGAGGTCGGTGAGCTTACCGCGCGGGACGACGATGTCTTCGTTCAGCTTGATGAGACCCGTGGCCTTGAGCGACTGGGAGAAGGCACGGCGCAGACTCCAGAGCGCTTCGCAATCCGCCTCGCCGAGCGCGGTGCGTGCGCCGATGGGCTTGAGCTTCTCCAGCAACCGCGCGAGAGCGTGCACTTCGGAAGTCACGGACTCCGGCTGGCCATCGAGATCGACGAGAAGGTGCGCGCTGCCTTTCGGCGCGAGATGTTTTCCGAGATATTCGCCGGCGGCTTCCAGCGTGAAGGCATCGGCGATTTCGAGCGCGGAGGGAAGGAAACCGGCAGCGAAGATTTCCTGCACGGCCTTGGCCGCCTGGCGGAAGGTGCGGAAGCTGGCGGAAAGTGTGGCGCGCGCGGGCGGCAGCGGGAGCAGTCGCAGCGTGGCCTCAGTGACGACGCCGAGCAATCCCTCGGACCCGACGAACATGCCGATGAGGTCGAAACCCGTTTTGTTTTTGTGTGTGCGGCCGCCGGTACGGAGCACATCCCCATTGGCCAGCACGACTTCGAGGCCGAGGACGTATTGCCGCGTGACGCCGTACTTCAGGCAGCGCGGACCGCCGGCATTGGTGGCAATGTTGCCGCCGAGGCTGCAGTCCTTCATGCTCTGCGGATCGGGCGGATAGAAGAGCTTCTTCGCACGCGCCGCGGCCTGCAGCGTGGCGGTGATGACGCCCGGCTCCACGACCGCGACGGCATCGGCAAAGTTGATTTCCTTGATGCGGTTCATCCGCGCCAGCGAAAGCGCGATGCCACCCTGCAACGGCACGCAGCCGCCCACGTAGCCGTAACCGGCGCCGCGTGGTGTGACCGGGATGCGGCGGCGATTGGCAAATTTCAGCAGCTTGCTGACATCCTCGGTGGACTCGGCAAAGACGACCACCTCCGGCGGATGCGCGGCGAACCATTTGTCCCCGGCATGTTCCTTGAGCGTGGCGGCTTCAATACTCACCCGGCTTTTGCCGAGCAACTTCTCCAACTGGCGCGCGAGCAACATCCCGCGTCAGTGTCCGGTGAAAAACTTGGAAAGACCGCTGCCGATCTTGCCAAACACGTCCTTCTTTTCCTGCTGCGGTGCGGGGGTGGACTTGCGCGCGATGGGTTTGCGAGGACGGCCGCTCCCCTCGGGATCGCCATTGTTCTGCGTCTCCGTGATGGCGGGCGTCGCACCGGGCTCGGCGGTGAAGCCTTCGTGCGAAATCACGTTGCCCTTGCCCGCGCTCACCACGATGCGGCCGATTTCCTTTCCGGCTTCGTCGATGCAGGTGACGTTCCAGAGCGGGGTGGCCTCGGCGCCTTCTTTTTTCAGCACGTAGTTGAGAGTGGCAATGGTCACGCTGTTCGCCTCGGCGAACTGGGTCGCGAGAGTGGCCAGCTTGTCGGAATCGACCTTCAAGCCCGAGTTGCCGAAGACGTCGGCGGGCTTCAGGCTCTCGGCAAATTGGGAGACATTGCGGGAGGCGACGACTTCCCCCCCAGCCACCACGTATTCGTGGATGCCGTTTTCGTCCTTGGGGTCATTCACGAGAATGTGCCAGCGCTCGGGATAAGGAGTGCCGTCACGCGCCTCGATGAGGGCGATCTTCTTGGCTTCGCCGCGCGGCAGTTGCTTGATGGCGTTCAACACCGAAGCCGCGGGGTCCGCTGCCGCAAGGCATATGCTGGCACTGGCGAGCAGACCTAGGATGGAGGCAAGATACGACGGGCGCATAACAGGAAGGACAACAGGTGTTACTTTATGGGCAATAACGCCGCATTACAAAGCGAATGTCTCGGCGGTATACCGAGGTTCCGGTCGGGACAGAATTTGAACCACAGAGACACAGAGGCCACCGAGATTTCGCGAGGGTATCTCTTCGAGACCTCTGTGCGCTCTATGTCTCTGTGGTTTAATCCAATCGGCTGGCGACGTTCGTCGTCCTCTCAACCGAGAGTGCTCGCCCGCCGGAAATGGCCTTCAGGAAGTTCTTTACCACCGCCAGCGCACATCCAAACATGACCAAATGATCATCAAGCCCAGGATTCGTGGATTTATCTGCACCACCGCTCACCCCGACGGTTGCGCCGCCCATGTGAACGAACAGATCGCGTATGTGCGGGAAAAAGGTCCGGTCGCCGGCACGGCCAAGCGCATCCTGGTAGTGGGCGCATCCACCGGCTACGGGCTCGCCAGCCGGATCGTGCCGGCCTTTGGCGGCGGAGCGGCGACGGTCGGCGTCTTTTATGAAAAGGCAGGTGAGGACGGCCGCACAGGAAGCGCGGGCTGGTACAATTCCGTCGCCTTTGAAAAGGCGGCTCACGCGGCCGGGCTCTACGCCAAGAGCATCAACGGCGACGCCTTTTCCGATGCGATCAAACAGCAGACCATCGAACTGATCAAAAAGGACCTCGGCCAGGTAGACGCGGTCATCTACAGCCTCGCCTCCCCGCGTCGCATCCATCCGCGCACGGGCGCGACGCACAGTTCCACGCTCAAGCCGATCGGCGCGCCTTACACGGCGAAGACAGTGAATACCGACAAGGGCGTGGTGCACGACATCACTCTCGAAGCAGCCGGCGAGCAGGAAATCGCCGATACCACCACGGTGATGGGCGGTGAAGATTGGGAAATGTGGATCGATGCGCTGAAGTCCGCCGGTGTGCTGGCGGACGATGCCTTCACCGTGGCCTACAGCTACATCGGGCCGGATCTCACCTGGGCCATCTATCGCAACGGCACGATCGGCCGCGCCAAGGAAGACCTCGAGGCCACGGCCAAACGCCTACAGGACAAGCTGGGCAAGACGGGCGGCCACGCCTTCGTCTCGGTGAACAAGGCGCTCGTCACACAAGCCAGCAGCGCCATCCCCGTGGTGCCGCTCTACATCTCGCTGCTCTACAAAGTGATGAAGGCCGAGGGCATCCACGAAGGCTGCATCGAGCAGATCTACCGGCTCTTTGCTGATCGCATCAAGGCCAGCGGGCCAGCACCGGTCGACGAAGGTGGCCGCGTACGCATCGACGACTGGGAAATGCGCCCCGAGATCCAGCAAGCCGTGGCCAAACTCTGGCCGGAAGTGAGCACGGAAAATCTCGAATCGCTCTCCGACATGGCCGGTTACCGCACCGAATTCCTCAAGCTCTTCGGCTTCGGCCTGCCGGGCGTGGATTACGAAGCGGAAGCTGAGCCGATCGCGCCGATGCCCTCGGCTTCGGCGTAGGCCGAGACCGCCAGCAGAGCATCAATTGCCTTTGATGCGACTGATGCGTACGACCCGGACGATTTTCTCCGGTTCGAGCCAGTACGTGACTTGAAACCGCCCCATCAACTTGACGTTGTAATCCCGCCGATTCGGTGACGTCTCCAAAAAATCGCAAGACTGGTGCGGCTCGCGAACCAAAGTATCCAGTTGATCCAAAAGCTTGGAGCGATCACGCCCACTTACACCGAGGAAAAATTGCAGGGCATCCCGATCGACCGACAGCGTCCAACCAGAACTCACAGACCTTGCGAAGCAAGTGTTTCGTGCAGCTTCCTCACTTCATCCAATCCCACTTCATTACCTGCCCGCATTGCATCCAAACGCCGGTCCAAGTCCCGACCGTTTTCAGCATCTGCATTCCGAGCCAGGTGCTCCAGATACGCACTGAGAAAGATCCGATCTTCTGGTGAAGATCGATTAACGATCTCGATCAGTTCGGCGTGACTCATGCGACGCATTATAATGACAAGGCCAGTAGAAGCAAGACGCGCATCGCGCATGACAGCGCGTCTCCCCTACTTCCCCACCTTCCCCGCGCTGGGGCAAATCTCCTTCAGTTCACACGCCGGGCAATCCGGTTTCCGCGCGTAGCAGCGGCGGCGGCCGTGCCAGATGAGCCAGTGGCTGAAGATGGTCCAGTCCTTCTGCGGGATGAGCTTGATGAGGTCCTGCTCGATCTTCACCGGATCGGTCTGCTTCGTAAGGCCGAGGCGGTTGCTCAGGCGTTGGACGTGGGTATCCACGACCACGCCGACGTTGATATCGAAGGCGTTCCCGAGGACGACGTTCGCCGTCTTGCGGCCGACACCGGCCAGCGCGGTGAGCGCTTCCATGGTGCGCGGCACTTCACTGCCGTGCTTCTCGACGAGGTCCTTGCAGCAGGCCTTGATGTTCTTCGCCTTTGACCGGTAGAAGCCCGCGGTCTTGACGATCTCCTCGAGCTGTTCCTGCGGCAGCGCGACGTAATCCTCCGCGCTGCGACATACGAGGAAGAGTTCCTTGGTCACGATATTGACGCGCTTGTCCGTGCATTGCGCGGAAAGGATCGTGGCGACGAGCAGCTCGAGAGGATTGGTGTAGTCCAGCTCGCAATGCGCAGCCGGATAGGTGCGCGCCAGAATCTTGCAGACTTCAGAGGCGCGTTCGGCGCGGGTCACTTCTTCTTCACCGGCGTAGGCGTGGCCGGCAACGGCCCAAGCACCTTGAGCCTCTCCTTCGCCGCCTCAGCGTGCTCGGATTGCGGATACTTGTTGATCAATTCCGTATAGGACTTGATGGCCTCGATTTTCTGCTTCTTGCGGAAGGCGTCCACCTTCTCCTTCTGGATCTCAGCAGAAGTTTTCTTTTTTTCACCGCACCCGGTGAAGTTGAGCACGCAGGCGAGCGCGAGGAGATAGGGTAGCTTTTTCAGCCAAAGAGAGGGAGACAGCATCCGCGATGATTATTTCTTGGGGGTGGCTGCCTTGGGAGCTCCAGGTTTTGGCGTTCCAGCAGTCTTGGGGGTGGCGGCCGATTTGGGTGGGGCTGGAGTGGGGGTGGGCATGGGATACTTGCCCGAGGCTTGATCTTCAAGCAATTGTCCGCCGCGCCAGAGACCCTCGGCAGCGACCTTGGGCACGCCGGTGTAGAAGACCGAAATCTTGATGTAATTGTCGATGGCCAGCGGGATGCGGCCGGCGTCCCGGTGGATGTCTCCCAGCAGAAGCATGGATTTCGCGCGAAGCTCGGGAGTGGCCTTCTGGGCCTTGATCACTTCCTGGATGCGTTTGATGGCTTCGTCGTCCTCCTTCTTGTCGTGCATGGCAACGGCGATGCCGTAGTTCACCTCGAGCATCTTGGGCGACCACGGGTAATTCTTCTCGAGATCCTCGAACAGCTTTGCCGCCTTCTGCTTGCTCGGGGCATCGCCCTTGGCCTGGAATGCTTTGCCCTCGCCAGCGGTGGCGATGGCCATCGCTTCCTGCTTTTCACGCGGCGCGGTCTTGGGATCGCCGCTCGTTTTGTTATCCTCGGCGATCTTCCCGTAGATCTTGATGGCGTCGTCGTACTTCTTGCTTTCGATGAGCGCCTCTCCATAGAGATCGAGATCCTCCGGAGCAAATTTCAGCTTGGGATCGTAGGCCTTCTTCATCTGCTCCACGGCCTTGGCCTTGTCCTTGTCGAAGGTCAGCGCAGCGAGGCTGAAGAGGATCTTCGCGCGGGTATCCGGCTTCCCGGAGAATTTCTCAGCAAGATCCTGAAAGTATTTCTCGATCTCCGCCTCGGTCTTGAGCTTCACCGATTGCTGGGCGCGCTGCACATCCATGATGGTGTTCAGCGCCTTGGCCACCTGCTGGCTCTCGGGAAATTCCAGGAGCACCTTTTCCGCGGCTTCATTGCTTTTCTGCAGGCCCTTTTTCCACTCCTCGCGCTTCGGCCCCTCGCCCATGGCGAGATAGGATCCCTGCGAATCGGTGTAGGCTTTCCAGAGCACGGCGATCTTTAGCAACGCCTCGGGCGTGCTGGCATCCTTCGGCCGCTTCTTCACGAATTCCTCGTAAGTATCGACCGCTTCCATGCCGCCCTTGCTCTTGCTCGTCTGGATCTGCGCGGAGAAATCGTAGGCCTGGAACAGTGCGGGACTCTCCGGATAGTTCGTCATGAATTCCTTCATGATCGCGAGACACTCGTCGAACTTCTGCTCCGCGAGAAGGATCTTGGCCCGCTCGAAATAAGTGAACGGCGCCGGCTCGCTCTTGGGAAAATCCGTCGCCACTTTCTTGAAGGTCGTCAGCGCGTCACCGGTCTGGTTGATCGCCGCCTGGGACTTGCCCAGCGCGAAGAGGGCCGCGGCCGTGTAGGGACTCTTCGGGAATTTGGTGAAGAATGACTGCAACTCCGGAATGGCGCTCTTGGCGTCGGTCTCGGAAAGAATCTGCCCCACCTGAAAATGCGCCTGCTCGGCCTGCGGCGTGCCGGGAAACTTGTCGCGCACGTCCTTGAATTGCTTGATCGCCTCGGCCTGCTTGCCTGTCTGGGTATAGATCGTGCCGAGGTAAAATTCCGCGTCGACGGCCAGCTCCTTGGACGGGCTCTTGGCGAGAGTCTCCTTGAGCGCGGCGATCGCAGGGTCGAATTGCTTCAAGGCAATCTGCGCACCAGCGCGGGCCAGCACCATCGCCCCGAGCAGCTTGCCCTTGGGATACATCTGGATGCCTTCGCTGAAGTAATGGATCGCTTTCTCGGGATCGTTGTGCTCCTTCGAGAGGAAGATGGCGCCCACGGCGAGCGGCAGATTTTCCGCAAGAGCATCGGCATGATACGCCCCCATGAAGGCGGTATATTTCTCCACCGCTTTATCCACGACCTCCTGCGCCGCGTAGGACATGGCGACGAAGTAATCGGCCTGCTTCTTGTCATTCGCATCCTCCAGCACGCCGAGGCTTTCCATCTGCGTGTAGAAGACGCGGGTTTCGTCCCACTTGTTCTGGCTGAAATAAATGACGCCGGTCTTGAGCTTGGCCGTGAAGGTCTGGTCGGGGCTCTGCTGGATTTCCGCGAGGCGATCCTTCGCCTTGTCCACGAGGCGGCCGAGTTTTTGCCAGTTGGGAATGTCTTTGCGCTGGAGAGCCTGGTTCCGCAGATCCGTGAATTGCTGAACGCGTGCCTGTTGTGCAGCGACGACGGCGTCCTTGCCCGCCACGCTCCGGAACGCTTCGAGCGCCTTGTTGAAGGTTTCGTTGCGCTTATCCTTTTCCTCCGGCTTCTCCATGAAGCCGGCGCGCGCCAGCAGGAGATCGCCGATCTGGAATTGCGCGTCGTTCATCAGCGCGATGTTCTGGCGCTTGGTGATGATGTCGCGCAGCAGCTTCTCGCCTTCGTCAAACTGTGCGTCGGCCGCGGGGTCGGGCTGGGGCTTTTGCTTTCCGGCGCTGGCCTGGGCGGCGAGGGTGAGACCGAGCAGGTACTGGCTGTCTTGCACGGTGGGGCTCTGGCCAAACTTCGTCAGGTTCGCGCGCAGGGCCGTGATGGACTCATCGTAGCGGTTGAGCTGGAAGAGCGTGACCGCCTTGCCGTAATTGGCCGATTCCACTTCTTCGCTGTTCGGATATTTGGTGACGAAGGCGTCGAATTCCTTCACCGCCTCTTCCTGGGTCGTTTTCTTCCGCTGATCCTCCGGAGCCATCTTCGCCGCCTTGGCAGAGAGCGCCTGCGGGATGAGACTGGAAGCCGATTCCACGAGCAGAGCGAAGTCGGCCGGAAGATTCTTGGCGTCGACCACCTTTTTGAAATCGGCTATCGCCGCCTCGTAATTACCTGCGCGGAAATAGGCTTGTCCGGCGAGGAAATTTGCCTGCGGCACGCTGGGCACCTGGGGGAATTTTTTCACCATCTCTTCATACTTCGCCGCAGCGCCGGCGAAATCGCCCTTATCAGAAAGCCCGGCAGCTTCATCCATCATCTGCTGATCCAGCGTCTTTGGAGCGGCGGGAGCTTGCGCGGCTACAGTCCCGACACCAACGATCGAACTGGCCAGACAAACGATGGCGGTAGCGGGAAAACGACGGTCAAATTGCATAGGGGAGAAATGCGAAAGGTGCCGGAACATAACGAAGCGTTTTTCGGCTGACTACCCATTTTCTCGCTAAGAAACCCGGAAAGCGCTCTTTTCCTGCCTCGGCGGTTGAATTGGCCGTCCAAACCCATGTCCCACCCTCTCATTTACGTGACCTTTGCCCTGCCGGAAGAGAGCCAGGATTTCCGCAAGGCAATCCGGGAAGGCCTGCGCACGAAGGTCCGCGTGGAGCACTTCGGCGTCGGCCCCGCGATGGCTGCGGACCGCGTCAAACACTTGCTCGCGGGTCCAACGCCCCGCCTGCTCATCTGCGCGGGTTTTGCCGGCGGGCTCGACCCAAAGCTCCAGACCGGCGATCTCGTGGTGGCGGAGAATCTCTCGACGCCGGAAGCGCTCGCACGAGCCCGCGCGGTGGCGGTGCCCACCACGCGTTTTGTCTTCGGCTCGATCGTCAGCCGCGCCCTGCCGGTGGAATCCATCGCCGACAAAGCCGCGCTCTTTCGCGAGACAGGAGCGCTCGCGGTGGACATGGAAAGCGAAGCCGTCGCCGCCGCCTGCCGCGCGGCGGGCGTGCCGCTGCTGGTCGTGCGCACCATCAGCGATCCCGCCGGCGACGCGCTGCCGGTGCCCTTTGCCGATTGGTTCGACGTTGCAGGGCAGCGTCCACGCATCGCGGGACTGTTGAAATACCTCGCCACCCATCCCGGGCGGATCCTCCCTTTCGCCCGATTCGTCCGCGGGCTTGCTCCGGCCCGCCGGGCACTCACACGGTTTCTGATCGGCCTCGATCTCACCTCCGATCACCCCTCCGGATAGCAGCGGTTGCGGTGTCTCAGCCGGATCAATGCAATTGAGCCACGGATGGACACGGATGAAACACGGATGGGAAGAAGAAGCGGAAAGCGGACGAAATCCGTTCACCAAGAGGTGACTGGCACGGCTTATCCCGCTTTCTCTTCGGATTGCTTTATCCGTGTTTCATCCGTGTCCATCCGTGGCTAATTCAACTGCATCGTTACGGCTCAGGGTGACCGCGCAGGGACGTTGAGTGAGCGATGCGACGCGTTTACTGCATCGCGATCTCCCACCAGAGCGTCTCGTGATTGGGTAAAATCTCGATTTCCGATTTGCCGGTCTCGCGCTTCACGGGAATCTCTTTCACGCGCTGGCCGCGCGCGTCGAGAGTCCACGCCCGCAAGCCCTTTTGAAAAGGCACACCGATCCTGGCGCAGATCCCCTCTACAACGGAAGGCGCGCTGCCCCAATCGGCGCCCACGCTCGATTTCTGCGCATCTTTCCACTTCAGGTCTGTGTTTTCGGCCACGCCGGTCGCCGTGACCAGGATGCGCTTCGCGCGCTTAAGATCCACGCCTTCCATGACAGTGACATTGATCGTCGCCCAGTTCTGGTGCGTAGCGCCGGGAATGATGCGAACGTTGTCGAGTTCGATCGTTTCACCGTCTTTGACCGAGCCCACCACGCCTGCCGAATACTGGGTCGAGATGAGCATGCGGCGCGCAGTGGTGTCCCAGGTGAGCTCGCCATTATCACTCCGAATGACCGGCGTATTTCCAGGCGCCGGCGGCACGGCGACAGTCGTGGTCGGGCCGATGCGCATGCCGATGGGATGACGAAACGCATCCATTCTCGGTATGCCGTAAATGTAGGCGTCGACTCCCTGCCCACTCTTGCGGACGGACTCCTGCGCGTCGTTCCAAGTCATGTCCGCGATGACGGGTTCCCCTCCCGGGTCGATGTCGCCCCGCGTGAAGAGCGCGAGCGCGGCCGGCAGCGTGGCCATCTTCGTCGGGTGCTGGTCGATATCGAAATAGCTCGTGATGCGCTGGGTGTCCCAGTCGTTGGTGCGGCGGCTGTAGGTAGAGGCAAAGACTCCGTCCCAGTCCTGCAAGCCCGCGATGGCGCAGAGCTCGAGGAATGCTTCGCTCGAATAGGTATTCGGCGCGGAGGAATTGTATTCGGTGACGATGAAAGGTTTGCCAGCCACGCGCCGGAGCGCCAGGGCCGTAAGCGCGCCTCCATCGGACGCACCGGCCATCGAGACATTCTGCACATCCCAGTCTTTCTGGTCCCACGGCTTGTTCGGAAAATGAGGACGCTGCCAGAAGTTGTGCGCATCGACGACATCGAGCTTCGCCTGCACCAGCCAGGGGCTGGTGCCGGTGGCCGTGCCTACGACATGGCTATGAGCTTTCAATTCCTCGCGCACGAATTTGCGCATGCCCGTCCAGTAGTTCGATTCCGTATCGATGAGGAATTGATTCCAATCGCGCTGTGCATTGAGTGTTCGCACGCCGATTTCCTTCTTGTGGAAGTAGGGAATATTCCCGAGCGATTCACCCTCTTTCAAGCCTACGCTTCCACCGGGGCGCAGCGACAGGCCGGTAAACCAGAAATCCCCGGCGGCACCGCCGAGATTGGCCAGGGCGAGGCGCACCTTGTCGTCGGCGGCTTGGGCCGGCGGCAGGGCGACAGTGAAGTCCTGCCATTCCGTGGTGAGCTGAATGCTCTGGCTGGCCAGCCCTCTCCAGGGTTCGTGCGCCATGTTCAGCACGATGTTGAATCGCCGGGGAGTGTCGGACTTGGCGCGGAAGTGGACCGTGTAGATTTTGTCTTTGGCGACGGTCAATCCTGCCTGCCACAGCTGCGCAAGCGAGCTGTCGCGGCTCGGCTGGGTCACATGCACGTGCATCGTTTCCCCGCCGGTTCCTTCACCGGCTTCGAAATTCAGCTCCGCCTTGGCATCGCCACGCTGTTCGAGCTTCCAGGCATTCTGCGCCGGCTTGAGCATCTCCTGGCCGAGTGGTTCACCCTTCCCCCACGCGCCGGCGATCGAGGCTGGGTTGTATTTCTTTTTCAGCCATACGTTCCACTGATCTTGAAGATCGGCCGCGAACGGGTCGGGCATCGCATCGAGCGTGCCGTTGTTCCATTCGTTGATCAGCCCGCTCTCGTTGTTGATCTCGATGAAGCCGATCGCCGATTCATCGGTATAGGGCTTGTGCGTGTAGGCATTCACATGCGTCAGCAGCTGGCGCGCGTAGTCACGCTGCTGATCGAGGAAGGCCGGGAAAAAGCAGTCCACGCCCTTGAAATAGCCGGGCGCGCCATCCCATCTCTTGAAGCCGGGATAATCGCGCCCGAAGTGCAGGCTGAGGTCTGCGTAGATCCCGTTTTTCTTGAGCTGCGAGATGAAGTAATCGAGCCGGTCGAGTGACTCCGCGTTCAAGGTCTTCTTGTCTTTCTCCAGCAATCCGTCCGGCGCAACGCTCGTGTCCATGTTGTTGAAGCGAACGCAATTGATGCCGAATTTTGCCATCCGCGCCGCGACCAGGTCCGCGTCGTTGTGATTCGGGAAATTCCCTCCATAGGCCAGGTTCACGCCGAAGATGCGCATCCGCTTCTTTCCGACCCAGAGGTGTCCGTCGCGGGTCGAGATGAAGCCGTCTTTGCCGGCCGGCTTATCCAGCCAGGAGCTGATATTGGTGACAGAGGGAGTGGCATCGTCCCACGGCAAAACGAATGGAAACAAATCGGCGGCGCGAGCAACCGGAGCGGCGAGGATCGCCGCGGCGAGCGCGATTGTGCGAAGGGGATTACGGAACGTCATGGATAGCAGGAGGTAAAACAGCGGCCGTTTCCGGCCGCGCGGGGAGTCAACGCAAAGCGGCAAGATGCCGCTCCGCAATTTCTGTCGACGCCCCCTCTGGGTGGAACTGCTTAGAGCACGACCGATTCCACGTTTCCGATTATTTCAACAACGCCCATTGTGGGGGCAGAAAAGTAGACGATTGGCTTCATGATCGTCTGCAATTTTGCCCGCTGCGGCATCTCACGTGAGAGTGCGGCGGAGCTGAAGCGCATGATATTGTCGATCCGGCGCCTTGCTTGATGTCGGCTACAGGCTTCATGCGTTGCGCGATGGCGGCGCCCCTACCCGCGAAACCGTCCTGCTTTACGGCACCGCGATCTCCCACCAAAGCGTCTGGTGATCGGGAGAGATTTCGAATTGCAGGCGGTTGCCTTCGCGCTTGAGCGGCACCTCGGTCTTGCGCTGGCCGAGAGCGTCGAGCGCCCAGGCCTTTGCGCCTTTGATGGGCGGCAGATCGATCGTGGCGGCGATGCCCTCGACCAAGGAAGGCGCGCTGCCCCAGTTCGTGCCGACGCTGGTTTTCTCCGCGTCTTTCCACTTCATGCCGGTGTTCTCCGTGAGACCCGTGGCGGTGACGAGGATGCGCCTGGCGCGCTTGAAGTCCGCCCCATCGATGACGGTGAGGTTGATCGTCGCCCAATCCTGCTTGGTCGCACCGGGTGTGATCTTGACCAAGCCCGCATCGATCGTCTCGCCGGCTTTGAGCGAGCCGACGACGCCCGCGGAACGCGCGCTTGCGAGGAGCATGCGCTTTGCAATCGTATCCCAGGTAAGCTCGTTGTTTTCACTGCGAAGCAAGGTGGCACTACCTTTGACGGGCGGCACATCGACCTTCGTCTCCTTGCCGAGTTTCATGCCGAGGGCGTGGCGGAAGGTCTCTTTCTTCGGGATTCCGTAGGCCGTCGCGTCGACCCACGAGCCGCCTTTCGTTCGCACGGACTCGAGCGCATCGGCCAGCGTGATCTCCGCAATCACCGGTTTGGCCGGCGGATGAATGTCGCCGCGCATAAATAGCGCGAGCGCCGCGGGCAGCGTGGCCATCTTCGTCGGGTGCTGGTCGATATCGAAGAAGCTGGTAAGACGCTTCGTGTCCCAGTCATTCGTGCGATGGCTGTAGGCGAAGGCGAAGACGCCGTCCCAATCCTGCAAACCCGCCACGGCGCAAAGCTCGAGGAAGGCCTCGCTCGAGTAAGTATTCGGCGAGGCCGCATTGTACTCGGTGACGATGAACGGCTTGCCCGCCACACGCCGCAACGCCAGGCCGGGCAGCGTGCCGCCTTCGGGCGCACCGGCCATGGAGACGTTCTTCACCGTCCAGTCGTTCATGTCCCATTGCTTGTGCGGGAAATGCGGGTGCTGCCAATAGCTATGCGCGTCGACCACATCGAGCTTCGACTGCGCGAGCCACGGGCTGAACCCGGTGGCCGAGCCGAGCACGAGGCTGTGCGCATGCAGTTCCTCGCGAATGAACGTGCGCATGCCCGTCCAGTAGGTCGTCTCGGTGTCGACGAGGAATTCGCTCCAATCGCGCTGCGCGGCGAGGGTGCGCTGGCCGAGCTCTTTCTTGCGGAAGAAGGGAATATTCCCGAGCGATTCGCCTTCCTTGAAAGCGAGAATGCCGCCCGGCTTGAGCGAAACGCCGGTGAACCAAAAGTCACCCTGGGCACCGCCAAGATTGGTCAGCGTGAGGCGCGCCTTCTCCTCTGCGGCGGCGACTGGCACGGAGAAATGGATATCCTGCCACTCGGTGGTGACGTCCACAGCCTGGGTGGCAAAGACTTTCCACGGCTCGTGCGCCTGGCTGAGTGTCACATTGATCTTCCGCGGTGCATCGGCCTTGGCGCGGAGGCTCACCGTGTAAGTCTTCCCCTCGGCAAAGGCGATGCCGGCCTGCCCGACCTGTACGTGCCAACCTTCGCGACCGGGTTGGGTGACATGCACGTGCATGGTCTCGCCAGCCGCGCCTTCCCCCGCCTCGAAATTCAACTCCGCTTTCGCCTCGTCATGGTGCTCGAAGTTCCAGGCGTTCTTTTCCGCTTTGAGCATCTCCTGCCCGAACGGTTCGGCGCCGGGGTCCCACGTCGCGGCCAGCTTTTCCTGCGTGCCGTACTTCCTGGTGAGCCACTCGTTCCATTGCTTTTGAAACGCGGCGGCAAAGGGATCGGGCATCGGATCGAGCGTGCCGTTGTTCCACTCCATCATGAGGCCGTTCTCGTTGTTGATCTCGATGAGGGCCACGGCGGGCTCGTCGATGTAAGCCTTGCCGGTGTAGGAATTCACATGAGTGAGCAGCGTGCGCGCATACTCGTGCTGTTGCTCGATGAAGGGCGGGAAGAAATTGTCCACGCCCTTGAAGAAGCCCGATGCGCCCGGCCATTTCTGGAAGCCGGGATACTCGAGCCCGACGTGCAGATTCAGGTTCGTGTAAATGCCGTTCTTCTTGAGCTGCGCGATGAAGTAGTCGAGCCGGTCGAGCGATTCGGCGTTGAAGGTTTTCTTGTCTTTCTCCAGCAAGCCGGCGGGAGCAAAGCTGGTATCCATGTGGTGGAAGCGGACGCAATTGATGCCGAACTTCGCCATGCGCGCGGCCACCTTTTCCGCATCGGCATGCGTGGGAAAATTACCGCCGAAGGCAAGGTTGATGCCGAAGAAACGGATGCGCTTTTTGCCTGCGAAGAGATGACCATCCTTCGCCGAGACGAAGCATGCGCCACCGGCCGGCTTATCCAGCCAGGAGCTGATATTGGTGACGGAGGCGCTGGCATCATCCCACGGCAGGACGAACGGGAAGAGATCGGCGGAACGGGCGAGCGGGGCAGCCAGAAGCGCGGCCGCCAGCGTGAGCGCGGGCAGGGAGGAACGGAGGGGCATGGTATTAAATGGTATCCGCGGCAGGATGCGTCCACGGCGCGCGATAGGGGCGCGTCAGCAGGCGATTCGCTTCGTCGTCTCCCGCGACTTTGCCGGCGGCGGCGTCCCACGTGAGCGTGCGGCCGAGCTGCAGCGAGAGATTCGCGAGGATGCAGGAAATCGTCGAGGTGACGCCCTGCTCGATGTCGGCCACGGGCTTCGAGCGCTGGGCGATAGCGGCGAGGAAATCCTTCATGTGCCCGCGGATCGCCGGGGCGCAGTGCTTCTCCAGATCCTTCTCCGTCTTGTCCTCGGGATACTGTTCCAGTTCGTAGGCGACATCGCGATGGACGCTCTCACCCTTGCCTCCGGCGGGAGTGTAATCGTAGCCCATCACACTCGCCTTGAG
>JBGGMZ010000318.1:0-7235 GCA_041287745.1 Chthoniobacter sp. | reverse complement strand
GGAATCTGTTCGGTCGGCCTGCAAAAGCTCCATCCCGCGCGCCGTCATCGCGGTGTTTTTGCCCATGGGCCCGATGACATCGAGGTCCAGCGCGTCGACGGGATACACCCCACGCAGGGAGATGAGACCGCGCGTCGTCTTCAGGCCCACGATGCCACAGCACGCCGCCGGCACCCGCACGGAGCCGGCCGTATCCGAGCCAAAGGCGACATCCGCCAGGTCATCCGCCACCGCTACGGCTGAGCCGCTGGAAGAGCCGCCGGGAATGCGCGGCCACAAACGGTAATAGGGATTGCGTGCCGTGCCGAAGTAGTCGTTGAACCCCGAGGGCGTCACTGCGAATTCGCTCATGTTCGTCTTGCCCACGATCGTCACATCGGGCCGCTGCCGTGCGAGGGCGAGACAGGCGGCATCCTGCTTCGCCACCGGCGCGTGCTTGAGCAAATAGCCGGAACCCGCCGTGGTCACGACCCCTTGCATGTCGATATTGTCCTTCACGGCGAGGCGCAGCCGATGATCGCCTGTTTTCGTTGGCCAATAACTAATAAAAGCCCGCGAACCCGTCCTGATCCGCGGCGGCAAGAGCGAGCAACCACAGAAAGTGACGAGGCAGAGAAACGCCGAAAGCGCGGTGCGGAGCATATACCTCACAATCGTTGGCCAAGCGGCCATCAAGCGTATGATCTTCCGCGGAAACGAGATATTCAAAGGGCCGGGCTTTCCGGCAGACTAGCGCCGCTACTGCTTCGCTTTTTTCGCCTTCTCCCACCGGGCCTTGACCGCGGCAACGATCCGAGCCCGAGACTCTGGGCTCAACTTCCGCTTCTTCTTTCTCTTCGTGGAAACTTTCTCTTGGGGAACTTCGACCGGCGCTGGCGACTTGGTGCCTTTCACTTTGGCCCAGCGAGCCTTTTGCGCGGCAGCGATCCTGGCGCGCCCTGCGGCGGACATCTTGCGCGGCTTTTTGGTTTCAACGATGACCGCCTGATCACTCGCTATCTTCCGAGGGCGGCCACGTTTTGCAGGACTCGATGTCTGGATGCCCGCCAACGACACCGGTGTAGGACCGAACAGCCCCTTCAGAACCTCGTTGAGCTGATCTATCTGCCGGCGAATGTGCAACGCTCGTTCCAGCGTTTCGATGGGGTGATTAAGAAATGCTTCGAGTGAGGACATAGCGAAAGGTTAGCGGCGATATTAGCAATGACACAATCTGTTTATTTTTAGCGGTCTAGTCTTAGCGTGTTAATTGAACCGCCGAGGCAGCTTTGCGGACTGCAATCGCTTCGCATCCATCAAAGCGCCTCCCAAACGGACATCAGGCTTTCTCCTGATCCAGTCGCTGAGGGGAATGCCAGCCACGCAAAAGACTTCACCACCACGAAAGGAGTTCATGAGTTACATCAAACAGATGTTCGAAGCGCACCCCTTCGATCCGGCAAGCGATCATACCCGGGCGGTGGAGTGCATCACCGCCTGCTATTCCTGCGCGGAGGCCTGCAATGCCTGCGCGGACGCGTGTCTCGGCGAAGAGAAAGTGGCCGAACAGGTCGCCTGCATCCGCACAGATCTCGACTGCGCGGATATCTGTCTCGCCACGGCGAGAATCGTCACGCGCCTCACCGCCACCGACCGCGAGCTCGTGGGCGCCCAGCTGCGCGCGTGTGCGCATGCCTGCCGGATCTGCGCGCAGGAATGTGAGAAGCATGCGCCGCACATGAAACACTGTGCGATCTGCGCGGAAGCCTGCCGGCGATGCGAGACCGCCTGTCAGGAATTGCTCAAAGAGTAGCCGAATCCGCCGTCCAGGTTACCCCCCGGCGTGGGCCTCTTCCGCCGCCTCGGCCAGGATGACGTCGAGCTTTTCGATATCGATGGGCTTGAGCAGGTGGCGGCGGTAGCCGGCCTGCTTGCTGCGCTCGCGATCGGAGTTCATGCCAAAGCCGCTCATGGCAATGGCAAAAATGGGGTGGGAAAAGTGCGCATCGCGCAGGAGTTGCCAGCCGTCCCCATCAGGGAGGCCGATGTCGGAGAGCAGGACGTCATACTCTCCCTCGGGAGCCGCCGTCAGGGCCTCCCCCACGGTCGCGGCAGTGGTCACATGGTGCCCCACCCCCTCCAGATACATGGCCAGATATCGCCGGCTATCCTCATGATTCTCCACGAGCAGAATGTGGAGATGGTTCGGGGCACCTTCATTCATAACTTATCTTTTTCGCATTTCGTCACTCAGGGGCGTGTCTGATTCGATGCATCAGAGAAGGATGATGCGGGTCACTCATGGCTGGGAAGGCAGGATGGGCAACCGGATGGTAAAGGTCGCTCCGGCTCCCGGACCGGCACTGGCCACCTGGATGTGACCGCCATGCGCGTCGATCGCCGCCTTGGCGATGGCCAGTCCCAGTCCCAAGCCGCCAAATTTCCGGGGAATTTCCGGGCTCGCCTGAGTGAAAGCATCGAAAATCTTGCTGAGTGCGTCCTCCGGGATGCCGATGCCGGTATCCGTCACCGCGACGAAGAGGTCTTCCCCCTCGTTCCAGGAATGCACCCGGATCTGCCCGCCCTTTGGGGTGAATTTGGCCGAGTTCTTCAGCAGATTCCAGAATGCCTGCTGAATCCGGGCGAAATCGCCCATGAGGTGATGCCGCGTAGCCTCGAGCGCCACCGTCAGCTGCATCTCCTTGCCATGCAAGTCACCTTCGCTGACTTCCACTGCCTGCCGCACCGCCTCGTGCACATCCACGTCCTCGCGGATGATCTCAAATTTGCTGCTCGTGATGCGGGTCACATCCAGCAAGTCATCGATGAATTGAGCCTCGATCTTCAGGTTGCGCCGAATCATGCGAATCGTCTCGCGGACCTGCTCCGAAAGATTGGGCATGCGCTCCAGCACATGAGTCGCGGTCAGGATCGGCATGAGCGGCGTGCGCAACTCGTGGGAAAGCATGGCTAGAAAGCGATCTTTGGCCGCGCTGGCGGCCTCCACCTCGGCCCGGGCACTTTCGTTTTCCTTCAAGGCCTGCCAGAGCTGCTCGCGGCTGTCTTCCAGCGCCAATTGAGCTTCCCGCATGGCGGTTTCGTCGCGGAGAATCTTCACAAAGCCGACCCATTCCCCATCCGGCCGCGAGCGCATGGGGACCATCGCGCCATTCGCCCAGAAGCGGCTCCCATCCTTGCGTTGCATCCAGCGGTTGTCGTTGGCGCGGCCTTCCGTCAGCGCTCCTTCCGACTCTTTTGCCGGCACCCCCGCCACGCGATCCTCCGGCGTGAAAATCACATCGGCCATCTGGCCCATCATCTCCTCCCGCGTGAAGCCGAGGATGCGCTCCGCGCCGGCATTCCAGCTCGTCACGCGACGCTGTTTGTCCATCGCCACGATGGCATGCTCCAGCGCGCTTTCCACCACCAGGCGCAGCCGCTCTTGCGCCGCCGCCAGCCGAGCCTTGGATTCCTCCTGCTCGGTAATGTCGATCATCACTCCCGTCAGGCGCTCCGTCCGGCTCTCACCCTGCTGGATCGCCCGGCCGTAGCCGCTCATCCATCGCACCTCGTTGGTATCCGCCCGGACGATGCGGAAATCCGCGCGATACACGCCCGTCTCCTCGATGGCGCGGCGCATTTCCTCGCGGACGCGCGCTTCGTCCTCCGGGTGTACAGAGCGGAAAAAATCTTCCGGGTCGCTCGGCGCTTGGTCCATCGGCAGGCCGAGCAGGCGGAAGTGTTGCTCGTTCCAGACCACATGGTTGCCCACCACATCATAGTCCCACGCCGCCATGCCCGCCGCGTGGAGGGCAACGCGGAAACGCTCCTCGCCCACGCGCAATTGTTCCGCCGTCTCGCGCAGCTCATGAATGTCGGCTGCAGCGCCATACATCTTCACGACGCGTCCCTGCTCGTCGAGCAGCGGCTCGGCGCGACAGAGAAACCAGCGGTACTGACCATCGGCGCCGCGGAGGCGGTGCGCCTGCTCGAGAGATCTCCGTTGCTCCACCGCCTCGCGATAGCGGCACTCCGATCCTTCGCGGTCGTCGGGATGAATGGCGTCCGTCCAGCCTGATCCAATCGCCTCCTCGTAGCTCTGGCCGGTGTACTCCAGCCAGCGCTGGTTGTACCAAGTCGTCTCCCCGGTGGCTTCGCTGCTCCACAGGAGGTCGGGCGTCACATTGGCCACCGCCCGCAGTTTCTCTTCGCTCTTCCGCAAAGCTTCCTCAGCCCGGGCTCGCTCCAGCGCCTCCCACGTCCGCTCGCCCAGTTCCACGACCAGCGCGATCTCGATCTCCGACCAGTGCCGCGGGGCCAGCGAGTGGACGTAAAAGATCGCCGCCAAGTGTCCTTGTTTGAAGAAAGGACACGAGATCGCCGCTCTGAGCCCTATACGGCCCCAAGTGCGCTCATAAGTCTCTGGGGAAAGCCCGGAGCCGGCAAGCGCATCGTCGATCGTGGCGACTTTGCCGCTCTCCATGACTTCGAAAAACGTTCCGAAATCCTTTCCCTCGTACATCCCCTTGATCGATTGCACGCCCGCGCGGCTCCAGCCGCCCTCCGTCACTACAGCTTGCCCGCTCGGCAGGATTTCGCAGTAGGCGACACGGTCCGCCGCCAGATACTCGCCCAGCAGCCGACAGACGGTTTTCTCGATCTCCAACGGGTTGACCAGCGGTCGCAATGCGTCGCTTACCTTGAGCAAAAAGGCTTGCCGGCCTTCCGCCTGCTTGCGCTCGGTGATGTCGCCGAACACGGCGCAGACCAGCCGGCTGCTCTCGTCGCCGATCCGCGAGACGTAAACCGAGTACCACCGCCCGGTCTTCCTGCTGAAATTTTCCACGCGGCGGGATTGCCCTCGGCGCAACGCGGGGCCGTAGGCGTTGAGCAGATCGCCATCCGCCTCCAATCCGATCTCGCTGGCCAGCTTCCCCCGGGCATTCTCGATCCCCATCTGCCGCTCGAAGACCTTGTTTGCTTCCTGCACACGGTAATCGACGATCGATTCCTCCTTCGCGTCCCAGATCAGCTCCAGGAGGCAGAATCCCTCGTCGATCGACTCGAAAAGCGTGCGATATTTCTCCTCGCTCGTCCGCCAGCGCCCTTCCGCAGCGACCGCATCTTCCATGAGGTTCAAGGCCCCGCGCCGGCCTTGCTCCGCCGCTATGCTGCTGCGCTGCAATTGCTCGAGCTGCGTGCGCAAGCGCGCATTCTCCTCCTGCAGGCGCGTGACTTCCGGGCGCAACGCCTCCAACTCCCTGGAAGGGTCAGAGGGTTCGCTCGGACGAGACATCATGACTATTTCGCTTTTTTCTCTTCGAACTCCAACGAATAGGGCCGGGCTTCTCCCAGGCGCGCCGTAAGCTCGTTGACTTCCGCTTTCAATTCAATCATCCGCGTTTCGGCGGAGTCTGGCGCTTGGGAATCTTGGGGAGTCATGGCATGATCTAATCGTGCTGTCGCACCGAATCGACCTCAATTTCCTCGGCCGCTTTCTGCTGTCCCTCCGGGACAGAATGCGGGCGAATTAACATGGCCGGCGTTCCGCCTGCCCCACTTCCCACTACTGCGCGCCTGCCCGCTCCTGCTCGGCCGTATACCACTCGATCGCGAAACGCACCAGCTCGCGGGCGCCCGAAAGGCCGAGCTTTTCTTTGATATGCATGCGGTGGGTCTCGATGGTCTTCGCGCTCAGATGCAGGATATCCGCCGCCCCCTGCGTGCCGTGCCCCTTGCCCAGCAGCGCCAGGACCTCCAGTTCGCGATCGGACAGCGAGGCAACCGGGGAATCGTCTTCTTTGGTATCGGAATTGATCGCCTGGAAAACGAGCCGATCGCTGTAGGTGGAACTGAGATAGATTCCTCCCGCGGCAATTTTGTCGATGGCCATGGGGATCGTTTCCAAGGCTTCCGACTTCATGATGTAGCCACGAGCCCCGGCGCGCATGGCCCGCAGGGCGTAGGTGTTTTCTTGATGCGCCGATAGCACCAGAATTCGCAGGCTCGGCTGCTCGGCCAGCATCATCTTGATGAGTTCGATGCCGTTGGCTCCGGGAAGCGAGATATCGAGAATAGCAAAATCGGGATTCGATTGGCGCATGGCATGCAACGCTGCGGGAGCTGCCTGCGCTTCGCCACAGACCTCATACTCACCTTCCTTCTCGCGCAGGATGGCGGTCAATCCACGTCGAAAACCCGGATGATCATCGACTAGCAAAATGCGCTTTTTTGAAGACGATTTTCCTTCCGGGTTCGATGCAGCTGAATTGACGATAGGCTGGTTGGCGAGTTGAGCGGTTATAGAAGATCCCACATAGAGGACATCGCATTTGAAGAGAAAAAGAGCGCATGAAAACACGGATGCTTGTTCCTCCATTTCCACGGATGCGATGAACGACAACGGGGTTGTTGTTGCCGTGCGCGACGGTTCAGCCTATGGGTGCGAAACTCGCTCATGAGTCTTTTCTACGATTCAGTTCCCCCTGCTGATAACATCCGGTCGCACACGTTCCTGGCGCACTGGAGGAGACCGTTGTGACGACAAAACAGGCGCTCGACAGGGAAGCGCTCGCGGCGGCGGATCAGGAGCGAGCCCGGCTGCGCCAGGTACTGCACGATTCCATCTGCCAGAGCCTGAACGCGCTGCACATTTTCATCGGGCTTCACGCCCGGAGGCTCGCCTCCGATGGACATCCCGAAGCAGCCAATGCCGGTACTCTCAAGGTGGAGTTCCAACAGGCCATGACAGAGCTGCAAGATATCGTCGGCTCCCTGGCGCCTGCCGATTTTGAACCGGTTGAATTGCTCGATCAGCTCTCCACGCTCTGTCAGCGTTTTTCCCAGCGGTTGCCTTGTCAACTAGTCTGCGATCCGGCACTGGCCCTCGCACCGGCGACGGCTCACGCGCTCTATGAAATCAGCCGGGAGGGACTGGTTCTGCTAACCGGCATGCAGTCAGTCCGGGAGATCGAGGTCACGATTACCGCCGAGACGAGTGAGCTGACGTTGAACATTCGCGCACGGACGGTGCCGAGGGAACCGGAACTCCCCTCCGCGGACTCATGGCCCCGGCGAATCCTCGAAGCACGAACCGAGGTCGCGGGCGGGAAGTTGAAGCTGGATTGCAGTGGTGATCATTCGCTATCGCTCTGCTGCATCCTCCCGCGAAGCACGTAGTGGCGCTTTGCCCGCCGCTTAAATCACGGAGCGAAATTACCGGCAGCACGCGCTGGCGCCGGGGAGCTCGAGGCTCC
>JBGGMZ010000317.1:0-6001 GCA_041287745.1 Chthoniobacter sp. | reverse complement strand
ATACTGCTCGACCTGCGCCCCGTATTCCTCGGGATATTTTTCCGACTGCGCCTGCTCGATCACTGCGCGTTCGCGAGCGGGTAGCGCGGTGAAAGCCGCTTTGCGGCTTGCCACGTCACGCGTCTGCACCTGCGCGGTCTCGTTGCCAGTCGGCGGCTGATATTCCTCCGCCGCTTCCGTCCCGGGCTGGCCGTTCGGTTTTCCGGGCGTCTTGCCCGGCATGGTCCCTGGCTTCTGCCCCGGTTTGTTCGACGGTGACGAAGAGGGACTGCCCGAAGGCATCGGCATCCCCGGAGTGCCATTGGCCGCAGTGAGGCCCGCCTGTGCTTGAGCCATGGCCGTCTGCGCTTGGGCCAGCGCCTGTTGCGCGGCTTGGGCCTGTGCTTGTGCACCGGGAAGATTTTGCGCGGCGGCCTGGACGGCGGCTTTAGCCGCAGCCTGTGCTCCAGCCTGCGCGGCCTGCTGCGCGGGATTGTTCCCGGGCGGGATTTGCGCTGCCGCTTGTTGCGCTTGCGCGGCAGCCTTGGCGAGCTGGGCCGCCGCCTGTTGCGCGGCTTGTTGTTGCGCGGCGGCTGGCTTGCCCGTCTGCTGTGCTTGTTGCAAAACTTGGTTGGCTTGAGCCACCTGCTGTTGCGCCTGCGCGAGCTGCGCCGCTGCTGCTTGCTGGGCGGCAGCCTGCTGGGCCGCCTGCTGCTGCTGCTGGGGCATCGCCATCTGGGCCTGTGCTGCCGCGGCCTGGAGCGCGCTTTGCGCCGCAGCCAGCTTTTCCAGAGCGAGGGCCTCGCCAAATTTCGCCGGGTCCACTTCCGGTTTTTCCAGCGCCACCTGTGCGTCCTTCATCGCCGCTTGTGCGGCATTGAGTGCCGAGTTCACTGCGGGCGCATCGGGCGGGAGGGTCTCCTCAAAGGCTGCGGTCTGCTGGACGATCTCCGCCTGCTTGGGCGCCTGGCCTTTGAAATCCGAAGCCTTGGCCATCTTCTTCTTCGCTGCGAGCGTCGCGCTCTTTGCCGTCTCCACCTGCAAATTCTGCTCGGCGATGATGATATCCGCGAGCTGCTGCTGAGCCTGTTGCGCGGCCTGCTGCTGCTGCTGGGCTTGTGCTTGTTGGGCAATTTGCTGCGCGGCCTGGGCGAGATTCTGCGCCGCCTGCTGCTGGGCTTGCGCCGCTGCAGCGGGCTGTCCGGCCTGCGCGGCTTGTGCCGCCTGCTGGGCTTGTTGAGCTGCCTGTTGTGCGGCCTGCGCCGCCATCGGCGCCTGCGCGGCGGCCTGCTTGGCGAGTTCATTCACCTTCTGCGCCAGCGCGGGCTGGGCGGCCTTGTCGGGATTCATCGCCGCCGCGGCCTGCTGCTGCGCAAGCATCTGGGCCTGCTGCTGCAGCGCCTGCAAATCCTTCACCGGGTCGCCCGATTTCCCCGCCAGCGCCTCGGCCTTGGCCAGCTCCTGTTGCAGTTTCGCATCGGCCATCTGCAACGCGGCCAGCGCATCCTGCGCGTTCTTCTTCGCCGCCTCGCCGTTCTTGTCGTTCATCGCCCCGCGCGCTTCCTGCATCTTGTCCGTGGCGGCCTTCACATCGCGCGCCGCCTCGGGGGCGGTCTTGGCCAGGTTCTGGGCAAGTTCATCGCTCCGCGCTGCCAGCTCACCCTGCTTGTTTTCCTGCTCAGCCATTTGCTCGGCTTTGCCGTTCTGCTGCGCTTTGAACTGCGACTGCAGGTGCGGGTCCTTGCGCGCCTGCTCGCGCGACATCTTGGCCAGCTTCGAACTCGTCTTCTTCTGCTCGTCCAGCCACTTATCGAAATCCTTCTCGCCCGCTGCCTTGGCGGTGTCCTTGGCGATCTCCTTTTGATCCTCGATCGCCTTCGCGACCTCCTTTGCCGCTGTGCGCAAGGCTTCTGCACGCTCCGGCGGCGGTGCGATGTCCTTGGCCAGCCGGCGCATGGCATCGCGGGCATTCTTTTCATCCCCCACGGCCTTGAAAAGCTGGCCGTCCTTCAGCGCCGCAGCGGCCTGCTCCACGTTGGGCTGCACTTTCGCAATCGCCTCCAGCCCTTTCTTGAACCGGTCGGCGTGCTCGGCATTTTCCGGGTCCTTCGCAAAGGTGGCCACGCGCTGGGCGAGCACCTTGAGCTCGTCGGCAATCGCCGCTTGCTCGGCCTGCTGACCCTTGAGATTCGCCTCCATCGCGGCCTCGAAATTCTCCGGCTTCTTGTCGCCCGACCATTGGCCGACATTGATGCCATTCTGCAAATTCACCGCCTGCCGCTCGGCCAGTTGTGCGAGTTGCTGGGCAAGCTCGGCTGCCTGCTGGTCGCGCTGATGATCCGCCAGCAGCTTGCTCATCTGGGCGAGGATCGCCTTCTGGCTGCTATAGGCATCGGCCACGCGCTGCTTCGCCACGCCGGCATCGGTCGTCACGCGCGCCTTCTCCAGCAGATCGATCACCTGCTTCATCTCATCGAGCGAAAGCCGGGCCAGCGAGTCTCGCAAAGTCTGCACCGTCTTGGTATCGTCGCCCCCCAGCGCGTTGCGCTGATACTCGTCCAGCATGGTATCGAGTTGATCGACCAGCTTCTGCGCATCCCCGCGCAATTGCTGCTGCCGCGCTTCGCCTTCGCGGATGCGTTCCGACGGAGCTGCCTCTTCGGCCCGGGCCATGGGGAGAATGCCGCACGCTAGCGCTAGGTAAAGTGGCAGGCGTTTCATAAGTCTTGGGGGTGTGTCGAGTGTCTCACCCGGGGCAGGTGGCGTCAAACCTCGATCCGGGGGGCGGAAAGGGCAGGGGATCAGGGGCTTTTCCGGCTGGTTCGCGGAAACCGGAAAATCCGTGTCATCCGTGAAATCCGTGGTCAAACCCTCTGCAAGATTGAGTTTCGGTGCGCTTTCAGCCGGAACGATGCAAATTGAGCCACGGATGGGCACGGATGAAACACGGATGAAACACGGATGGGAGAGAGATCCGGAGAACATGCGAATTCGTGCGCTCGTTTCCAAGCTCCTGCTTGGGAATGCACTTGGGGGGTGACCCGAGCGGAGCGAGAGGCCAGCCTTCAGGCTGCCCGAAGAGCGGCGGCGGAGGCCGACGGCAACCTCTGCTTCGCACGGCGGGGGCGTCTGCGGGTTGGCCACGCTGCCACGACGAAGCTGGAGCTTCGAAGACATAGGCATTTCCAAGCAGGAGCTTGGGCACGAGCGCATCGCGACAGCTGCCGCTTCGCCCTGGATTGCTTTATCCGTGTGCATCCGTGGCTGATTCCATCGCTTCGTTGCTTTTTAGTGGTTGTCGCCGTGGGCCAAATCGAACATCAAACATCGAACTTCAAACATCGCAATGACAGCACCAGCCATTGGCATTATCGGCGGCAGCGGCCTTTACCAGATCGACGGAATCACTGACATCACGGAGCACACGGTGGAGACGCCGTTTGGCCCGCCGTCCGATGTCATCACCGGCGGCCAGATCCATGGCCGGCAGGTCTATTTTCTGCCGCGGCACGGGCGTGGGCACCGCATCCTGCCGCATGAGCTGAATCACCGCGCAAATATCTACGCGCTGCGCTCGCTCAATGTCCGCTGGCTGCTCTGCGTCACCGCGGTCGGCTCCCTGCAGGAGCAGTACGCGCCGCGGAACATCGTGCTGCCCTCGCAATTCTTCGACCGCACCAGCCAGGGGCCGGCGCACACCTTTTTCGGCAATGGCATCGCGGCACACGTCAGCTTTGCCGATCCCACTTCCGCGCCCTTGCGGCAGTTCATCGCCAACGCCGCGCGCGAGCTCGGCCTGCCGGTGCACAATGGTGGCACCTATGTGAACATGGATGGGCCGGCCTTTTCCACCCGCGCGGAATCCGAGACGCATCGCAAGCTGGGCTTTGACGTCATCGGCATGACGAATCTCGGCGAAATCCGCCTGGCGCGGGAAGCGGAGATCGCCGTGGCGACCATGGCCATGATCACCGACTACGACTGCTGGAAAGTGGATGAGGAGCCGGTGACCGCCGATGCCGTGGTCGCGCACCTGCACGCCAATGCCAGCGCCGCGAAGCAAATCCTCGCCCGAGTCGTCCCGCAGATTCCCACGGAGCCGACCTATCCCGAGCATCGTGCCCTCGATACCGCCCTCATCACCGACCGCAGCTACTGGCCCGCGGAGACCGTGCAGAAGCTGGGGGTGATCCTGGAGCGGTTTGTCGACTAGGCAGCGTGTTGCTGGGCGGGCGGAATTAACCGCAAAGGCGCGGAGAACGCAGAGGGCCGCAGAGGAAAAACGGCACGTCCTTTCCATCTCTCATGCTTCTGCGCTCTCTCTGCGCCCTTTGCGCCTCTGCGGTTAAATCTTCGGGTCCGATCCTTGAACGGCGGCGGAACGGCGACGGGTTGAAGGGCGAGTAGTGCTCCCGGGAACGCGCGCGCATTTCCCCAATTTGAGACCCGAGAAATTTGCGTGCACCGGCTGTGATGAACGATTCTTATCCTCAGGTGTCTTTGGTGCCTTGCGGTTAGGCCGCCAATTTGTCTAATCTTTTGACCTCCCTAATCGCGCTTTCCCGACACGTAGTCCTGCGTTAAACATCCCAACTCTCATGCAACGTCTCTCGCTCGCCGTCATTGCCGGTCTCGCTGCCATCGGCCTCTCCGTTGTCGTCCTCCTGCCTCATGGCGCGCACGCTGCCGCCGCCAAAAAGGCCACACCCGCTCCGCAGGCCACCCCGGCCCCGGCCGCCGCGACTCCAGCACCCGCGCCTGCGGCGACGCCTGCCCCGGCGACACCCGTTGCCTCCGCCACACCGGCCGCGCCTCCCGGCACACCCACTCAGAAGATGATCTACTCCGAGTGCCACGTCGATGGCCCCTACATCGCCATGACCTTCGACGACGGTCCGCACGGCGTGAACACGCCCCGCCTGCTCGACATGCTCAAGCAGCGCAAGATCCACGCGACCTTCTTCTTCGTCGGCCAGTGCGTGGAAGAGTTTCCCGCTATCGTCAAGCGTATCGCTGAAGAGGGACATGAAGTGGCGAACCACTCGTGGTCGCACCCGCAGCTCAACAAGATGACCGACGCGGCCGTGCACGACCAACTGCAGAAGACGCACGACGCCATCATTGCCGCCTGCGGCGTCACGCCGAAGATCATGCGCCCGCCCTACGGCGCCTTTACCCAGCGCCAGGCCAACTGGGCTCATGGCAACTGGGGCTACAAGGTCATCCTCTGGGATGTCGACCCGCTCGACTGGAAGATCCGTAATGCCGAGCACGTGAAGAGCGAGATCCTCAAGCACGCGGTGAGCGGCTCCATCATCCTTTCGCACGACATTCACAAGTCCACGATCGATGCGATGCCGGAGACGCTCGATGCGCTGCTGGCCAAGGGATTCAAGTTTGTCACCGTCTCCGAGTTGCTGGCCATGGACCGACCGGCCGCGCCGAAGCCGAAAGGCACGCCGAAGCCGCCGGCGAAACCGGCGGACTCCGAGGCCGCCACGGCGGTGCCCGCTCCGGCGACTCCTGCGCCAACCACGGCGACTCCTGCGGCCAAACCGGCGACGCCGGCGCCTGCGGCCAAACCCTAGGCACGACGGTCCCGGGCGGACATGATCGGCGACGCGTATTTCCAGCTCCGCGCGCAGGTCGGCACCGGGCTCTATTCACTCCAGCGGCTCGCGGCTGACGCGGAGGCGTCGGAAAGCACGCAGGCTGCCCTGCGCATTGCCCATGCGGGGTTGCGCGAGTCCTTCACCTTTGCCGTACTGGGCTTGGAGGGCGCTGGAAAATCCGCTCTGCTGAATACGCTTTTCGAGCGGGACTTTTGCGGCGCCGAGGAGCCGGTCGCGGCGGGCAAAGTCGCAGTCTTTCATTTCGACGAGGAGGCGCGGGATGAGGCAGTCTCGCCGGCGGTCGTGGCGCTACATCGGCCCCACATTTTCCTGCGCGACTTCACCATCGTCGAGGCGCCGGGCAGCATTCCGGTCGAGGTCGTGAACTCCCATCTCGCCGAGGCCGACCT
>JBGGMZ010000316.1:0-24441 GCA_041287745.1 Chthoniobacter sp. | reverse complement strand
CGTCATAAGATCGTCGTCATCGACGATGAGCGACCAGTCCTCCTCACTTTGGAGGCGTTGCTCACCCGGCATGGCTACGAGCCGCAGCTTGCCCACACGGCGACAGCCGGCCTGGCGGTGGTTCGCAAGTTCAGGCCGGACCTGGTCTTGCTCGATCTCGGGTTGCCGGATGGCGACGGGCTTGACGTGCTGAAAGAGCTAAAGGGCGAACTGCCGCAGATGCCCGTGATCATCCTCACGGCCAACGATTCCCTGAGCAACGCCGTCGAGTCGATCAAGCAGGGCGCTTTCCACTTCATCTCCAAACCCTACGCGGTCGAGGAACTGCTCAGCCTCATCACCCGGGCCATCGAGCAGCGCCAGCTCAAGCGCGAGGCCGAAACGCTGCGCGAGGAAAAGCAGGAGCTCTCCCGACGTCTCGAGCATGCCGAGCGCCAGCTTGCCCCCGTGTCCCAGAGCCGTTCCATGCGCAATGTGCGCGACCTCGTTGAGCGCTTTGCGCCCACGGATGCGAATGTGCTCCTGCTCGGTGAGAGTGGCGTGGGCAAAGAGGTGCTGGCCAACCAGATCCATCGGCTGAGCCGCCGGGCCGATGGCCCCATGGTGAAGCTCAATTGCGCCGCGTTTCCGACGAATATGATCGAGGGGGAGCTCTTCGGTTACACGAAAGGCGCCTTCACCGGGGCGATGACCGATTTCCCCGGCATGATCTCCGAGGCCTCCAATGGCACGCTCTTTCTCGACGAAATTGCCGAGATGCCCGTGGAGTTGCAGACTCGCTTCCTACGGGTGTTGCAGGAGCGCGAGTTTCGCCGGCTGGGCAGCACGAAGACGATCCCGGCGAACTTCCGGCTGGTCGCCGCCACGAATCGCAACGCCGCCGAGGCGGTGCGCACTGGCACCTTGCGGCAGGACCTCTACTACCGGCTGAATACGTTTCAAATCGAGATCCCACCCCTGCGCGATCGGCGGGAGGATATTCCCGCGCTCGTTTCCGTTTTCCTCACCCGCTTTGCCAAACAATTGGGCAAGGCCGAGCCGACTCTCGATCCCGAGGCGTTCGAGCGCCTGCAGAATTATTCCTGGCCGGGCAACGTGCGCGAGTTGCAGAACGCCATCGAATACAGCGTGGTCCTCGCCGATCAATCCATCATCACTCTCAAGGAGCTGCCCCGCGAGATCCAACTCCCTGCTGCCCTGCAAGAAGCCAGGAACGGTCCAGCCGTCACCACCCTCAATCTGGAGGACCAGGAAAAGCAGGCTATCCTCCAGGCGCTCACCCAGGCGCACGGCAACAAGAAAAAAGCCGCCGAGATTCTCGGTATTCACCGCCCCACGCTTTACAGCAAGATGAAGCACCACGGTATCAATTTGAAGTGATTGCGGCTTGTGTCGGCGAGGCTTTCGCCGCACTTTCTCGCGATTCTGCCCGATGTCACCGCCAGTCACTACGCTCCGTCACCGCGAAAAAGTCCTCGCGCACGCCGAGCAGCAGCTTCGCTCGCAAGGTGAGCTGAACTCGGCCGACCTGCTCTCGCTCTACAAGAAGTTCCTCAAGATCGAGAATCACCGCATCCGCCTGAAGCACTACAGCGGCGGCGGCGGACGCGAGATCTGCGCCCAGCGCGCCAGCCTCGTGGATATCGTGCTGCGCCATTTGCTGGACGCAGCCGTGGAGGAGGCCCATCGCAATACCCCGCTGCCCCAGCTTGCCCTCGTGGCGCTCGGTGGCTACGGCCGCGGCGAGCTCAATCCCTTCAGCGATGTGGACATCATGTTTCTTCACGATGAAACGAAGAAGCAGCTCGATCCCCGCTTGAATGACATCGTGCAGCACATCCTTTACATGCTCTGGGATGTGGGCTTCAAAGTCGGCCACTCGACGCGTTCCATCTCCGAGGCGATTAAAAATGCCAACGAAGACATGCTGTCGAAGACGGCGCTGCTCGAGGCACGGTTCATCGCGGGCAACGAGGATCTATTCACGAAATTCCGCACGACCTTCGAGGAAAAGTGCGTGGCGCCCTGCGTGGAGCAGTACATCACCCAGCGCGTGGAAAACCAGGCCGAGCGGCACGAGAAATTTGGCCGGACGGTTTATCTCCAGGAGCCGAATATCAAGAACGGCTGCGGCGGCCTGCGCGATTACCAGAACCTGCTCTGGATCAGCTTTTTCAAGGAACGCGTCCAGACCACCGCGGGTCTGGTAGAGAAAAAACTGCTCAATGAAGCCGAGCGCCGCCAGCTCGACCGAGCCTACGATTTCCTCCTGCGCATCCGCACGGAACTGCACTACCTGAACAAGCGCTCGACCGATGTCATCATCATGAGCCAGCAGGTGCAGATCGCGAATAAGCTGAACTACCCGCAGAAGAATATTCTGCGCCGCAGCGAGGCCTTCATGCGTGACTACTACCAGCAGGCGCGCACGATTTTTTCCATTACCGAGCTGCTTTCGGAGCGTCTCTCCCTCAGCACGATCCGCTCGCAGAAGCGCAATGGCATCCTCGGTATGCTGCGCAAGCCCAAGACAGTGAAGGGCGAGGAGTTTGATGGCTTTTACGCGCAGGACGGCCTGATCTACGCGGAGTCTTCGAACGTCTTCAACCAGGAGCCGGCGCGCATGATGCGCCTCTTCCAGCACATGCAGCAGCGGGCGCTGGAAATCAGTCCCGAGCTGGCCCAACTCGTCCGCCGCCGTCTCCATCTCGTGGACCGCACTTTCCAGTACGCCCGCTCCACCCGCGAGACATTCCTCGCCATCTGCTCGCGCAAGGGGCAGGTCGGCAAAGTCTTCCGGGCCATGCACGAGGTCGATTTTCTCGGGCGCTATATCCCGGAGTTCGGCCAGCTCACATGCCTCGTGCAGCACGAGTTCTTCCACCGTTACACGGCGGATGAGCACACGCTCGTCTGCGTAGAGAAACTCGACATGCTGGTCGATACCGAGGAACCGAGATTTGCCGAGTACCGGAAGCTCTTCCAGAAACTCGAGAACGTTGCGGTGCTCTACCTTGCCATGCTCCTGCATGACACGGGCAAGGCGGCCAATGCGAAGGTGCATGCCGAGGCCAGCGCGCTCTTCGCGCAGAAAGTCTCGCGACGTCTCCAGCTCACGGCCGAGCAGCGCAAGTCGCTCGTGCTGCTGGTGGACAATCATATTCTCCTCTCCATGACCGCGCAGCGACGGAACCTGGAGGATCCGGCCACCATCGCGGAGTTTGGCGGCCTGATCAAAAACCAGGCGAACCTCGATGCCCTCATGCTGCTCACTCTGGCCGACGGGCAGGGGACCGGGGACGAAAATTGGTCGGACTGGAAGGAAGCGCTCGTCTGGCAGCTCTACCGCAGCACCACGCTTTATCTCGCCGATGGCGAAGCCTTTTACCGGCAGCGCACCATCGAGCGTGAAGAGCTGCGCGGGCTCGTGCGCAAGAAGCTCCCGAACGAGTTCCGCGAGGAGATCGACGCGCATTTCGAGCACATGCCCGAACGCTATTTCCAGACCTATAGCGTGGCCGAGGTGGCGGATCATATTCGCCTCTTCCGCAACTTCCTCGAGGTGCACAACGGCGACGGACGCTCGGCGCTCGCCCCGGCGTTGAAGTGGATTTCGCATCCCAATCGCGGGCACAGCGAATTTCTCTTCTGCGGCTGGGATCGCAAGGCGTTGCTGGCGCGCATCGCCGGTTCGCTCTCCGTGGCGCAATTGAACATCCTCAGCGCCGACGTCTTCACCCGCACGGACAATCTCGTGCTCGATATCTTCCGCGTGTGCAACACGAGCTTCGAGGCTTTGACCGACCAGACCGAGCCGGCGCTGGTCGAGAAGCGCCTGCTGCAATCGCTGGAGGACGAGAATTTCGACTTCAGTGCCCTGTTGGAAAAGCGGAAGAAACGTGGTGGCCAGCTTTCGCAGGAGATCGATTTCCCGACCCGCATCGTCATCGATAACGACGCGCACCCGGTCTACACCCTGGTGGATATCCAGACACCGGATCGGCTCGGCCTGCTCTACCGCCTGCTGCGCGCCTTCGCGGAGACCAATGTGCAGATCGCCCTCTCCCGCATTGCGACCGAAAAAGGCGCGGCCATCGATGCCTTCTACGTGACCGATTCCGAGGGGCGCAAACTGCGCAACGCCGTGGCCATCGCCAAACTGCAAAAGGCCCTGCAAGCGGCTTCGCAGCTTGGCTCGATGGTGTAGGTCTGAGGGACGCGCTCCTGCGTGTTGCCTCGACTTTGTCGATCTGCAATGTCCGCTCAATTCCCGCGCATCTTCCTCTGGCACGTCGTGCGCCATCTGCAGCGGCACCGGCTGCTGGCGGTGCTGAATGTCCTGAGCGTGGCTTTGGGTGTCGCGGTCTATCTGGCCATCCAGATTGCCAATCACAGCGCGCATCGCTCCTTTGCCGCGGGCATCGATCTTGTGGCCGGGAAAGCTCATCTCGAAGTGCGCGGCGACGTGGACGAAACGCTCTGGCCGCTGCTCGCGCAGCAGCCGGGAGTGAAGGCGATCACCGGTCTCGTCGAGGGCAAGCTGACGTTTCCCGACTGGCCGGGCGAATACCTGCAAGTGCTCGGCGTCGACCTGTTTAGCGGCCAGGCCTTCCGCACTTTCGATGTCAATCAACGGGATACCACGCCCCCGCTGGAGCAATGGATGGGCGACGGTGGTCAGCTTGCCCTGCAGCCGGAATTCGCCGCGCGACATCAGCTCAAGCTGGGCGATCATCTGCGCGTGCTGGTCAACAGCGAGCTCAAGACCGCCACGGTGGCCGCCTTGCTCAACAGCCGCGACGACACCGGCGTGATGCCGGCCAATTTCGCCGTGATGGACATCGGCTGGGCTCAGGAACTCTTCGGACGCCAGGGCCACCTCAGCGCACTGCAATTGCTCCTCGAGGATTCCCGCCAGGCGGCGACCGTCGCCACCCAACTCAACCGCCTGCTGCCGCCCAATCTCCGCGCCGAGCCGCCGCGCCAGCGCAGCTTCCAGGTCGAGAGCATGCTGGCCGCCTTTCAGCTCAATCTCACTGCGCTGAGCATGGTCTCGTTGCTCGTGGGCGTCTTCCTCGTTTACAACACCATCTCGGCTTCCGTCGCGCGGCGACGCGTGGAGATCGGCATCCTGCGGTCCATCGGTGCATCGCGCTGGGAGGTGCGCGCCCTCTTCCTCGGCGAGGCGTGTGTCTTCGGCGTGCTCGGTGTTGCCGTGGGAATGGTGGGCGGCGTGCTGCTCGCGCGGGTGCTCACCGGCGCGGTCGCGAAAACAGTTTCGTCGCTCTATGTCCTGTTAAGCATTGACCGGACGTGGCTCGACCCGTGGCAATTTGCGGTCGCGGCCTTTTTCGGAGTGGGGACTGTGCTCATCGGTGCATGGCTCCCCGCCGCGGAAGCGGCACGAGTCGATCCCGTGCAAGCGCTCAGTCTCGGTGCGCATGCGGAGCGCGCGGTCGTCCGCGTGCCGCGTTTCACCTGGATAGGCATCGGTGTGATGGTCGTGGCCGCGGGTTCCTCCTGGCTCGCGTTGCATGGCGGCAGTCCCGTGTGGAGTTTCGTCGCCGCTTTTTTGGTCCTGGCGGCGTTCGCGCTTTTTGCCCCACTGGCCACCTGGCTCTTCGGCTTGTTTGCGGCGCCGATTCATCGGGCGGGTGTCGTCTGGCAACTGGCCGCCGGCCACCTCCGGCAATCGATCCATCGCAATGCCGTGACGGTCGCAGCGCTCGCCGCGGCCATCGCCATGACCATCGGGCTCATGGTCATGATCTATTCCTTCCGCACGAGTGTGGATGCCTGGATCCACCACGGTATCGTGGCCGATCTCTTCGTCGCCCCCGCGTCGAATGAAGTGATCGGCCTCGAAGCCGCCATCCCGCCCGCGGCTATCGATTGGCTGCGCGCCCGCCCGGAAGTGCGCGCGGTGGATACCTTCCGCGAGCTGGAGTGCAGCTTCGCGAAGGAGGCGAACCAGAAAACCGACACCGCCCGCCTCGCTGTGCTCCAGGGCGAGTACCGCCACAACCTGTCATTTGTCGGCGGCGATGACGAAGCGAAGATGAACCGCGTGTTCCACGATCGCTGCATCGCGGTGACCGAGCCTTTTGCCCGCAAGTTTGCCGTGAAGGCCGGTGATCACCTGCAACTCACCACCCCGCGCGGCCTGGCGGACTTCGAAGTCGCCGGTGTTTACGCCGACTATACGCGGGACCAGGGCGTGATGCTCATGGCACGAGGCAACTTCGAGCAATGGTGGAACGATTCGCGTGTGCAATCGCTTGCAGTCTATCTCCGCCCCGGCGCTTCCCCCGAGCCCCTTGCCGAGGCTTTCCGCGCGCAGTTCAGTGGCGAGGGAGAATTCGCCATCTACTCCAATCGCGGTCTGCGCCAGCGTATTCTCTCCATCTTCGATCAGACTTTCGCCGTCACTTATGTTTTGCGCACGGTGGCCATCCTCGTCGCGGTAGCCGGTATCTTCCTTTCCGTGACCACGCTGGCCGCCGAGCGCGAGCGCGAGATCGGAGTCTTCCGCGCAGTGGGTGCATCGCGAGCTCAAGTGCAGCGGTTGCTCATGACCGAGGCCGGCATGCTTGGCGCCATTGCTACGTTGCTCGGGCTCGCTTCCGGCCTGTTACTGGCCGTGGTGCTCACGTGGGTGGTGAATCCCGCGTTCTTCGGCTGGACGATCATGCTGCATCTACCTTGGGGCAGCCTGCTCGCCACGCCGCTGTGGATCATTCCGGCCGCCCTGCTTGCTGCCTGGTATCCCGCATGGCGGGCGAGCCAGACGGCGATTGCCACATCTGTCCGTGAGGAATGACATGAGGAAGCTACTGACTCCCGAAAGTAACTGCGGTGCGGAGCATCCCCAACCAGGTAGGGAACGATCGCCGAGCGTTCCCTCGCATCCGGTGTGGGCGAAGGCGGCGGGTCGGCGGGTGTCTCGCAAACCGCCACCATTTTTCCGCGCACCGAAAATTACGGAACGCTCGGCGATCGTTCCCTACCTGGTTGGAGGAGCACACCGCGGGGGCCGGAGCCGAGTCGCGTGGTGCTTTTACTTCCTATTGGTGATCGCTTCGTTCGCGGCTGATTGGCGACCCGCCTTGCCCGGCTGGCAATACGAGTTCCCGCGCGATCACCATCTTCACCCCGATTTCAAAACCGAGTGGTGGTATTTTACCGGTCGCCTCACGGACGACAAAGGCGGCGTTTTCGGCTATCAGCTCACGTTCTTCCGGCAGGGGTTGCGTCCGCCGGAAACGCGTGGCGGCACGACCTCACGCTTCATCGTCAACGACCTGAAATTCGCTCACTTCGCCCTCAGCGACATTCGCGGACAGCAATTCCATTTCCAGCAAAAGCTCGGTCGTGGTGCTTTTGATGAAGCCGGCTTCGGCGTCGCGAATAATAATCGGCTCGCGTGGATCGATGACTGGTCGCTCGAACTCGCGCCCGATGGCAGCTTTCTCCTGCAAGCGAAAGACGGCACGACAACGCTGCAGCTTCGGCTTCAAAGCACGAAGCCGTTTGCCATTCACGGCGAAAATGGCGCCAGTCAGAAAGCGGAAGGCGCAGGGCACGCTTCGCATTACTTTTCCGCCACGCGACTGGTCACCAGCGGTACGCTCATCCTCGATGGCCGCAGTCTTCCTGTGCACGGTGAGAGCTGGCTGGATCGCGAATGGGCGAGCAATCAGCTGACCGCGAATCAAGTCGGCTGGAACTGGTTCAGCCTGCAATTTGGCGACGGCACTGAGCTCATGCTCTACCAGATGCGCACGCGCGACGGCGGGCTCGATCCGAATTCCAGCGGTTCCTTCATCACCCGCGATGGCGCCACGCAACATCTCCACCGTGACGATTACCAACTCACTCCCACGAAGTTCTGGACGAGCAAAGGAAGCACGGCGCGCTACCCGATTGCATGGCAGCTCACAGTGCCGAAGCTCAACCTGCAGTGCAACATCACGACACCGCTGGAATCACAGGAACTGGTCCTGCATCCCGTGGCGTATTGGGAAGGGCTGATCGACCTGGAAGGCACGCGCGACGGCGCGAAGCTTCACGGCCACGGCTACATGGAGCTCACCGGCTACGCCGGCGCGCTGGTGGGGCTGTCTGAAAGTGGAGAAGGACAGGCTCGCGCAAAGGACGCAAAGGACGCCAAGGGAGCAGTGAGCCCTTAAGGCCTGTTCTTTCTTGGCGAGCTTGGCGCCCTTGGCGCGAGAAAATCAGCAGGCTAGATCAGCCCGAGCTTCATCTTGCCCGCCTCGGAGATCATCGCCTGATTCCATGGTGGGTCCCACACGAGTTCGACATCCGCATCGCCCACCCCGGCAACGCCGAGGACCTTGGATTTTGCTTCGGACGCAATGACCGGGCCCATGCCGCAGCCGGGCGCGGTGAGCGTCATCTTGATGTCCACGCGCGCGCCGTCGGTTTCACGAGGCGTGATGATGCAATCATAGACGAGGCCGAGGTCCACGATGTTGACCGGGATTTCCGGGTCGTAGCAGGTGCGGAGTTGATCCCACACCGCCTTCTCATCGACGACGATGCTGGAATCGACCGGCGTGCCTTCGCTCTTCTTCGCGGATTCGAGGCCGAGTGCGTCCGCATCTTCATCCGCGATGCGGGCGAGCCCCTGGTCGGTGGCGACGGTGTAGCTGCCGCCGAGCGCCTGGGTGATGAAGACGGTCGTGTCTTTGGCTAAAGTGATCGTCTCGCCGCTGGGAATGCGAGTGGCCGCGCAATCGCGCACCAGCGTTTTTTCAGTGTTTTCGTGCATGGATTAAGAATTTGGAGTCTTGAGGACGACCTTCACCTTGCGCTCGGATGAGGTCGCCGCATTGAGCTGGTCGAAAAGGGTGGCGGCCCGTTCGGCTGGCGGGGGCGCAGGTTTGGCTGGTTCGGGCTGCGGTGCAAGCGCGGAACGCAAAGCGCCCTCTACGAGTTGGGCGCAGTGAATCTTCATGGGTGGCAGCGGCCCGAGCGGGGCGGAGAGGTCTTCGCCGGACATGGAGAGCGCTTCGTCTATCGTTTTGCCGGCGATGAGCTCGGTGGCCACGCTGGCCACGGCGATGGCCGTCTCGCAGCCGAAAGTCTGGAAGGTGGCGCGGTCGATGACCTTCTTGCCGTCCTGTTCCTTGAATTTAACCCACATGCGCAGCATATCGCCGCAATCGGGACTGCCGACGGTGCCGACCGAATCGGCGTTTTCCATCTCCCCGAGGTTCTTGGGGTTGGCGATGGCGTCGTGGATGCGTTGTTGAAGATCTTCGCTCATGAGTTTGGGCTACTCCAGTTCGTAGCGGGGCAGGTTGTTGTCAACATCTGTGCACCACGCATCGATACCGCCGCGCACGCTCTTGGCATTCTCAAAGCCGTGGCCGACGAAATACGCCGCCGCGTCCATGCTCCGTGTGCCCTTGTGGTCCATGATGGCCAGCAGCGCGCGCCGGTCGCCCTTCATGAGCAGTTCCTGCATGAGCTCCTGGGTGAAAAAGATCGCGCCTTCCACGTGCACGGCGTCGTATTCCTCGCGGGTGCGGACGTCCACGAGCTTGGCGCTCGGGTCGTCCTTCAGCGCCGCGGCCAGCTCGATGGCCCCGATTTGCATGCTCAAATCCTGCTCGTGGCTGGTGAGGATGTGCTCCACGACTTCTCCGACTGGTAGCGAATTATTCCGCGCGCACACGCCCGCCAGTGTTTCATCCGGCTGGAAACCGCAGCTCGAACAGCCCCCGATGTGATAGCGGCGGAAGAGAGCCCGCTGCGCCCCTGGGTAAAGCTGGAGCAGTTCGCGCATGGTAATCTGCGGGTCGAAAGAGGCAGTGGTGGACATACCGAAGAAAGTAGCGGGGTCAGGCCCATCTGACAAACGCGCACTTTACCGCACTGGGAGAGCCGGTTACCGTCCCGCCCTCTCATGCGTTTTCAGACCCTCTATGAAGGCCGCTGGATTTTCGCCATCGTCATCGCCCTCGGCGTGATCGGTGGCGTTCTCGGCTGGCTTCCCCTCGTCATCCTCTCCGCCCTCCTCGTCCTTTTTTGCATCAATTTCTTCCGCGACCCGGATCGCCCCGTGCCGCCAGGTGAAGAAGTGGTCGTGGCCGCCGCCGATGGCGTGGTGGCCGATATCGTGGAAATCGAGGAAGACGAGGTGCTCAAGACCCGCTGCCGGCGGGTGGGCATCTTCCTGTCGGTCTTCGATGTGCACGTAAACAAGGCACCCATCGCGGGAAAGATTACCTATCTGCAGCATCACCCGGGGCTCTACCTCGACGCGCGCAATCCCGAGTGCTCGATCAAGAATGAAGCACTCACCTGGGCCATCGAGGGGAGCAAAGCCACGCTGGTCATCCGGCAGATCACCGGCGCTATCGCCCGGCGCATCGTTCCGTGGTCGAAAGTCGGCGATCAAGTGGAGAAGGGGTTTCGCTTCGGAATGATTCGCTTCGGCTCCCGCACCGAAATTTATCTGCCAATGAACGCGACCGTCGAGGTCAAGGTCGGCGACCGTGTGGTTGGCGCCCAGAGCGTCATTGCCCGACTGGTCTAACGACATTTCCATGAGCGATAGCAACGGTCCGAAAATCTACCTCCTGCCGAACCTGATGACGGCAGGGAATCTTTTCTGCGGCTTTGCCGCTACGCTCAAGATCCTCGAGGGCGCGCTGATCCAGGCCAGATCCATACCCGGCTTGGCGGACGAGACCGCGGCAGCTCAAGCTGCGGAAAAGTTTCACATCGCCATCTGGTGCATTCTCGCCTCTTGCATTTTCGATGCGCTGGATGGCCGACTGGCCAGGCTTGGAGGTCACGAAAGCCCTTTTGGGCGGGAGTTCGATTCGTTAGCGGACATCGTCTCTTTTGGTGTGGCGCCGGCCCTCATGGTTTATCGAATCGTGCTGGAAAAGTTTGCGAACGTGGGGTGGATCATCGCCTCCGTGTATCTCATTTGCGGTGCGCTGCGCCTGGCGCGATTCAACTGCCTTGCGGCGGAGAATTCTGCGGCGGCCAACAAGGAATTCCGTGGCTTCCCGATTCCTGCGGCGGCTGGGGTTATCGCTTCGATCACGCTCTGCCTGCTTTGGATCGATGAAAAAGGCCGCGAGATCGGCCAGGGAAAATGGGTGCTTCCGCCGCTCATGCTCTTCCTCGCGTGGATGATGTTCAGCGGCTTTAAGTATCCGAGCTTCAAGGCGATCAACTGGCGCACCACGCGTTCGCTGCCGAAGTTTATCGCCATCGTCGTCATCCTCATTTTCACCGTGCTGAACTACCAGTGGATGCCCGCGGTGATCTTCATCAGCTACCTGCTCTACGGCTTCCTCCGGCCCTTCCTCTCGCGCAAGATGAAGGAAGAGATCGAGGACGAAGTGGAGGACGATGATCCGCTCGAGAGCCCGTAATCGGTCGTGAGCGATTTCGCCCAGGCCGGCCTCATCTGCACGCTGCAGCGGCTGAATGACGCGCATCTCGCGCAGATCGAAGCGGAGCTGACGGGGCTCGTCCGTGTCCGGCCCATTGCTCTCGTGCTGCCCTGTCATGGGCGCGATCTCGAGCAGCCGGCCTTCATTCGCGTGCTCGAAGAGTTGAGCGCTGCGACCTTTCTGCACGAGATCGTTCTCACCATGAATGCCGTCGCCCCTGCCGTTCGTGAAGCCTTGCCTGCCCGGCTGGCTACGCTGCCGCAAAAGGTGACGCTGCTCGACAATCCAGGTGAGCCTGCCGGGAAAGGCCGCAATGTGAGCGCGGCCTTCGGACATCTCGTGAGGGCAGGGGAGTGCGGTATCATCGCCACGCAGGATTGCGATGTGGCCAGTTTCCGCCGCGTGGATCTGGCGCGGCTCTGTTACGCCGTGGCGCATCCGCAACTCGGCTACCGCTTTGCCAAGATGTACTACTCGCGCGTCACCGACCGGCTCTACGGTCGTGCGTCGCGGCTATTTCTTGCTCCGCTGCTCCACGCTGTCGTGCGGGTTGCCGGGCATCAGCCGCTCGTCGATTTTCTGCTCAGCTTCCGCTATCCGCTCGCGGGCGAAGTGGCACTCACGCGAGAACTCGCGGCAGAGCTGACGGCAAGCTCCGGCTGGGGACTCGAGATCGGCCAGCTTTGCGAGGTCTTCCGCCGGGTCGATCCGCGCGACGTCTGCCAGGTGGACGGCGGCACTGGCTACGATCACAAGCATCAGCCCGCGGCCACCGCTCTCGTCGGCATGGCGGCGGAAATCGCCCGCGAACTCTTCACCCAACTCGCCGCCGAAGGCCTCCCGAATGATGCCGCCTTCCACGCTGCCGTGGCCGCCGCCTATCGCCGCGAAGCCGACCACGCTCTGCGCCGTAGCGCGAATCTCGCCCTCATCAACGGCCTGCCTTTCGATGAAGCTGCCGAGCGCGAAATGCTCACCGGTTTTGCCCGGCAGCTGGAGAGTCTGTAGCGGCGGTCTCTGACCGCCGGACGCATGTCTCGAGGATGACGACGGTCAGAGACCGCCGCTACAGAAAGCGCTTCAGTGCTGCTTCGCCAACCCCTTCAAGTCGCTGAGCAACGTGCTGGCTTGATTGAATTTCGCCGCGTGCGACTGGATGTCGCTCACCTTCCACCCGCCATCTTCCTGCGCCAGTAGCACCGTCATCTTGCGCGTCTCACCGGGATACTCCGTTTTCGGTCCCCAAGTGAAAAGCAGGTCTACCTTGGCCGTGGCATCCTTGGCCTTCGTGTCGGTGATCTTGAAAGTGGTCGGCGGGTTCCAGGCAGCGAGGAAGGTGCCGTTGTCCGGGCTGTCGATCTGTTCGTCCGGATGGGCTTTGGCGGCTTTGCTCGCGGCTCCGTCCGCCGTGGCGAGCGCGTGCCGCACGTCCTTGGTCAGCCAGCGATTCTGTGCGGCAGAGTCCTTCACGATGTCGTGCTTGTGAGAAAGGAGATAGGTGAAGAAATCATTCACCGTGGCCTCTGGCGTCGGGGCGGGTGCAGCGGGTGCAGCGAAGATGGCGATAAGGCTGAAAAGCAGGGTAAGTGCGGGCAGTTTCATGGAAGAGAATGGACTCGTCGTTAGGAGAGGATGCGTGGTAGCTAAAGGTATCGTGCGTGGTTTTGTTCTCCCTTTCCTGAACGTGTGAAGACGGTCAAGACTTTCACAAATCTTGCAGAAGCCGGTTTTGCCGCTTCCTTGCTCGAATCTGCAGGCATCCCGGCCTCACTCGCCGGCGAACAGAGCTTCCTCTACGTCGCGGGCATCGCAAACGAGGGCGTCCGGCTCCAAGTGGAGGATGTGGACCACGAGCAGGCCATGCGCATCCTGCAGGAAGGGCTCGATGGCCCGCCGCCACCACCTTTCACTGAAAAGGGGGCCGAGGAAAATCGGACCCCCGTCGGTCTATTCGTCGCCGCGGTGGCGGCGTATGGGCTCCTCGGCTTCGCCATTTATCAGGCCCGCGAGGAGCAGCGGCACACCCCGCCGAGCACGACAGGCTATTACTCCTTCGGCGACGCCCACACCTACACCCACGACTACAATGGCGACGGGAAGGCGGATCATTTCTCCGTATATGAACACGGGGTACTCGCCCGGGTCATGGTCGACCGAAACTACGATGGGGTCGTCGACAAGTGGGAATACTGCGACCAGGAGGGGCGACCTGCGCGCATCGAGTTGGACGAAAATTTCGATCGCCGGCCCGACCTCTGGTATTTCTACGAAAAGGGTGAGTTGATCCGCTCGGAGCAGGATACCGATTTCAATGGGAAACCCGATTGGTTCACTACGTATCAGGGCGGCCTTCCCGTCCGCTCGGATTGCCGGCCCGATGGATCGCAAGTCGTTCAGCGCCGGTTCATCTTCGAGCACGGGATCCTCACTGAAGAGTGGGTCGATGAGGACCGGGACGGAAAATTTGACTACAAGATCCTCCACGACCCTTTTGGCAACGTGAGCGAGCGGACTCCAGTCGACCAAACGAAGTAAGTTCAGCGGCTGCCACAACTCCGGGCTTGGCCGGGTGGCCAATCAGTGCTTCCCTACGCCGCCATTATGCCGAAAAAGCCTGTTGTTCTTATCATCCGCGACGGTTGGGGAATTAACCCCGATGGTCGCGCCAGGGCCGTCGAAAACGGCGACGCGACGCTGCTCGCGAAAACTCCCTTTCACGAGCATCTCTATGCCACCTATCCGCAGAGCACGCTGAGCGCCAGCGGCATGGATGTGGGCCTGCCCGAGGGGCAGATGGGCAATAGCGAAGTCGGCCATCTCAATCTGGGCGCCGGCCGCATCGTCTATCAAGACCTCACGCGCATTAACAAAGCGATCAAGGACGGCGAGCTCGCGTCAAATCCCGTGCTCGTCGAGGCCTTCGCCAAGGCCAAAGGGCATCGCCTGCATTTCCTCGGCCTGCTGAGCGACGGCGGTGTGCACTCGCACCAGGAACATCTCATCGCGCTGGCCAAAGCTGCCCACGATGCTGGCGTCGACGACATCATGGTCCACGCCATCACCGATGGCCGCGACACCTCGCCCACCGGCGGCGCGGAATATCTCGCCTACACGCAGAAAGGGCTCGAACCCTCGGGTGCGAAGATCGCCACCGTCATCGGCCGCTACTACGCGATGGATCGCGACAAGCGCTGGGAGCGCAACAAGCTGGCATGGGACGCTATCGTCCTCGGTCGTGGGCCCGTCTCGCAGAAGACCCCGAGCGAAGCGGTTTCCGAAGCCTACGCCAAGGAGCCACGCGGCGACGAATTTCTCACCCCGATCATCTTCTCGCACGCGAATGAGCAGCGCATCCGCGATGGCGACGTGATCCTGTGGTTCAATTTCCGCGCCGACCGCGCGCGCCAGCTCTCTCTAGCGTTCCTGAAAAAAGATTTCGATGGCTTCGATCGCGAAGTCACACCCGCCGTCTACTACGTCACGCTCACCGAGTACGATGAAACCTACGGTGTGCCCGTGGTCTTCCAGCCGCAATCGCTGAAGAATATCCTCGGCGAAGTCGTGAGCGCAGCCGGATTGAACCAGCTCCGCATCGCCGAGACGGAGAAATACCCGCACGTCACTTTCTTCTTCAATGGCGGCGTGGAAGAACCGTTCCCGGGCGAGGACCGCTCCATCGTGCCTTCGCCGAAGGACGTGCCGACCTACGATTACAAGCCGCAGATGAGCGCGCCGGAGGTGACTGCGAAGGTTCTCGAGGCGCTGCCGAACTACGACCTCGTGATCCTCAATTTTGCCAACCCCGACATGGTCGGTCACACCGGGGTAGTCCAGGCCGGCATCAAGGCGGTCGAGACCATCGACGATTGCGTGCGGCAGGTCGTGGAGAAAACGCTCTCCCTCGACGGGCAGCTCCTCATCACGGCAGACCACGGCAACTGCGAACTCATGCGCAATCCCGACGGTTCGCCGAACACAGCCCACACGACGAATCTCGTCCACTTTCTTTACGTCGCCAATGGCGCCGAAAAAGCGAAGCTCGACAGCGGAATCCTGGCCGACGTCTCGCCGTCGCTGCTCGCGCTCCTCGGCGTCGCGCAGCCTGCGGAGATGACCGGCAAGAGTCTTGTGCACCGCTAAAACGGAGAATCGGAAAAGAGGAAAGCCGGAAAAGATTTACGGGCTGGGGAATCTCCTCCCTGCACCCCTTCCTGATTTCCTGCTTTCTTAATTCCCTTTTTCTTCCCCCAGTTTGGCATTGCGCATTGCGCGGGGATTCGTAGTTTCTCCTCCCTCCGCGCTCCCTAGGCGCGGGGATGCAGTGATTTTGGCCGATGGTGTAGTGGTAGCACAGGGGTCTTTGAAGCCCTTAGTCTAGGTTCAATTCCTAGTCGGCCAGCCACGCCGTGAAGGATTTCCACGAGCGGGGCGGAGGAGACCGAGGCGGGAGGAACGCTTCACGCTGCTAAAGGGAGATTCCCAAATCCCTTCCGCTTGCTTAGTGTGCAATCGTTCCACCTATGAAACTCTCCAAGCGCGGCGAATATGCCCTGCGTGCCCTTATCGATTTTGGTATCGCCTACGAACTCGGCCGGCCTCTGCTGAAGATCGGTGAGCTCGTGGAAAAGGAGCGACTGCCGGTGAAGTTTCTCGAGCAAATCCTCACCCAGCTCCGCGGTGCGGGCTACATCGAGACCAAGCGCGGCAAGGCCGGCGGCTACTTCCTGGCCAAGCCACCGAAGCAGATCAGCCTCGGGCAGGTCATTCGCCTCATCGATGGCCCGTTGGCCCCGATCTCTTGCGTGAGCGTTACGGCTTACGAGCGCTGCACCTGCCCGGATGAAGCTCACTGCGGCCTGCGCATGCTCATGCTCGATGTGCGCAATGCCATCGCGCGGATTCTCGACCGCTATGTGCTCGGCGATGTGGTGGACATCACCCTGCGCAAAATGCGGCGCGACGGCGTGACCATTCCCTTCATGGTGGAAAAGCTCCTCGGTCCCTCCACGCCGCATAGTGGAGCCCCGGGCTTCGTCGACCATTTTCCCCTCGGCGGTTTTCTTGCGGAACTGGAGGAGGCGAAAACCGACAAAAGTGAGGCGCCGCCGCGGCCCAAGGCCAAGGGAAAAGACGGGGCCAAAAAATAATCTTGTAAAGTCTACCTAGTAAGTAGATAAGCCTCGCCAGCCGCTTTCCGCGGCCCTCGTTTGCCCACCATTCCATTGGAGGCATTGACATCACACAGCCACTCCAGGCCGCGCCACCGGACATCCGGCGGCGGTCTTTGCATTTCCAAGGAAACATGACCCAAAAACCCATTCGCGGCGCCTCCCTGCGTCGTTCGCCCTCCGGGCTCGGCCTCGCCATCGTGGCTGCCGCTCTCGGCATCACTGCCAGCCTGTCCCATGCCCAGGACTCCAGCTTGCTCCTCGATAAACTCGTCAAAAAGGGTGTCCTCTCCACCAAGGACGCGGAAGAAGTTCGCGCCGACATGCAGAAGGACGCGGCGCAAGACCCGCTCAACAAAATCAGCCTCAGCAATTCCGTCACCCAGCTGAAGCTCTACGGCGATTTCCGCCTGCGCTATCAGTACAACGGCACCCAGCCGCAAATCAACGACGGCAGCAATGTGAGCCAGACATCGCGCCTCCGTTATCGCCTGCGCCTCAATGCCGATGTCCAGCTGGGGCCGGATTGGTTTGCCGGCGTGCAATTGCAGACGGGCCAGACCTCGGATTCCGGTAATCAGACCTACAGCGCTGGTTTCAACAACGATCCGATTTTCATTTCCCGCGCTTTCTTCGGCTGGCAAAACGATTGGCTGAAGGTCGTCATCGGCAAACAGGCGAATCCCTTCTACACCACGGATCTGCTTTGGGATCCGGATATCAATCCGGCCGGCTTCACCGAAACCGTCTCCCTTCACAAGCTCCCCCTCTTCGGTGGTTCGGCGGGGCCCGACGGCTACACGAAGGACGACAAGGGCGTCGTCGTTCCCCGGCATACCAATCCGTGGGAAATCTCTCTGGTCGCCGGTCAGTTCATCTTTGGTGACAACAACGAATTCAACAACACGGGCGACCTCAGTTCCGATCCGTGGATTTTCGACGAGCAGTTGATCGTCAAATACAACTTCAACAAGGACACGAGCGTCACCCTGGCGCCTGGGTTCCTGTCGGAATCGGCCGCGCACATTTCCGGCGCGCTCAATACCCTGCCTTTCACCGACGAAGGTGCGATCAGCAGCGGAACTACCGCGGTGCAGACCACGGTTCAGGACGTAAACCAGGTGGCCATCTCCTACAGCGCGACGGGCGTGCCGACGAAGACCATCACGCCGCTCACCACGACCACGACCACGCAGACGACGATCACGCCGAACAACAAGACTGCGGGCGCGGCGACGGTCAGCGGGCCGCGCACCATCACCTCCACGGCGAGTTCCAACCGGAATGGCGCAGTCAAAACCCTCGTCGGCAGCAAAGCCTCGGGACTGCCGGTCGATCCGTCGAAGGCGAACAAGACCTTCACGAGCGTCGAAACCGCGCAGAACCAGACCGTCTCGACCACGAACAACGTCACCTTGCCGGCTGTCACCGGCGAGTCGCGTGCCTTGCATCTCATCACGGCGCCGGGCGACATCTCCTTCAAGCTGGCCGGCCTCAAGTCCAAGCTTTACTGGGATGTATCCTACAACGTCAGCGGTCGCGATCGTTTCGACAACGTCTACCAGCTCAGGAACTTCGGCAGCCGCGAGTACACCTCGCGCGACTCCCTGGCCTGGCTGGTGGGCTTGCAGATCGGCGAGACGAAGAAGAAGGGTGACTGGCAGGCCAACATCAACTACCGCGAAGTCGGTATTGCCTCGATCGATCCGAACCTGAACGACTCGGATTTCGCACAGAGCACACTCAATGTCCGCGGTTTCAAGCTGGGCCTGGCCTATGCGTTGACCGATTTCATTGTCCTCAATGCGACCGGCTACCTCACGTGGAATCTGGATCAGAACCTCTACGGCGGCCGCGCCACCAGTGCCGGGGGCATTGCTCCTTACAATTCGGCCAACGTCTTCACATTCGACGTGAACGTGAAGTTCTAACGAACGTTTCGACGGTCGAGTGAGCGATCACTCACCAGCCCGGCGCCGCACCACGGCGCCGGGCTTTTTTTTGGTTTCGCAAGGCCGCGACGCCGCCCTGAGGCGCCGGGTCCGGAGCCCTGTAGAATCAGCTGTGTAGCGCGATTCAAACGCCGGTGGCGTTTCGTACCCGCAGCACCGGCCTTCCATTTATTTATGTCACAGCGAACGAAAAATCCCCTTGCCACCTGAAGAAAGGGAGACTAAATCAATCTCTATTGCAACGATAGAGATTAAACCTACCGCGTCTTATGTCAAATTCCGCCGCTTCCATCCGCCGTTCCACCGTCCCCGCCGTTGCGGAGGCGATTGCCACCGACTGTGCTGAGGAGCCTGCCGTGGCCGCTCCGTGGCTGTCGGTCGTCACCGAAAAGGTCAAGACCATGCGCTATGGCGTGGTGCAAATCGTGGTGCACGATTCCCGCGTCGTGCAGATCGAGCGCACGGAACGCACCCGGTTCGAAGTCCCGCAATCAAACGGCTCCCGCTAAAGGCCCTTCGCCACCCACTTTACCGCACCAGCGGCAAAGCCCCCGCCTGGATGGCCTCGCGCCATCCCATCGGGAGCTCCCTAAAAACCTCCACAAGCCAACTTCCATCCCTGCATGATTTTAAAACCCTTCCTCCTCACCCTCGCTACCACTCTCAGCCTCGCTTCGCTCGCTACGGCGGAGACCGTGACTCTGCTTAACGTTTCCTACGATCCCACCCGTGAGCTTTACCAGGATTATAATGCCGCCTTCGCCAAGCACTACAAGGCCGAGACCGGCAAAGACGTGACGGTGAAGCAATCGCACGGCGGCTCCGGCAAGCAGGCCCGCGCGGTCATCGACGGCCTCGATGCCGACGTAGTGACCCTGGCGCTGGCCTACGACATCGACGCTGTCGCGGAAAAAGGCAGCCTTCTCGGTAAAGACTGGAACACCAAGCTGCCGGAAAACAGCGCTCCCTATACCTCGACGATCGTTTTTCTCGTCCGCAAGGGCAATCCAAAGGGCGTGAAGGACTGGAATGACCTGATCAAGCCGGGCGTGAAAGTCATCACGCCGAATCCGAAGACCTCCGGTGGCGCCCGCTGGGCCTATCTGGCCGCGTGGGGGCAGGTGCTGGCAGCGGGTGGAGACGAGGGAAAAGCCAAGGCCTTCGTCACCGAGCTTTTCAAGCACGTGCCGGTGCTCGATTCCGGGGCGCGCGGTGCCACCACCACTTTCGCTCAGCGCGGGGTGGGGGATGTGCTGCTTTCCTGGGAAAACGAAGCCTATCTCGCCCTGAAGGAATTCGGTGCGGACAAGTTTGAGATCGTGAATCCCGCCGTAAGCATCCTCGCCGAGCCACCCGTGGCCGTCGTCGACAAGGTGGTGGACAAGCACGGCACACGCGCGGTGGCAGAAGCCTACTTGAAATATCTCTACTCTCCCGAGGGACAAGATATCGCCGGGAAGAACTATTACCGTCCCCGGAATGCGGAGGCAGCCGCCAAGTGGGCGAAGAATTTTGCACCCATCAAGCTGTTCACCATCGATGAAAAGTTTGGGGGTTGGACGAAGGCCCAGAAGACGCATTTCGACGACGGCGGCGTTTTCGACAGCATCTACAAGCCGTAAGACTCCCACTGCGCGATTTATCTCACCCACATGGCCGTCCCGACCCTTTCCGAACTGATGGAACCTGCGCACTCCGCTGAAGACGAGGCCTCCCCTTATCAACCCGGGGAAGCCGTGCGACGGTCCATCAAGAAGCTGCTCCTGCCGCTCTTTCTGCAAGTCGGCACGACCGCAGAATCGCTGCGGGCGGATTCCGCCGGCTTCTGGCATGTGGGTGAGGAGCGCTACTGGCTGCCGCGGCTCATTTTCCGCGGTGGAGCCGAGAAAGGGGAAGAGACCATCCGCCTCGCGATATTCGCGGGGATTCACGGTGACGAACCAGCCGGCGTTCATGCACTGGTGGACTTTTTGCGCGCATTGGAGGCCGATCCGTGGATGGGTCGCGCCTACAAGATTCACATCTATCCGCTTTGCAATCCGACCGGTTACGAGGACGGCACACGCCATTCGCGGAGCGGCCTGGACCTGAATCGCGAATTCTGGCGCGGCTCGCTCGAACCCGAGGTGGCCATCATCGAGCGGGAACTGCTGACGCACAAATTCCACGGCATCATCTCGCTGCATTCCGACGACACCAGCGATGGCGTTTACGGCTTTGTGCGCGGGGCGATGCTCACCAAACATCTGCTCAAGCCCGCGCTGGCCGCGGCCGAAGCTGCGCTGCCGGTGAACCAAGGCTCGGTCATCGATGGCTTCCACGCCATCGATGGCATCATCCACACGGCCTACGATGGCATCCTCACGGCGCCGCCGGGGACTTCACCTTCGCCTTTTGAGATCATTCTGGAGTCGCCGCACCACGCGCCAGTGGATTTGCAGCGGCGCGCATTTGTGTTGGCCTTGGAGCAGATTCTGCGACATTACCGGCGAATGATTTCCTACGCAGCTGATATATAGAAAATGTCCGCACTTGCGCCCAAGAAAGCAAAACGTGTCCTGCCGGGGTTTGGTCTCTCTCTCGGCTACACGCTGCTGTACTTGAGCCTGATCGTGCTGCTGCCGCTGAGTGCGCTGTTCATCAAGGCGAGCGGCATGGGTTGGGAGGCCTTCTGGAGCTCGGTCACTGCACCGCGCGTGGTCGCTTCCTACAAACTGAGCATCGGCGCATCCTTCGCCGCCGCCTCGATCAATGCCGTGGCCGGCTTGCTGGTGGCCTGGGTGCTCGTGCGCTATCGCTTCCCGGGGAAGCGCCTGCTTGATTCTCTGGTAGATTTGCCTTTCGCCCTGCCCACGGCGGTGGCCGGCATCGCGTTGACCGCCATCTACGGCCCTACCGGCTGGATCGGTCGCTGGCTGACCTTCGATGGGCTCAAGACGATCGTGCACGCGCCGCTCGGCTGGCTCGACTCCGCTTTGCAGCACGCCGGGAGTACCGCTTCGACTGTGCAGCTTGCCCAGTGGCTGGATACTCACATCCCGGAAGACGGGATCAAGACGGCCTTCTCCCCGCTAGGGGTGACGATTGCACTGACCTTCATCAGCCTGCCTTTTGTCGTGCGCACGGTGCAGCCGGTGATTGAGGATTTGAATCCCGAATTGGAGCAGGCCGCCGCGACGCTCGGTGCGAGCCGCCTCACCGCCTTTCGCCGGGTGGTCATGCCGGAGATCTGGCCGGCCTTGCTCACGGGTTTCGCTCTGGCCTTTGCCCGCGCCATCGGGGAGTACGGCTCAGTGGTGTTTATCTCCGGCAATATGCCGATGAAGACGGAGATTACTCCGCTGATCATTATTTCCAAACTGGAGCAATACGACTACCGCGGCGCCGCTGCCGTGGCCGTGGTGATGTTGTTTATCTCCTTCACGATGCTCCTCGTGATCAACCTGCTGCAGCGCCTGTCCTCACAGCGTTTCGCCGCGCCTCTCTGATCTTATGGCCGGCTCTGTCGCACTCCGTGCGCCCACCGCGGCGCCCCCTCCTTCCACCACCACGATTGCGTCGCCGCGATGGTTCCGATGGATGCTGATTGGGATCACGTTGTTCTTTCTCGTGCTCTTCCTCTTCCTGCCGCTCGCGGCCGTGTTCGTGGAGGCGTTTCGCAAGGGCTCCGACATGTTCTTCGCCGCTTTCAAGGATCCCGATGCCCTGTCGGCGATCAAGCTCACGTTCATCGCCGCGGGCATCTCCGTTCCGCTCAATATGGTCTTCGGCCTTGCGGCGGCGTGGTGTATCGCGAAGTTCAATTTCCCCGGCAAGAGCCTGCTGCTCTCGTTCATCGATCTCCCATTCGCCGTATCGCCGGTCATCTCGGGTCTCGTGTATGTGCTCCTGTTTGGTGCGCAGGGCTGGTTCGGGCCGTGGTTGCGCGAGCACGATATCAAGATCATCTTCGCCGTGCCGGGCATCGTCCTGGCCACGATCTTCGTCACCTTCCCGTTCATCGCGCGTGAACTGATCCCACTCATGCAGGCGCAAGGCAGCGAAGAGGAGCAGGCCGCGGTGAGTCTCGGCGCGAATGGCTGGCAGACTTTCTGGCGTGTGACCTTGCCCAATGTGAAGTGGGCGCTGCTCTACGGGGTGATCCTGTGCAATGCGCGGGCCATGGGTGAGTTCGGCGCGGTATCTGTCGTGAGCGGCCACATTCGCGGCGAGACCAACACGCTGCCCCTGCACGTCGAGATTCTTTACAACGAATACAACTTCGTCGCGGCCTTTGCCTGTGCGTCCCTGCTCGCCCTGCTGGCGCTGGTGACGCTCGCGCTCAAGGCCATCGTCGAGTCGAAGTTCTCCGATTCTGAAACCGCGGCCGAGACCCCATGAAACCGAGCCGCAACCTCCCACGCCCATGAGCATTGAAGTCCAAAACGTAAGCCGACGCTTCGGTAACTATACCGCGCTCGACAATGTGAACCTGCGTATCGAGAAGGGCGAACTCGTGTCGCTGCTCGGTCCTTCCGGCTCAGGCAAGACGACGCTGCTGCGCATCATCGCCGGCCTGGAAAGCTGTGAGACGGGGCGTGTGCTGCTGCATGGGGAGGACGCCACGGCGGTGGCAGTGCGCAAGCGCCAGGTGGGTTTTGTTTTCCAGCACTACGCGCTGTTCCGGCACATGACGGTTTTTGATAACGTGGCGTTCGGCCTGAACGTACGTTCGCGCAGCACGCGGCCCTCGAAAAGCGAGATTCGCGAGCGGGTGATGGAGCTGATCAAGCTCGTGCAGCTCGACGGCCTGGATAAGCGCTATCCCACGCAGCTCAGCGGCGGTCAGCGCCAGCGCGTGGCCCTGGCCCGGGCGCTTGCCATCGAGCCGAAGGTGCTGTTGCTCGATGAGCCTTTCGGCGCGCTCGATGCCAAGGTGCGCAAGGAACTCCGCCGCTGGCTGCGCCAGTTGCACGAGGAGCTGCACATCACCAGCGTCTTCGTCACGCACGACCAGGAGGAAGCGCTGGAGGTGGCCGACCGCGTGGTGGTGATGAATAACGCACGCATCGAGCAGATCGGCACGCCTCGGGAGATCTACGACCACCCAGCGACGCCGTTCGTGAATGAGTTTCTCGGTAACGTGAATTCGCTCACTGCGCGCGTGGAGGAGGGTCGTGTGCACGTGGGCTCGATCGACCTGCTTGCGCCGCTCGACCTGAGCGACCGGGCCGCGATTGCCTACGTGCGCCCGCACAATATCCAGCTGACGCGGGCCAGGAACGGCAAGCCGGTGCTCGAGGTGAAAGTGCGCCACATTCACGCCGCCGGTCCCACGGCGCGGGTGGAACTGGAGCGCGTCGACAATGGCGAGGAACTCGAGGCGGAAGTGCCGCGCAGCGAAGAACGGCACCTCGCGCTAAAGGTCGGCGAGACCGCCTTTGCCAGCCTGCGCGACGCCCGCGTGTTCCCGGCCGAGAAGTCATAGCGGAACCGGGCGAACGGAATTTTTTGACCACGGATTACGCGGATTGCACGGATTTGCCGTCCGCGGTCGTCACGCAATCCGTGTCATCAGTGCAATCCGTGGTCGTCTTCCGCTTTCTATCTCCAAGGTGCCTTTAGCGGAGTGGGGCAATTATCCGATGACGGTTGTTTTTCAGCCCACGGGAGCAGCAAGGGGAAGGCCGATTAACCGCAGAGGCGCAGAGAACGCAGAGGGTCGCAGAGGAAGACTTCCAATCCTGTCTATCATAGTCCTCTTCATTGAAAACCGAAAGAGGCACACAAATAGGTAACTTACTCTTGGGTGAAATCTCCCCGCGGGTATTTCGAAACGGCTTTGTTTTGAGAGCGGACAAATTTTACCTCTGCGGCCCTCTGCGTTCTCTGCGCCTCTGCGGT
>JBGGMZ010000315.1:0-13226 GCA_041287745.1 Chthoniobacter sp. | reverse complement strand
GAAGAGAAGGCACACCGAGACTTTGAGATCGCCCACGCGAAATGGGTAGAACGTGAGCGGGCGGTAGAAGCGACCAACGCGAAGATCTATACGGACAATCTTCGTGAATACGAGGATTGGAAAAGGCGGGCTGACGATTACGAGGCAGCTCGTGGAAAACACAATTCGTCCATCGAGCAAGCACGCACCGCCTATCAAGCACTCAATCCAGACGCGATCCTCGATTATTGCGACCTAGTTCTCTCGCGTTCGCAATATCCCGACTGCTTTCCAAAGGAGTATGAACTGGACTATCGCGCCTCCACCAAAACGCTTTCGGTGGAATACCAAGTTCCGAGTCCCGATGACCTGCCTCGTTTGGAAAACGTAAAGTTTTCACGAACCAAGGGAGACTTCGTCGGAGCAGAGTTGAACAAGCGCGATTTCGAACAACTCTACGGCGACGTCGTCTTTCAGGTCGCCATTCGCACCATTCACGAGCTTTTCGAAGCGGACGTCGTGCGAGCGCTCGATGCGGTCATCTTTACTGGCACGGTTCATACGTTGAATCCCGGTACGGGGCATCAGGAAGATCGCTGCATCGCGTCTGTGCGAGCAGAACGGACGGCCTTCGAGGCCATCAACTTGCGCAACATTCAATCGCGGGCCTGCTTTGAGTCGCTCGGGGGAATTGCCGGCGCAAAGATACTGGATTGCCGTGCTGTGAAGTCACTGGCGACGATTGACCGGAGCGAGCAACGTTTTGCCGGAGCACAGGATGTGACGAGCGAACGCGCAACCAGCCTCGATGAATGGCAGGAGTTGGTAAAAACCATTTCCGACCCACAGGAAATCCGTTTTCTACCGGTCGGCACCCTCGCTTCTCTGATGGGATTTCCGACGCAGCAAAAACTGACGATCGGAGTGAGCAAGGATCTCGTGGAGGCGGTCGCGGCACGGGGGTTCGCAATCGAGCCGGATGCTCGCTACGGCGCCGCAAGCTATCGCGCAGACGAGGAAATCGCTCTTTTCCGACCGCTCGCTACGACCGTTACGACAGCGTATCCTGGCATGGCCTCCCTGCTGCAATTATGCGTCATGATCGCGGCGGCCGACGATCAGCCCACGGAACAGGAATTGGAAGTCGTTCGCGATTTCTTCCGTCACAATGCCACCCTTACGAGACACGAACAACAACGCTTGCTCGTGCTCGAAAGCTATCTCTGCCGCAATACCGATACGGCCAAGCGTTCACTTTCGCGGCTGGCGAAACGCCTTCCGCCCGCGCAACGGCGGCTCGTCGGCGAAGTGTTGGTGTGCGTCGCAGGAGCAGATGGCATCATCAGTTCAGCAGAGTGGCCGGCCCTCGACCGGGCCTTCAAGGCTCTCGAATTGCCCCCGACCGCTCTCGATGAAATCCTGCACAAACTAGGCGCGAGTTTTGAAGAGCCCTTGGTGCAGGAGGCTGAACCGCCTCTTCCCGGTGAACCTCTGCCCATCACGGAGCCAGTGGCTGCGCACACATCGTTCAAACTCGATATGTCACGAGTCGCCGCCATTTCCCACGAAACGGCGGAAGTGATCAGCCTGCTCTCGGCGGTGATGAGTGACGAAGACCAAAAACCGGCATCCACGCCGCCGGCCGCGCCTCCTCCACACGAGCCGGAGTCCAGCGTTCCACCGTGGCTCACCACCCTCGATTCCAAGTATCACGCAATGGCCGCACGCATCGTGGCGAAGTCAACCTGGCCACGCAGGGACTTTCAGCAGCTCGCGGCGGACTGCAAACTGATGCCACTGGGCGCCTTTGACGCACTGAACGAGTGGGCGGACGAACAGTTTGGTGATTTCCTGCTGGAAGGCGACGACCCCGTGAAGGTGAACACCGCCATTCTCCCTAACATATCATGAGCGAAATCAAACGACGCGAACGTGATGCCATCATCCAATCCCTCCAAGCGGGCTTGGTTCCTCGGATTGGCCTGCACCTGCTGCAAGTGGGCCGGCGAGACGAAGTCGCAGCCGTGCTCAAAGACCTGGAGCGGATCGATCAAGGCGGTGCTGCTTTTCGGATCGTGGTCGGACGATTCGGCAGCGGAAAAAGTTTCTTTTTGAACCTCGTCCGCACGCTCGCGCTGCAAAAACGGCTCGTCGTCGCGCAGGCGGACTTTACGATGGAACGACGGATCCGTTCGACCAGCGGAGAAGCGCGCGCCCTATATTCCGAATTGATGCGGAATCTCGCCACGAAGGCGAAGCCGGAAGGAGGTGCGCTGCGTAACCTCTGTGAAGGATGGATTTCTGACGTTCATCACCACGTCACCAGCGCAAATGGAACTGCCGAGGATGTAAAGCGGCGCATTCATGAAGATCTGCGCGACCTCCAGGATTACGTCGGCGGATTCGCGTTTGCCGAAGTGCTCGCCAAATATTACGAAGGATACGAAGCGGGCGATGAGGTGCTGCAAGGGTACGCACTCCGCTGGTTACGCGGCGAATACTCCACGAAGACCGAGGCTCGTCAGGATTTGGGAGTTCGCGAAATCATCGACGATCAAAATGTCTACGACGGCTTGAAGCTCATGGCGGCCTTCTGCAAAAAGGCCGGATATGGCGGGTTGCTCGTGGGATTGGATGAGCTGGTCGTTCTTTCTCATCGCCTGCCCAACACGCGAGTCCGGCAAGCAAACTATGAAGAGCTGCTTTCCATCATTAACGACTGCTTTCAGGGCGGTGTGGGGCACCTCGGCTTCCTGCTCGCAGGGACGGACGAATGCCTCGAAGACAAACGCCGCGGGCTTTATAGTTACGAAGCGTTGCGCTCACGGTTGGTGGAAAATTATTTTGCCGCCGACGGCGTGCGCGACTTATCCGGGCCTGTGGTCCGACTGCAAAATCTGACACCAGAGGATCTGTTCGTCTTGCTACGAAACATTCGGCACATTCACGCCAATGGCGATGCGGTGAAGTATCTCGTTCCCGATGAGGCGCTGGTCGCCGTATTGCAACGAGCGAACGAGACTCTTGGCGCCGAGTATTACAAAACTCCACGCGACGTGGTGCGCTCGTTTGTCGGCCTCTTGAATGTTCTAGAACAAAATCCTGCCCGGACATGGCCGGAGTTCGTCGGCGCCAATTTCATCAAGGTTTCGGATACGCCTATCTCTGTGGAAGAGGAAGTCGCCAAGGAAAGGACGCTACCCGAAGAGGATGACGATCTTCAAACCTTCAAACTCTAATGAGTGCAGCAGCCTACTCGCGGCTGCATCCGGGCGTGCAGAAGGCTATTTTCCAGCAGGGCTGGAAGGACCTGCATCATATTCAAGTCGAATCCATCAACGCCTTGCTCGGAGGGGATGGGCATTTGCTCATTAGCGCCCAGACTGCGGCAGGCAAAACAGAAGCGGCCTTCCTTCCTATCATTTCGCGACTCGCAGAGAATCCGCGCCCTTCCGTGCAAGCGCTCTACATCGGTCCGCTCGTCGCGCTGATCAACGACCAGTTCTCGCGATTGGAAACCCTCTGCCAACAAATGGAGGTGCCGGTGCATCGCTGGCACGGTGCCGCCTCGGGGACGGAGAAGCGAAGATTGCGCGACGCTCCCGGCGGCATTCTGCTCATCACGCCAGAGTCGCTGGAATCCAACTTTATCAATTACGGCATCCATTTGCGGCGGATTTACGCGGAGCTGGAATTTGTCGTCATTGATGAACTGCATTCCTTTCTTTCCAACGTTCGGGGCGTCCATCTGCGTAGTTTGCTCGCGCGGCTTTCAGCAAAGACCGGTCGGAAACCACGGGTCGTTGGTCTTTCCGCCACCCTCGGCGATCCGACCGGCGCCCGCGCCTTCCTCGCACCAGACGCTCCCGAAACCGTGAGAATCATCACGGGGACTGGCGACCAAGCTTTGAAATTCGGCATCAAAGCATTCCTGCAAGGAAATGGCAGTGGGAAGGAAAATTTCCAACGTGCAGATCCCTGTGCCGCACTCGCGGCGACGAGCGCCCTCACCACCGAGCAATTATGCACGCCACATCCCTTGGAGAAGTGGAAAAATTCCGTTGAACTTTCAATCCCGGGCATTGACGAGCTCGACGAAATCGCGGCCGACATTCTTCAAACTTGTGCCGATGGCACCAATCTCGTTTTCGGCAATGCCAAGCAAGGGCTGGAAATACTTGCGGACCGGCTTCACGGGCTGTGCAAGTCGAGAAACCTCCCACGAGACCCTTTCTACGTGCATCATGGCTCACTCTCCAAAGAGGTCCGTGAGGAAACGGAAGCGATTCTGAAAAGCGGGCGACCCGCGACGGCACTCTGTTCGAGCACGCTGGAGATGGGCATCGATATCGGCTCTGTTCGACGCGTCGCTCAGCTCGACCCGCCGTGGAGCGTTGCCTCCATGCGGCAGCGCTTGGGTCGTTCCGGTCGCCGTCCAGGAGAGGTCGCAGTGATGCGCGTCTACACTCGTGACGAATCACCCCATGCTGGAAGTACCCTCACCGATCTGCTCTTTCCAAACCTCCTTCGGGCAATCGCACTTGCACGATTGATGTTCGCCAAATGGCTGGAACCACACGAAGGCAATCGATTGGAACTGAGTACACTGGTGCATCAAATCCTGAGTTGCCTGCGAGAGACAGGTGGGAGGCCGGCGAAGGCGCTCTTTGTGTCGCTCGTGCAGCAAGGCGCATTTCGCAATTTGGATGAAGGAATGTTCCTGCGTGTGCTTCGCTCGCTGGGTGCGGGTGAACTCATTGAACAGATGGCTACGGGTGAAATCATTCTCGCACCGGCCGGCGAACGGGTCACAGCCGATCGCGATTTCTATGCAGCTTTTGCTTCGAGCGAAGAGTTTGCCGTCCGGCACGAAAGTGAGGAAATTGGAAAGCTGCAAAGCACCCTCGTGCCTCCGGTTGGTGACAACCTCATCCTCGCCGGCAGGCGCTGGGTCGCAATGCTCGTGGATTCGACTGCCAAAATCGTTTGGGTTCAGCCGGCCAAGGGTGGTAAAGCTCCCGTTTTTCGCGGCGCCGCCGGTGAAATCCATACGCGCATTGTAGAAGAGATGGCCACAACTCTGATCGATCGGGATGAACCTGTTTACTTGGACAGCGATGCGCGAACCCTTCTAAAGGCGGCGCGCGAAACGGCTGAACGTGCTGGGCTCTTGACCAACGGCTATGTCATTCGGGGCGAATCGCTGCAATGGTTCCCCTGGCTTGGGACACGTGGGCTCCTGACGCTGGAACTTCATGCTCGCTGTGATGGTTTCGCGGTAGAAAGAGACGCATTGTCGATCACTTACAAACGAACCGATGCTGCACGCTGGCGCCATCACCTCGAGTCGATTACCAACGATGAACGGTCAGCCTTAATTCTCGCCCAAAAGATGGAGGTAAAGACTTTTGACAAATTTGACGGCACACTAGCCGAGGCATTACTGGACGAGGTGAACGCTCGCGACAGACTCGATCTGCCAACCGCCAAGCTGCGCGCAGAACAGACAATTTCAATGCTTAGCAGAAGCTAGGATCCAATGGCGGGGAATGCCTGTCCTGAAATTTTTCGCCGGAGTGACGATCAGTTAGCCACGCGAAACGTTGCTCTTCCGATTACCGCAGGCGCCCACGTCCTTATTGATTCGAGAAGCAACGCCCCCGCGACGCCGAAGGCTATCGGCGGCATGTAATGGAGTTTCAGGCTTATCTGCGAGGGCACTCTCATCGGCGGTGCGGCAATGCTACTCGGCTGGCGCTCGCACAAAATCGAGCGCGCACGGACTGATATTGCGGCTACGTTGCGATCGCTCAACCTCGCCCCTCAGTTTCAGACCTAGTACAAATACTAGATTTTACCATACGTAGTTCCTTGTAGTTTGTAGCTATATCGCTACACAGGCGTGCGAATGCTTTTGTGCTTTGTATGGAGGATCGTTCCCTGCATTCGCCGGCTTTCTGCCGGGCGATTTCCGAGACGCAGCTCTGCGGATTACGCGTTTTAACGTAGCTGCAAAAAGCGTCATTCCCTCCAGATGAAACTCCCGGCGTCACTCAAGAAACTGCTACGACATCGCGCCGCGCGGTTCATCCTCGGCACGAGCATCGTGGTGCTGGCTTCCTCGCCACTCACCCAGGGCGCGATCAATCGCTTCACCCACGCCAGTTCCGGCAGTTGGTCCCCGCTGGGAAACTGGAGTCTCGGCACGCCAAGCTCCACCGATGCGCTTTTGCTCAGCCCCCCGACGCTCGACAGCACGCTCGATGCAAATTTCGCCGTTCAGTCGCTGAGCTTCGACACCGCCAGCCCAACTCTCGCCGTCGATGCCAATGCCAGCGGCACCACCGCGCGCACGCTCACACTCAACGGCGGCGACTTCAATGCCCTCGGCGGGCTCGATCTCCTGGCCACCAGCGCCACCACCACGGGCACGATCAACATGGGGGGCGCCGCAGGCAAGGGCACGCTCACCATCGCTTTCGGAAACGCGAATGGCACGATCAACGTCGCCAATTCCGCGGCCTCTCTTGCCCTTGGCGCGAATAGCATCGTCACCGGCAGCAACGGCATTACGAAGAATGGCGACGGCACGCTCGTGCTCTCCGGTGCCAATACCTACACCGGCACCACCACGATCAATGCCGGCACGCTGCAAGTCGCCAGCGCCAACGCGCTCAATACTTCCGGCACCATCCGCTTCGGCGGCGGCACGCTCCAATACGCCAGTGGAAACAACATCGACTACTCCGCCCGCCTCAGCACGGCGGCCGGCCAGACCTATCGCGTGGATACGAATGGCCAAACGGTCGCTTTCAACACTGCACTCACGGCCAACTTCGGCACCTTGATCAAAAGCGGCGCGGGCACCCTGGTGCTCGCGACCAGTGGCTCGAGCGTCGATATCGTCCTGCAAGCCGGCACGCTGAATGTTGCCAATGCCGGCACCTTCATCACGACGGGTAACTTCACCCTCAACGGAGGCACGCTTGACTTCGGCAGCCGCACCTCTGCCAGCTTGGGCGGGTTGAGCGGGGCGGGCAATCTCGTACTGACGAATAGTTCTTCTTTCGGCGTGGCTTTGACGGTCTCCAGCAGCACCATCCTCTCCACCACTTATTCCGGCAGTCTCTCCGGCCTTGGCTCGCTGACCAAAGGCGGCACGAGCACGCTAGTCCTCGCCGGAGACAATTCCGCCTTTACCGGTTCCATGACGATCAACGCAGGTACCCTGCGCCTGGCCTCGGCCAATGCGGCCGCCGGCAGCATGCTGAACCTCAACGGAGGCACACTCTCCTACGGTGATCTCACAGCCGTAAATATCGGAGCCGCCAGCGGCAGCGCGTGGCCGACGCAAAATGAGGCCGGCCTTCCGGTAGCTGTATCCGTAGGAGCCACCGGCATCAGCAGCGGGCTAAGCGGCACCATCACCGGCACGGGAACTTTGATCAAGACCGGCTCCGGGACGCTCACCTTGCAAACAGCCGGCACCTCCACCGCGGCGATCACGCTCGCCGCCGGCACGCTGAACATCGGGTTCGCCACCAATGTCCTCGGCTCCGGTATTTTCACGATCAATGGCGGCACGGTGAACTTCGGAACCCTGACCTCCGCCAACGCGGGAGCCCTGGCAGGCTCGGGAAATCTCGTCCTGACGAATACGAGCAACCAGGCGGTCTCGTTCACGGTGGGCAGCAACAGCGTCTCCACTGTCTTCTCCGGCACGCTCTCCGGCCTCGGCCCGTTCACCAAAACCGGCGCCGGCACGCTGACTCTCAGTGGAGACAACTCCGGCTTCACCAACGGCATGGTCGTCAACGGCGGCACGCTGCGCCTGGCCAGTAGCAATGCCGTGGCTGGCAGCACTGTGAGCGGCAGTCTCAGTTTCGCCAATCTCGCCGCCGTGAGCCTGGGCGGTCTCGCGGGCGGCACCGACCTCCCTCTTCAAAACGAAGCCGGCGCACCGGTAGCCGTTTCCGTGGGCGGGAATAACCAGAGCACCACCTACGCCGGAGCCCTCACCGGCAGCGGCACACTGATCAAGGGCGGCACGGGCACGCTGACGATCGGCAATGCGGGCACGACGGCCGCGATCACGGTGAATGCAGGCGTGCTGGCCACTAGCACTCCCGTATTTTCCAACGGCGTGATCACGCTCAATGGCGGCTCCATTAGCTTCGGCGCTGCTACCTCCGCTTCCATGGGTGGCCTCGCTGGCTCCGGGAATCTCGCCCTGACCAATACAAACAATCTGGGCGTCAATCTGACGGTGGGGACGAACAACGCCTCCACTGTTTTCTCCGGCACGCTCTCCGGCTTGGGCTTTCTCACCAAAACCGGCACCGGCACCCTCACTCTCAGCGGCGACAACTCCAGCTTCACCAACGGCATTTCCGTCACTGGAGGCACGCTGCGCCTCGCCAACAGCAATGCCATGGCCGGCAGCACTGTCACTCCCGCTGGATTCAGCTTCTCCAATCTCACGACCGTCAATTTTGGTGGCCTCATAGGCGGGGCCAACCTCATCACCCAAAACGAAGCCGGCATACCAGTAACCGTCTCCGTCGGCGGCAACAACCAGAGCACGAGTTACAGCGGTGCGCTGACTGGCAGCGGTGGCTTGATCAAGGTCGGCACGGGCACACTCACCATCGGGAACGCGAGCAACACCGCCCCCATCACGGTCAATGCCGGTGCCCTGGCCGTTGGTGCGGGAGGGCTGGGCTCGGGCGTCATTACGGTCAATGGCGGCGCGATCAACTTCGGAACATTTACCAGCAGCGTCTTCGGTGGCCTGGCCGGCTCCGGCAATCTCGTCCTGACCAATACAAACAGCCTGGGCGTCAACCTGACGGTGGGGACGAACAACGCCTCCACTGTTTTCTCCGGCACGCTCTCCGGCTTGGGCTTTCTCACGAAAAACGGCACCGGGACCCTGACTCTCAGCGGCGACAATTCCGGATTCAACGGCTCCCTCAACGCCACGAGCGGCCTGTTGCGCCTGGCCAGTGCCAATGCCGCCGCCGGCAGCACGGTCACGGCGGCAAACTTTGGCTTTGCCAATCTCACCGCCGTGAACCTCGGCGGTCTCACCGGCGGCACCGCGCTCACCACCCAAAACGAAGCGGGCGCGCCCCTGGCCATTTCGGTCGGCGGCAACAACCAAAGCACCGCTTACACGGGAGCGATCACCGGCCCCGGTTCGCTGATCAAGACAGGCACCGGCACGCTCACCGTTGGGAACGTAAGCACCACCGTCCCCATCTTCGTAAATGCCGGGGTGCTCGCGACCAACTCCGGCAATTTCGGAACGGGTGTGATCACTCTCAACGGTGGAACGGTCAGCTTCGGCACGGCCCCCAACGCAACCTTTGGCGGACTGGCCGGTTCCGGGAATCTCGTGTTGACCAACACGAATAGCTCCGCGGTCTTCCTGTCGGTCAATGGCAACAACTCTTCGACCACTTACTCGGGGCAACTCTCCGGCCTCGGCGCGCTCACCAAATTCGGCGCCGGCACGCTGACCTTGAGCGGCAATAACTCGGGTTTTGCCGGCGACATCGGCATCGCCGGAGGCACCCTCGCACTGGCCAACGCCAACGCCGCTGCCCTGAGCACGGTCGCGTTCAACAGCGGCAACCTCACCTTCAGTGGCATTAATGCGGTCACCCTGGGCGGTTTGAGCAGCGTGAGCCCGGCAACTTTCTCCACGCAAAATGATCTCGGTGGCGCGGTGAATGTCTCCGTCGGCGCGAACAACCAAAACACGTCTTTTCAAGGAACCGTCAACGGTCCCGGTTCGTTCACCAAAATCGGCACGGGCGCGTTGACCTTCACGAATAGCACGATCTCGGTCCCGATCACCCTTTCGGCCGGCACGCTGATCTTCAACGGAATTAACGGGATCTCGGGAAACTTGAACGCCAATGGTGGCGCGCTCACTCTCAATTCTCCGCTGACGATTGGCGGCCTCACCGGGTCGGGGAGCCTCGGGCTGAACGGCACCGTTCTCACCGTCGGCAGCAACAATACTTCGACCATTTACTCCGGCTCGTTGTCCGGAAGCGGTGGGCTGGCCAAGACGGGCGCCGGCACTCTCACGCTGAGCGGCGATAACTCGAATTTCACCGGCTCATTTGTGGCGAGTGGTGGAACCGTTTTGCTGGCCAATCCCAACGCCCTGGCCGGCGCCACGATCTCTCTCAGCTCCAGCCCCTTGAGTTTCGGCACGCTGACCCGGGCCACGTTCGGCGCCCTTATCAATTCCGGGTTGAGCAGTCTTTTCCTCCAAAATGCCGCCGGCAATCCGGTGGCCCTCACCGTGGGCGCCAATGGGACCAGCACCACATTCGGGGGCGCCTTCAACGGACCGGGCTCCTTGATCAAAGTCGGCGCCGGGCAGTTTACGATCAACAATTCCTCCAACCACACCGGCGGAACGATCATTTCCGCCGGCGCGATCCAGCTCAGCGGCTCGCCCTTCTCCCCCCTGCTAGGCACCGGGCCGCTCAGCGTCGGTTACTTCGGCACGCTTTCCGGGACTGGCCTCACTTCGGGGGCGTCGACCGTCGATGGCACTCTCGCCCCCGGCAACCTGGTGGGAACACTCGGGTTTGGCAGTACCCTCAACTTGACCGGCACCGCTCATCTGCAGATCGACCTTACCTCGGCGAGCAACGACTTGATCAACGGCAACGGCCAGATCACCCTCGGCGGCAACCTGGACATCACCGTCACAGGCTTTACGCCGAGTGTCGGCCAGAAATTTTTCATCATCGATACCGTGCCGACGGCAACTTCGCTGAACGGACTTTTCGCCAATGCCACCCCGGTCACCGCCACGACCGCGACGATCGTCGCCGGCGGTTTTCAATTTCAGATCAACTACGCCGACTCCGCGGCGGACGGCGGCGGGAACGATGTCTCGCTGACCTATCTCGGCACCGCCGCGGGCAGCACGCCGGCCTCCAACACTTACACCTGGATCGGCGGCGCGGCGGATCCCAACTGGAGCACTGCGGGGAACTGGCAGGGCACCACCGCCCCGATCAGCAATGCCTCCACGACCAAACTCGTTTTCAGCGGCAGTCCGGCGACGCCCTCTCTCAGCCCGAATAACTCGGTGGCCAACTTCAACGTCTTCGGCATTTTGTTCGGACCCGGCACCGGTAATTACACGCTCACCGGCCAGCCTTTCAATCTCGGCTCCAGCGGTCTTATTTCGAGCCGCTCTGGCCTCCAGACCATCCAGAACAATGTCACCCTGCTGGCCAGCCAGTCGTGGAGCGTGGATGCCGGCGGCACCGTGGCGGTGAGCGGCAATATCGCAGGCGCCGGCTTCAGCCTCACCAAGACGGGTGCCGGCACGCTGCTGCTCAGCGGAACCAATACTTACACCGGCGGCACGAACATCAACAGTGGCACCCTCACTGTCGGCAGCGGGGGCGGGCTCGGGACCAGCGGGACGATTTCCTTCGGCGGCGGCACCCTGCAATATTCGGCGGCGAATACGACCGATTACTCCGCGCGTTTCAGCACCGCAGCCGGCCAGTCCTATAACATCGACGCCAATGGACAGAACGTCACCCTGGCCAGCGCGCTCACCAGCTCCGGCGGCGTCCTGACGAAGAGCGGCACCGGTAAACTCACCCTCAGCGGGACCAATACCTACACCGGCGGCACCAATCTCAACGGCGGCATTCTCAGCCTCGGCAGTGCGGGCGCTCTCGGCACCACCGGCACGATTTCGTTCGGCGGCGGCACGCTGCAGTTCACCGCGGCCAACACCACCGATTACACCGCCCGCTTTAGCAATACGCTCGGTCAGCTCTACAGCCTCGACACCAACGGACAGAACGTGACCCTCGCGGGCACTATGAATAGCGGTGCCGGGACATTGACGAAAATCGGCGCGGGCACGCTCATCCTTTCGGGCAACAACGGCTACACGGGCGGCACGATCATCAATGGAGGTATTCTCAGCCTCAATAGCGCCAACGCCATCGGCACGGTCGGCTCGATCACTTTCGGCGGTGGGACCCTGCAGTACACGGCGAATAACACCACCGATTACTCCGCGCGTCTGGACCAGCTAACATCGGGCCAGACCTATATCATCGACACCAATGGGCAGACGGTCACGTTTGGAACCGCCCTGACCAATGCGGCCAACACTTTGGTCAAAATCGGCGCCGGGACTTTGCGCTGGCAGAATGGCGGCTCAACCATCCCGATCTCGGTGAATGCCGGCGCACTGGACATCAGTGCCGACCCCAACCTGCTTGCGTCGGCGACCTTGATCGTCAACGGCGGCACCGTGGCCTTTGGAAATTTGCTGAGCTCCAATGTGGGCGCGCTGGCCGGCACCACCACAGTGATTCTGCTCAACGGATCCTCTCAACCGGTGACCATGGCCGCGGGCGGCAACAATCTCTCCACCACCTTTTCCGGTTCGTTCGCCGGCGGCTCCGGTACGTTCAACAAAACCGGCACCGGCGTGCTGACGTTGACCGGCGATAATTCGGGATTCAACGGCACCATCCTCGTCACCGGCGGCACCTTGCGCCTGGCGAACATCAACGCCGCCGCCGGCACCCTTTCCGTCAGCGGCACTTTATCCTTCGGAACGCTCACCGCCGTTAATATCGGCAACATCACCAGCTTCGGCGCCAGCTCGCTCTTTCTCCAGAACGAGAACAACCTGCCGGTCACCCTCACTCTCGGCGCCAATAATCAAAATAGTAACATCTCCAGCCCTATCACTGGCTCGGGAACACTGATCAAAGTCGGCACGGGCACGCTGGCCATCTCGACCACCATGTTCAGTTCCACCGCGGCGATCACGCTCAATGCGGGGACCTTGGATGCCGGCGGCAGTAACACTGCGCTCGGCAGCGGGGTCTTCACGATCAACGGTGGCACCCTGGCCTTCGGCAACCAGAACAACGTCAGCGCCGGCGGATTGGCCGGCTCCGGCACCGTGACTCTGATCAATAACTTCGCCTCGCCGGTCAACTTCACCGTCGGCAGCAACAATTTCTCGACCATCTTCTCCGGCACCCTCGCCGGCCCGGGCACCCTCATCAAGGCCGGCGCCGGCACCCTCACTTTGAGCGGCAATAACTCGAGCTTTAGCGGCGGGCTTTCGGTCAATGCCGGCACGCTGCAACTGGCCAGCGTGAACGCGGCCGCCGGCAGCGCCGTGGTTTTGAATGGCGGCGCGCTTTCGTTTGGCCAATTGACCGCCGTCA
>JBGGMZ010000314.1:0-9271 GCA_041287745.1 Chthoniobacter sp. | reverse complement strand
CGCCAGGAGCGGACGGGGCCTTCGGCTGCACGCAATCGAGGCCTGCGGGACTCGAGTGCGCCCTTCATCGCCTATATCGACAGCGACAACGTTTGGTTTCCGGAATATCTCTCCCACGCGGTCGATTGCCTCGTGGCGGAGCCTGCGGTCGATCTCGTCTATGGAGCGTTAGTCACGGATCAACATCAGCTCCGCCAGAGCCAGATCCTGTGGGAACCGTTCTGCCGCGAACGTTTGCTCCGCGAAAACTTCATCGACACCAACGTGCTGGTGCATCGCCGCACACTCGTGGCCCAACATCAGGGCTGGGACGAAAATCTCAGCCGCCTTTTGGATTGGGATCTCGTGCTCCGCTACACGAGTGAAAAACCTGCGCGACGGCTGGAAGTGATGGCGGCTTACAGTCGCGACTGCGATTCCCAGCGCATCACGACTGCAATCCCGGCCGGCCCAAGTCTGCTGGCGATCGCTCGCAAATGGTTTCCACCACCCGCCCCGCGGCGACCCCGCGTTTTGTATGCGGTGTGGCATTACCCCCAACTCAGCGAATCCTACGTGGAAACGGAAATCGCCTGCATGCGGCGATGGGGCGTCCACGTGGAAGTATGGCGCACTGAAACGGGCGCCTCCGCTTATCCGACTGATCTCCCGATTCACGATGGCCCACTGGAAAAAGCGATCGAGGCGAGCCGGGCGGATATCGTCCATATTCACTGGCTGAGCTTCGCCCACAGCCAGACGGCCACCCTGGCCGCTTCCGGAATTCCGGTGACGCTGCGCCTGCACGGTTTCGACGTAACGCGGGAAAGCCTGGCCTCCTGGCTCGCGCAGAGTTGCGTGAACGGCGTCTATGCATTTCCGAACCAGATCGCCAACTGCGGAATCCGCGACTCGCGACTGAAACCGACGCCGGTGGCCTTTGATACGACGCTGTTTGCGCCGGGGCAAAAGAAAGAGCGGCGCACGGTGCTGCGTGCATCGGCAGCGCTGGCGAGTAAAGACCTCGAGCTGTTCCTCCAGGCCGCGCGGGAGCTTCCGGAATACCGCTTCATTCTCGCGACGGTGACTTGCAAGTACCGGGAAGAATACGTGGAGCATTTGAAGGCGCTCCGGGAGAAGATCGGATCGCCCGCGGAATTGCGGTTCGACGTCCCGCGCGAGGAGATGGCCGATTTGATGAGCCAGGCGGGCATTTATGTTCACACGGCGCACCCTCCCGGCGTGGAGAACGCCACGCCCCTGGGCCAGCCGATCTCGATTGCGGAGGCAATGGCGACCGGCTGCTACTGTCTGGTTCGGGATGTGCCGGACCTCGAGGAATTTGTCGGCGAAGCGGGGACGACCTACGAAGACCTGCCTCAACTCATCGAACGAATCCGGGCGACCTCGCACTGGAACGACACCGAATGGAAGAAGGCCGAACACCGATCCATCGACCGGGCTCATTTTCACCACGCGGATGTGACTGTCTTTCGTGAGATGTTCAGCGACTGGATGAGGCTCTCCGAAAAGCCGGCGCAGGGATCGTAGTGCTGTTCTGGGAATAAGCTTTCGATTAAACCGCAGAGACGCAGACAAGCGTGATGTGGGGAAGCGAGAGGGTTTGAGTTTTGGTGCTGAATGCCGTTGGCTGGCTGCATCCCCCATGCGCTTCGCCGTTTGCTTTCTCACCCTGCTCGCATTCGTTACCAGCGCGCGGAGTGCTGTCCCCTCCTCCATCGATCCCTTTTACTTCATGGTGGGGCTCGTCTCGAGCAGTGAATCCCTGGCTTATATCGCTCCACCCCAATGCGAGGCTTTCTTCCGCGCCAGCGGGGAGCAAAGAGCCACCGAGCTGTTTCTGGATGCCGCGCGTCTCTGGAGCAAACAGCATTCGTCCCGCGCGGTGACGACTCACTATTACGATCCGAATGGGAAGCGCTGCGTAGTCGAGAATTCGGAGCTTTCCACCGCACTCTACGCTTTTTATGCCCGGCCCGAGCGCTTCACGAAAAAGGAATGGAGCGAACGGCAGAAACAGCCGTGGTTCATACAGGCTTGGAAGTTGAAAGAAAGCGATGTGCTTCGCCTGTCCCGACCGCAGCGGCTTTCCTTCATCGCCGGGGTGCACGCGCGAAGCATGTTCAACGGGAAAATCTACAATCAACCGACCTACGCCGTGCGCGCAGCAGCGCGTATTTTACAGAAGGAAGGGTGCCGCGTTTCCAAGGTGAATGCCGACACATCCCAAGGAATCGATCTGGCGTGGTTTCAAGTAAAACTCTTCAAGGTGGAACCGTCACCGCACATCGCGCAGCTTTTCGCCGAGGTGGATCGGTGGCAACCGCCAAAAGTGAAGTGGGCGGAGAAGAAGTGACGAAGTGAGGCGCCCCACTTGATTTGTCGCTCTACATCCGCTCCGGTGCTTCGATGCCGAGCAGGCCGAGGCCTTGCTTGAGGAGGCGCGCGGTGGCGTCGCACAGGGCGAGGCGGCTGCTGCGGGTGACGCCTTCGGATTTCAGCACCGGGCAGGACTCGAAGAAGCTGTGGAAGGTCGAGGCGAGCTCGTAGAGGTAATTGGCGAGCGAGTTGGGGCGGTAGTCATCCAGCACTAGCGGGAGCACTTCGCCGAATTGCAGGAGCTTCTTGGCAAGGGCGAGTTCTGCGGCTTCGCCGAGGACAACCTCCCCTTTTTCACCGATCGGAATTCCCTGCTCTGCGGCCTTCCGGAAAATCCCGTGGATCCGAACGTGCGCGTTCTGCAAATACGGGGCGGTGTTTCCCTGGAAACTAAGCATCTTCTCCCACGAGAAGACATAATCGCTCTGCCGATTGGGCAGCAGGTCGGCGTATTTCACCGCGCCGAGGCCGACGATCCGCGCGATCTCGCGACGGTCGGCTTCGGGGGACTCGGGATTCTTTTCCGTGACCAGGGCAAAGGCGCGCTCTTCGGCTTCGTCGAGCAGGTCGATGAGCTTTACCGTGTCGCCACTGCGGGTTTTGAAAGGCTTGTTGTCCTCGCCGAGAATGGCGCCAAACCAGACGTGGGCAAGTCGCACGTTCGCCGCGAGCTCGGTGTGCCAGCGGCGGAAGATGGCGAAGAGCTGGCGGAAGTGGAGCTGCTGGCGACCGTCGGTGATGTAGACGATCTCGCTCGGTGCCCACGTCTTGATGCGATACTCCAGCGTGGCGAGATCGGTGGTGGTGTAGTTCGACGCGCCGTCGCTCTTTTGCACGAGCGCCGGGTTGTCGCGCCAGCCATCCTTGTCCTTGATGAGAAAGGGATCTTCCTCCGGCTTGCCGCTCTTGTCGCTGAAGACACACCACGCGCCTTCGCTCTCGGTGGCGATGCCACGCTCGCGCAATTGCGCGACGACATCCTTGAGTTGCGGATTGTAAAAGCTCTCTCCGAGCGTGACGTCGAAACGCACCCCGAGGCGGGTGTAGACGGTATCGAACTGTGCCTGCGAGAGGCGGATCATTTCGTGCCAGAGCTCGAGATTTTCGGCGTCGCCGGACTGGAGCTTCACGAGCTCCTGCTGCGCGGCCTTGAGCGTGGCGGGGTCTTCCTTGCAGCGTGCGGAGAGTAGCTTGTAGATGCGCTCCATCTCGAGCAGCGCATCGGCGGCGAGCGCTTCCTTGTTCAGCTCGGTTTTCCAGCCAAGCAGGATCATCCCAAACTGAGTACCCCAGTCGCCGATGTGATTATCGCGAACGACCTTGTGGCCGACGAACTCCGCGATGCGCGAGAGGGCGTCGCCGAGAAAGGTGGAGCGGATGTGGCCGACGTGCATCGGCTTGGCGACATTCGGCGAGCTGAAATCGATGACGAGAGTTTTCACCTTCTCTGGCTGCGGGACGCCGAGGCGCGCGTCGCCGAGGAAGGCGGTGAAGTGCTTCGCCAGCCACTCGGGCTTGAGGCGGAAATTGATGAAGCCGGCCCCGGCGATCTCGGGCGTGGTGCACATGTCGGCGACGTCGAGCTGGTCGATGATCTGCTGGGCGAGCTGGCGCGGGTTGGCCTTCTGCTGCTTGGCCAGGATCATGGCGATGTTCGTCTGGTAATCGCCGAAACGGGTGTCGTTCGCAGACTGGACTTTGACCTCGCTCGCGCCAAGGCTGGCGGTCGCGGCGCGGACTTTGGATTCGAGAAGAGAGGAAATGGTCATTTAGCGAGTGGATGCAACCCTTTCAGGGTTGAAGCGGTAGTTGGCGAAGGACCCAGGGTAGCTCGTTCCTCGCAACCCTGGGCTGAATGATTGAACGCCGTTGGCGTTCCGATTGCCGAGCGCTAGCGAAAGGAAGACTGGCTGCTCAGGCTTTGCCGCCACCGTCGTTCTCGAAGATGGCAAGGATTTCCTCGGCTGTCTTGGCGGTGCCAAGACGCTCGCGGACATTGCGGTCGTTGAGAAATTTTGCGATCGCAGCAAGCGTGCGCAGGTGGGTCTGAAATTGATCCTTCGGCACCACAAAGAGGACGATGAATTTCACCGGCGCATTGTCCAGCGAATCGAACTCGATACCGGTGGAAGAACGACCGAAGGCGGCCACCACTTTATCCACGCGGTCGGAGGAGGCATGCGGGATCGCGATGCCGAAACCGATACCGGTGCTCATGGTTTCCTCGCGCTGGCGCAGGGCTCCCAGGACGATGTCGCGATCGGCCGGCTTGACCTGTTTCTGGTCGACGAGCAGATCGACCAGTTCGACGATCGCAGTCCATCGTTCGGTCGACTTCATTTCCGGAAGGATCTGATCGACAGTGAGTAGATTACCGAGCGTCATTGATGAGAGAGTGTCCCCAGAGGAAAGGGTCGCCGACTCTAACAATGAAGGTTCCGTTGACAAGCGAGATTTGGACCCATCGCCTTAAGGGGCTTCTGCAGCCGGCTTCTGTGAACTCGATGGAAAGGCATCTGCTCCATTGTTGTTAACGGGTTGATATCGTTGCTTGGCTCACTGCGCCGACCGTAGCACCACCGCCACCATTTTGCGCAAATCCTGCTCGCCTCCCGGAAAGGCTTCCGCCATCTCTCGGGTGCATGAAGATACTTTTTACTGGGAGCGAAATGGCTCCGCTCGCGCGCACTGGCGGCTTGGGCGACGTGCTGGAGGCGCTTCCAGCCGCTCTCGCGGCTCAAGGCCATGAGGTCAGCGTGGTGCTGCCCTGCTATCGGGGCCTGCCGGAACGCAAAGACCTAAATGTGCAGAGTATCGGGGTGGAAATTTCGGTATCGGTGGGTTTTAAGCGGCTGACGGCGGAGATTCTCGAATGCACGGCTCCGAATGGCGTGCAGGTCTTTCTGGTGAAGCAGGACGAATACTTCGACCGCACGGGACTCTATGGCGTGGAAGGGCAGGATTACCCGGACAATGCCGAGCGTTTCATCTACTTTTCCCGCGCTGTGGTGGAACTGGCCCGCCGGGCCATGCCGCCCCCGGATATCCTGCACGTGCACGACTGGCAGGTGGGCCTCATTCCCGCGCTAGTGAAAGAGCGGAAGCTGCCCTTCAAAACAGTGCTCACGATTCACAACCAAGCCTATCAGGGGAGCTTCTGGGGACTCGACTTCGGCCTGACAAATTTGCCGGGGCACTACTTCGGCGCTTCGGGCGTGGAATTCTTTGGCAACCTGAATCTGCTCAAGGGTGGGATCGTTTTCGCCGATGCGGTGACCACGGTGAGCGAACGTTATGCTCGCGAGATCCAGACATCGGAGGGTGGCGCCGGGCTCGATGCCGTCATGCGCGAGCACGCCCACAAGCTCACGGGCATCCTGAACGGCGTGGATTACGAAATCTGGGATCCAGCCAAAGACGATCTGCTGCCGAAAAAGTATTCGCCGAAAAATCTTTCCGGAAAACAGCATTGCCGGGAGGAGCTTCTCTCCCAGCTCGGCCTGGCCCCGAATCCTACCGGGCCAGTGCTGGTGATGGTCACGCGGCTGACTCATCAGAAAGGCATCGAACTGCTCTTCCCGGTGATCGATCGCCTGCTGGCGGACGACGTCCGGCTGGTGATCCTCGGGGAAGGCCACGCCGCCTTTGAGCGCGAGCTCATGGTCGCCTGCCGCCGCTCTCCCGAACGGTTCGCCTATCGGCAGAGCATGGATGAAAAGCTCTCGCACCTCATCTACGCAGGTGGCGATGTCTTCCTCATGCCCTCGCAATACGAGCCGTGCGGCCTGAGCGCCATGTATGCACTCAAGTACGGCACGCTGCCCATCGGCCACGCGACCGGCGGACTCTACGAGAGCATCCAGGATTACGACCCGACGAACGACAGCGGCCACGGTTTCCTTTTTTACGACTACAACGCCGACGCGTTTTGGGACGCGATCATGCGCATGCGCGGGTATTTCAGCGACGCGGAGCAGTGGAAGAAATTGCAACAGCGCGCGATGGCCTGTGACTTCTCCTGGTCGACCGCGACGCCGCGTTACGAGGAAGTCTACAACCGGGTGCTGCGGGGCGGAAAAGCTTGAGCGAGCTGTCGAAATTCTTTTCCAGAAGAGGAATGACCACGGATTTCCCGGATGACACGGATCACAGAGACGGCCGCGACCGGACAATCCGTGTCATCCGTGAAATCCGTGGTAAAAAACATCTGCGATGAAACACGAGGGAATCACCAAGGAGATCATCGGCGCCGCGATGGCGGTGTTAAATGAACTCAAGCCCGGACTGGATGAAAAGCTTTACGAGAACGCGCTGGTCATCGAATTGGCCGCACGAGGACATGCGGTCGACCAGCAACGCGAATACCCGCTTCACTACAGGAACCATTTCATTGGTAAACTTGTGCCTGACCTCATCGTGGCGGACTCGGTCATCGCCGATCCGAAGGTTGTCACCGCATTCAATGACACGCATGTAGCACAGATGCTTGGCTACCTAAATATCACCGGCTTGGAAGTGGCGTTGCTCTTGAACTTCAAAGAAGCCACACTCACTTGGAAACGCGTCGTCAGAGGGGAAAAGGGAAATGACCACGGATTTCACGGATGACACGGATTAAAGCCACCGATCGCCCACCTTACTGCCGCCGTTAAACTGTGCTTCCCGGAATCGTCACGCCCATCCCTGGTCCATGCTCGCTGGAGCTGGCGCAAAAGTTGCGCCGCTATGAGTCGCAGAATGTGACCTATCTCGCGGAGGATTTCCCCATCTTCTGGCAGCGCGCGGAAGGCACGAATGTGTGGGATGCGGATGGGAATCGTTTTCTCGATCTGACCTCGGCCTTCGGCGTGAGCGGGCTCGGGCACACACACCCGGCAGTGCGCTCGGCACTGGTCGCGCAATCCGCCGATCTCATGCACGCCATGGGGGATGTGCACCCCACGGCGCTGAAGGCGGAGCTTTGCCGACAGCTCAGCGCGATGACTTTCGAGCGCTGGGATGCGGGACGCGGGAAGGTGGTGCTGGGGAATTCCGGCTCGGATGCCGTGGAAGCGGCCTTGAAGACGGCGTTGCTCTACACGGGCAAGCCGGGGGTGATCGCCTTTACGGGCGGGTATCATGGCCTCGGGCTCGGGGCACTGAGCACGGTGGGTATCCCCTACTTTCGCGATCCTTTTCGCGCGCAGCTCAAGGATTTTGCCCGGTTGGTCCCCTACCCTTTCGGGCCGGCTGGGGACCTGGACCGGCTGCGGCTCCAGATCGAGTTGCTCATCAGCGAGACGGATATCGGCTGCATTCTCGTCGAGCCGATTCAAGGACGAGGCGGTTGCGTGGTGCCGCCACCGGATTTCCTGCCGATGCTGCGCTGGATATGCGATGAGTTCGGCGTGCTGCTGGTGGTGGATGAGATTTACACCGGCTTTAACCGCACCGGCGTGCTCTTTGCCTGCGAAGAAAGCCGGGTCGTACCCGATCTTCTTTGTGTCGGCAAAGGACTCACGGGAGGCTTTCCTCTGTCCGCTTGTGTCGGCGCCGCCGAGATCATGGATGCGTGGCCGCCTTCCACTGGCGAGGCGCTCCACACAAGCACTTTCCTCGGCAACCCGATGGGCTGCGCGATGGCATTGGCCTCCCTGGCGGAACATTCCAAGGTGGAAACCACCAGCCTGGTGCAGGTGCATGGGCGGCGGCTGAAAGCCGCGCTGGAAAAGCTGAAGTCACCTCACATCTGGCACGTGCGCGGGCGCGGGCTCATGCTCGGCGTGGAATTAATCAATACCGACGGCACGCCTTACACCGACCTCGCCGTGGGGATCGTGAAGCGTGCACTGCAGGATGGCATTCTACTGCTCGCCGACGGACCCCACAGCAATGTCCTCAGCATCACCCCGCCATTCACTATCGACGACGAAGAAATCGCCTTCGTCGCGGCGCGGCTTCAGGAATATTTGACGCTCTTGCCCGGCTCCATCTCGTAGTTGAGCATGAGAGCGTCCGTGGTGTTGGGCTTGATGATGTCGGCCACGAACTTCATGAAGATGGCCTCGTCGTAGACCATGGCCTGCTTTTCCAAGGACTCGAAATCGAGTGCGATGAAGAAGGGCCACTCGGATTTCGTATCGATGTTCTTCCCGCACTTCACGCTCAGGATCTCGGGGATCTTGAGCAACGTCATGCGTGTCGAGAACATGAGTTGCTCGAGCTTGGCCGGCGTGACTTCCGGCTTGAGTTTATAGAGCGTGACGTTGTGGACCATGCGGGGGTGGATTTGCTCAGAAATGCGCGGGCATGGCGATGACGGAGTGCGAAAATCTTTTCGCACCCACGGCCATGATCGGCGCGAGCGGCTTTAGCGCTTCCAGTCGAGCGCGCCCTTCATGATGGCATATACGTAGCCGACGGTAAGGATACCGACGAAGCTGAGCATGTACCAGAAGATGGCCGCACCGTGGTGCGCGATGTGATCTCGATAAATGACCGCCCACGGATACATGAAGACGATCTCGATATCGAAAAGGATAAAGAGCATCGCCACCAGGTAGAACTTCACGCTGAAGCGCGGCTGCGCCTCGCCGATGGCGGGCATGCCGCACTCGTAAGCAGAGTCCTTGGCTTTGTTCCGTTTGCCGGCCTTGCCGAGCACGACGCTCGTAATGAGCGCCGCGGCGGCAAAGCCGATCGCCACGATTACCTGCAAGAAAATCGGCAGATACTCTCTCATAATCCCACGAAATACCCGTGTTGTTGCGCGGGCTTAGGCGGCGGCCGGAGCGGGCGCCTTCGGCGGAATGATCTCGAGCGTCGCGAGCTGCTTCGGAATGCCCTTGTACTTCTTCTGCTCCTTTTTGACCATGCCGCGGGCAACCAGGTTTTGAAGCTTTTCGTAAGCGCG
>JBGGMZ010000313.1:0-14769 GCA_041287745.1 Chthoniobacter sp. | reverse complement strand
CGGATCTCGCGTGCTTCTTCGCTGCCCGTGGAATCAGAGGAACCTTTCATTGCAGGACTTCGAGTCGCACACGCGCGTTATAATCCGGCACGCCGCCGCCTTTGTCGACCACGCCGCGGCGAATGAGAATGTTTCCTTCCGGCCACATGATCTGGAGGTTGCGGGGGGCCAGGTCGGCGATGAAGACGCGCCCTTCATAGCGGCCGAGATCATTCACCAGTGCAATGCGGTCCCCAGTCTTGAGATGCAAGGCGCCCGCGTCTTCACCGGAGATGAAGACAGCATCGCGTCCCGCGCCGGTGATCGGGTCGATCTCGGCATAGATGAGTGTATTGAATTGCTTCCCGCGCCGCGTGCTCACAAAGAAGAAACCATCCTCCAACGGCGCGGGCAGGGATACCGCGCGAAGGTGCGCCTTGCCATCCACCGTGGGGAAAACGCCATTCGCGCAGAGGTGCGGGCCGCCGTATTGAAAAGCGTCGCCCGTCTTGCGCAGGTGTTGCACACCCTCGTAGGCCGGCACCACGCGAGCGATTTCCTCGCGCATCGTCCAGCCGTCTTCGCAACCGAGTTGCGCCGCGCGATCAGGATGCACGCGCGCGGCGAGATCGCGCACGATCTTCCATTCGGCGCGCGCTTCGCCCACCTGCCGGGGCAGCTCCGGCGTGAACATCACGCGCCGCTCGGTGCTCGTCTCTGTACCGCCGTCGTCCTGCTCGTAGCGCGTCTTGGCTGGCAGGAGCAGCACGTCGCCCTCAGGCGCGATGAACATCTGGTCAGTGAGGATGATATCCTGGTGCACGCGCAGCGGGACCTTTGCCATCGCAGCAGCCACGTAGGTCGGCTCGGGAAGCGTGCGCAGGAAATTGCCACCCAGGCAGTAGAAGACATCCAGCTCCCCTCGGGCACAGGCCTCCACCATTTCTACCGCCGTGAGTCCGGCCCACGCTGGCACGGGAAAGCCGTAGGCCTCGCTCAGTTCCCTGGCATTTTCCGGTGTCACCGATTTCGTCCCAGGGAAGGCCGTGGAATAGGCACCCATCTCCGCGCCGCCTTGCACCGAGCTGTGTCCGCGGATCGGCATCACGCCGCAGCCGTCGCGGCCCACCCAGCCTTGGGTGAGTGCGAGGTTCAGCACCATCTGCACACCATCCGCTCCGTGCGGGTGTTGCGTGATGCCCATGCTCCACACCAGCACCCCTTTCTTCGCCTTGTGCAGGAGCTCGGCAAATTCGCGCATCATCGCCCGCGGCAGGCCGCTCGCTTTCTCCAGTTCCGGCCAGTCGAGCGAGGCTGCGCGCGCCTGCACCTCCTGCCAGCCCAGGCACTTCGTCTCGAGAAAATCGCGTTCGATCCATCCCTCCTCGAAAAGCACTTTTGCCACACCGTAGATGAAAGCAATGTCGCCGCCCTGCGTCACCGGGAACCAATAGTCCGCGATGTCCGTCCCAAAGAGCGCGGAGTCCAGATTGCTCGGCACCCAGTAGCGTTTCATGCCCGGCTCGAGCAACGGGTTAACCAGCACCACTTTCGTCCCGAGCTTCTTCGCCTCGTGCAGATACTTGGTGGAGACGGGTTGGTCGTTCGCCGGGTTGGAACCGAAGAAGACCACCACATCCGCTTCGTACCAATCGCTGTAACTGCACGTGGTCGCAGCCACGCCGAGCGTCGCCTTCATCGCGGCACCGCTCGGGCTGTGGCAAAGGCGCGCGGCGTTGTCGATGTGGTTGGTGCCGATGAATCGCGCGGCCTTTTGCGCCATGTAATAGACCTCATTGGTCACGCCGCGCGAGGTCACGAAAAAGGCCACCCGCTGCGGATCACTGGCGCGAATCTTCTCTGCCGTGAGATCCAGGGCTTCGTCCCAAGAGATACGGCGGAATCCCTTGTCGCCGTGCTGCCGGAGCATGGGGTAGGCAAGGCGGCCGAGTTTGCGGAGTTGCTGGTTGTCCAGCTGTGCCATCTGCCCGGCATCGGCCAGTAATCGGTGATCGAGCTCCGGCATCGTGTTGAGGCGCAGGAGATTCAGCCGCGTCATGCACAGGTGCGGGCCTTTCACCGTCCAGTCGTGCAGACCCGCTACTCCGAGCGCGCAACCATCGCACACGCCCTTGCTCAAGACCTCCCACGCGTAAGGAAGGTTATCGCGATTCTCCCATACGATCTTCGCCATGTCGCGGAAGTGCTTCGGCTTCACTTGGCCGAGGCCAAAGGGCGCCCAGTCCTGCCATTGACGGCGATGCGAGACGACGGGGGAGGCGGGCATGGCTACAATCAAGCGAGGCGGGGGCGGAGCGTCGAGCCGGGGCGCACTCCGCGATTGCGTAAACGGATGTTTGGGCGGCGGTGGCGCCGGATCGCACGAATGGATTGGGGACACGGAGAAACGGTGACGCGGCGAACTCATCCTCCCCGTGTCCCCGCGTCGCTTCCCACTACTTTTTGCTGCCCGAAGGAGCGGTGTATTCCAGGATCTGCCCGTCCTTGAGCAACTGCTCGCGGAGCTTCGCATAGGGCACGTCCTGCACGCTGGTCTGACCATCGATCGCCAGCGCAGCAGCAGTCGCCGCGGTCTGGCCGAGGATCATGAAGACCGGCTCCATGCGGATGCTGCCGAACGCGATGTGCGAACTGGAGACGCACACGGGCACGAGCAAATTGTCCGCCTGCCCTTTCTTCGGGACGAGCGAACCGTAAGCGATTTCGTAAGGCGCCTTCAGGGCTACGCCGATATCGCCCTCGTTCTGCACATTACCCTCTGGGGTGATGTAGCGCTGGATGTTGTGGGAATCGATGCCGTAGCTGCCCATGCCCACGGAATCCGGCGTGGCGCGTTTTTTCATGAGTTCATTCTCCGTCATCACATAGCTACCGATCATGCGGCGCGCCTCGCGAATGTAGAGTTGGTGCGACCATCCGCCGTTGTCCTTGAACTCATCCTTGGGCAGCCCCCACTTCTGCATTTTTTCTTGCGTTTCCTTGGGCACGCTCGGGTCATTCGCGATGAAGTAGAGCCAGCCTTTTTGATAGTTTTCGTGCTCCTTGATGATTTCCCGCCGACGTTCGTAAGAGGCATCGGGATACTCCCAGTTCGCACCGATATCGTCGGTGCTGAAAGGACCGTGATTATTGGTGTCCGTCTTATGATTCGGGATCGGATCGAACTTCTCGAAGGTCTCGTGCCAGCCCGCGGCATAGACGCGCCGGAGCAACTCATATTGCTTCGGGTCGTAGCCTTCCGGCTTGGCAAAAGGGATGCGATTTTCCGGCACGTCCGTGAGGCACATGCGGAAGCAATAGGCCTGCACTTTTTTGTCGCCCTGGCCGTATTCACCCGGCGGCTCGGTGCTCACATGCGCCACCACACCGCTCTTCGGATCGCCGGGCACGACGTACGCGCTGATCGGTTCCTTGACCGCGCCGAAGTGATGCCGGTGATGCAACACACCGACCTGCACGCCATTCCATTTCTCGTCGTAGGTGCTCTGCGCCTCGCGCCCCACGTGGTAGTCGACGCCGGCGGCAGCCATCAGGTCGCCTTCGTAAGTGGCGTCAATGTACATCTTGCCTCGATAGATTGTGTTTTGCGGTCCCACCGTGATCGACGTGATGCGTGTACCCGTGCTGTCCTTTTTCACGCCATTGGCGCGGTCAAGCCATTGGTCCCGCATGACGATGATCTCGTTCTCCTTGATGTAATCCTCGAAGATTTGCTCGGCCACGTGCGGCTCGAAAATCCACATCGTACGGTTCTCGCCATCCACCGCCGGGGTGCCCTGTCCTTTGCCGCCATACTCCTCTTTCTTCTGCCAGGCCCACGCGCCGGCCTGGTCGTAGTGCATCCACACCCGATGATAAAAGTCACGCGACAGGCCGCCAATCACCGCCTTATTGCCCGTGTCGGTGAAGCCAAGGCCACCCGAGGAAAGTCCGCCGAGATGCTTATCTGGGCTAATCAAGATCACCGACTTGCCCATCTTTTTCGCCTGCACTGCGGCGATCACACCGGAAGCCGTGCCGCCATAAACGACAACATCGTAACCGGCGGCACGGACATGGAGAGACAGCGCAGCAAGCGCCACGAGGGAGGCACAAAACGAGGGGAATCGCATAGAGTATCCAGTTAGCTTCGCCCGGCGGGCCAAGACAAGGCTGGAGCTTGTGGCGTTTTCCCGCCCCGATATTTCTACCGCTTACCGCGCTTCCACCCGCACCTGAGCTCACTACCTCGATGTTGGCTCCTTCCCTCGCAGCAGCCACCAACACAGTAACGTTCGCCTCACTTGGGCGAACCGGACGGTGAAGCCGCATCCCGAGCGGCGGACGCCGCCCGCTCTTGTTGGTACGTGACGCGTTCGAAGCTTCCGATCCCGCCTTGGGCCTTCTCTTTCTCCTGCCAGTCGTGGATGATCTTGCGCTCCTCCGGGCCGAAAGTCCGGGAGCCAATCCGAACTTCGCGGACTGGGATGGAAGTCGTCGATCCGGCACCCGCGCTACTCGGGATGCTTAGCCGCACCGACCACACATCGGTGGCCGTTTTTTCATCTTCATAGCGGGTCAGTAACTCGAGATCGAAGCCGGGTGGCAATACCCGCGTCGTGGTGATTCGACCGAGCGCGGCAAAGGTGGCATCGGTGGCGAAGACTTTTGAGCGGTCCTTCAAACTCTTCTCGATGGCCGAAAGGATTTCGTCCTCCGTCAGCGCCGGTTGACCGCCGGTAGTGGCCTCTTGCTCGTGGCGGGCATTGAAAGCGCCCACAGCCGCGCTGAGCGCGATGGAGCTATCGGCGACTTCGAGACGGTTGCTCGCTGAGAGATTCGCCGACACCGCGACCAGCTCGATATTCCTGGCGTAAACTTCGCCTTCGCCTTGGATGACGACATTGAGCCGGATGAGGTCGGGCTTTTCACCCTTCTTCAAAAAGAAGGGAATCTGGCAGGAAACCCAATCATTCGAGCCGCCAATCGTCTGGTCCAGCCCCCGCGAAAACGCCTCACCCAATCCGGGAAAGCGGCACCACATCTCGAGAAAAGCGCGACCTTCCAGGTTGCGGGTCATGAGCTTCGCTCGATAAAGCACCGTGCAGTCTTCGACGTTGGGATTCGGGACTTCGTATAATCGGACGACCCGCGGTTGTGCGACCAGTTTGGCGCGTACCTCCAGACGGGAACGCTGGGAGACTACCTCTGGGTCTTGCGCACCATGGTTCTTCAGCGATTCGTCGAGCTCCGTCTGCAAGATGTCGCGAGTCCTTCCGGAAAGAGCCATGCCCCATGTTTCAGTGGCGTTGTGCACCGGCCCGGTGTCCGTCGAGATCATCGGGTCGTCGAATGTGAATTTCTTGATGACCACTTCGCGCGGTGGCGCCGGCGTCTCGGTTTTCCGCACCGGCTGCGGTTCTCCGAGCTGGCCGAGGCGCCCGGCTTCCAGCACGGGAAGCACGCGGCGGGTGAGTGTCATCGGGTAGGCTTCCGCCTCGGTCTTACCCGCGGGAATAACCAGCAGCTTCACCGGCGTTCCCGCCAGTCCGCGCAGGACGGCGACACATTCTTCCAGGCGTTTTCCCGCCGCAGTGGTCATGCCATGGGTATCATCGCCAAATTGCAGGATCTGATCTCCCGGCCGCAGGCGGCCATCCTCGCTGGCGGGCGTGTGTGGGATAATGTCGCCCACGAAAAGTTTGCCATCCTGAGTTTTGAGCGCGAGGCCGACCGCCCCATTGCGGTCCTGAGCGACGCGTTTGGCGGAGTAGAAAAGATCGGCAGCAATGAAAGCCAGCATTGCGATCGCTGTGGTTCCTGCAGTCATTGCGAGCCTGGCGTAGATTCCCTTGACCAGACAGAGTGCGATCATGGCGAGCGAGACCATGGCCAGCGCAAGCCACAGCAGTTGTTGCTGGCCGAAGATGCGGGGCGCCAGGAAAAGAACGAGCATTGGGATGAGGCCGCTCAGGCAGGCACCCAAAAGCGCTACGCCGCTGAGTCGGCCTCCCGTGGGCGACTGCGCGTCGGTGGATGGAGTGCGCAGGGCCTCCACGTCGGTCCGCATTTCGCTGGCGGTTTGATAGCGCAACTCCGGCGAGTGGTGCAGCGCGCGCAGCACGATTTCATCGATCCGCACATCGACCTGCACGCGCCGCGAAGGCGGCTCGATCTTTCCTGTCGGCTGTTCCCCGGTGAGCATCTCGTAAAAGACCACGCCGAGGCTGTAGATATCCGCGCGATGGTCCGTGCGCTGATGCTCCTTTTGCTCCGGCGCCATGTACTGCGGTGTGCCGGCGGGCTGCGAGTCGGCGACGCCGGTGTGTGTGTCTTCACCGAGCATCCGGGCGATGCCGAAGTCGGCGATCTTCACCCGGCCTTCCTTGTCCATCAGCAGGTTCTCCGGCTTGATGTCGCGATGCACGATGCCGTGCTCATGCGCGTATTGCAGCGCCTCGCAGATGGGCGGCACCACGGCGAGGGCCTGCTCCGGCGTGAAGCGTTTCGCGCTCATCGCCTGGCGTAGGTTCACGCCATCGATGAATTCCATGAGCAGGAAGTAAAACCCGCCCGCCTGCCCAAAATCGTAAATCGTAACGATGGAGGGATGATTCAGCGCCGCGAGCGCATGCGCCTCGTGCGTGAATCGCTGGGCGAAGCTGGCGTCGTGAGCTCGCTCGGGTGCGAGGAGTTTCAGCGCGACGAGCCGATTGAGCGATTTCTGGCGCGCCTTGTAGACCACGCCCATGCCGCCGCGCCCGAGGCATTCCAGGATCTCGAGTTGCGGAAAGTGCGGTGCGAGTTCCTCCGGCGAAAGCGGTGGGATGGCTTCGGCGGAGCCCTGCGTCCGCGTGGGCTGAATGATCTGCGCCATCAGGCAGCGCGGGCACAGGCCATCCGCCTCGGCCGGCATGTCGGCGCCGCATTGCGGACATTTTTTCGTGATGGCGGAAGAAGTGCTCATGCCGTGTCCTGACGCGGGGCGGGGGAAAGCTAACAAGATATTTTCTCCGAAGTAAAATGGAGCTGCCAGGTCGCTTGCGTTTTGGAGTGCGGCAGTCCTCTGCCGCTTTCGGAGGGATTCCGGGTGTGCAAATCGCACCGATCATTCACACGTCCTGCCAAAGCGGCGGAGCACCGCCGCACTCCAAAACGCAAGCGACTCACGCGGTCGGGATAATCCGTAAGCGCCCTACCCACCCAGCGCCGCGAACAACGCCTCCATCTCCTCCTGCACGCGGGCGGGATCGTCGAGCGTGCCTGCCACCTCGGTTTTCACACAATGGCGTAGCCGTTTCTTCAGCCGATGCACCGCCATGCGAAATGCCTCGAGATTCATGCCGCAAGCCTCGGCAACTTCCGCCTGTCCGCCATGCTCGCTCTCTCCGGTGAGCAGTGGCTTCACGCGTTCAAAGAAATCCCCGCGACCTTCCTCGCGACACTCCGAGCGCAATGCTTCCAGCCCCCGGGAGAGCACCGTGAGAGCCCACTGCCGGTCAAACTCCGCGTCGGGCGAAACCTGCCGCGGATCGGGCATTGCGCCGACCTCTTCGTCGTCCATCGGCACCGGCGCCACGCCACCGCCGCGCTTCATCCGCCGCGCCGCCTCGCGATGGTGCGAGAGAAAATGTTTCACCGCTCCGAGCAGATAGGAGCGGAACCGGCCACGTTCCTGTTCCGCGGTGCGGATGGTGTCGCCGGCCAGCATTTCGGCAAAGAACGAGTGGCTCAATTCACTCGCCGCGTCCGCATCGCGCAACTCGCACCGCAGGAACGCCACCACCGGTGCGTAATAGGCGGCGCACAAATCCGCCAGGGCTGTGCGCCCATCATCGGAATCCGCCTGGGCCAGGCAGACACGCGTCCAGCGCGTGGTGTGAAAAGACGCGTGATCGAGGGGCGGGCGGGATTCCGTGGTCATTCGCGACACGCAGAGGGTGTCACGATCTCCTGACGTTTTGGAGGCAAAACATCACGCGGTTCCATTCACTTTGTCGGCGAAGGTGGAGCGGGTGCATCTTCCCGTGGTGGTAGCACCACGTCCTTCCATTCCTGTGTGAGAATTGGGCGTGTGCCGACGATGAAGTGCGCGACCTCCGAGAGGGGCACGGCAAACTGAAAGTTTTCCACGCTCAAGCCGCCACCATGCTCCGTGCGTCCATCTGGAGATAAGCGCTGACCGCTCTTCGTCACGACCTCTGCGCCGAATTGTAACGACCGCTCACCAGTGGCATTCGACGCCAAGGTTATGAATGCTTGTCCGTTGGCGCTCTGGCCGATTCCGGCGAGTTGGCCGCCGCCCTCCAAGGCAATGCCTCCCTTGAAATCTGGCGCGACCTCCTGCGTATTCTCGATCGGCCCGGAAGTGTAGCGGAGGCGGATTGTGACCCGCGCCGGCACGTCGTTTCCTGAGCCGGGGCTCAGAGAGAAGTAGACCCAGCCGAGGCCCCCAGTTTCCGGTGTCGGAATGGCGATCCCACTCCCAAAATGACCGTTCGCGCTTTGAATTGGCTGGCCCTCCCCGTTGAAGAGCGCGATTTCACGCCAGCAGTAAAGGTCGATGTTTGGATGTGAGAAGTAGAGGTGAAGGAAATGCGGAACGCCGCCTTTTCTGTCGCGGTTGAGGTCGTTGTACAGAGGGTGGAGAAGTTTCCGAACCGCGACTTCCCTGGCATCCGTAACCGGTGTGCCATCGACATGCCACGCCGTGGTCGAACCGGAAGGAGCGAACAGGTCCTCCTGCCAGAGGAAGAAGCGGAGGACGGGCGGCTGGGCGAGAGACGGCGCGGGGGCTGGAGCGGATGGCGCAGAAGCGGAGGCGGTGCGCCTCGAATCCTCATTCCCTGGTCCGGTAGCTGCGAAATGATCGTCGCGGTTGAAGATGAAGAAGAATTGCCATGTGAGCAGCCACACCAGCAGGCTGGCACCGCAGAACCAGAGCGCCCAACGGCCACGCGCGGTGTGGCGCGTGGGAATGGCCAGGGTGAGGCCGGCCACGGCGGTGAGGAGGATGGACCATACCAAAGACATCGGCGGTCGCGGCATGAGCATCCAGGTGATCCCGGCGAGGACGCCGCTGATCCAGGCGAAGATACAAGCTGCCGTGGCCAGCGGGGAAGCGGGCATGACTTTCGGCGTTTCCCCGGACGCCGAAAGGGGGCGGCGCTGCAGCACCAGCCACACTCGTCGCAGGATGAACCAATCCACCACGTATAGCGCCAGTTGAGCGAGGAGCGCACTGGTCGAGAATGGGCGCCCGAGTTGCAGGGCGAACTGAGCCCACCAACCGGGCATCGACGCGGTCGAAATTTGCAGCCATTGGGCAACGCTCTGCCAGACCAGCCACGACAGAAGCGTCAGCGCCACGCCATTCAGAATCGAGACAAAGGGAAAAAGTCCCGCAAACACGGCCAGTCCCAGCCCCCACAACCGTCCAGACGCTCGGCGAATCTGCACTACTGCTGCCCAGCCGAGCGCCGTTGCTGGAATGCCCGCCACGGAAAAGGCATAGCCCAACGGACGCAGTACCTCCCGCCAGAACTCGTGCCGATGCAGCTCTGCATTGTGCAGCGTTGTCCAGACCAGGAGAGGCGAGGCGAGAAACGAAACGGCCGCGCAAATCGCCCCGGCCAGCGCGAGGCCGGACACGCTTCCACCTGCCGGGCGAATGAAGTAGCCGGTGGCCCTCCACTCTCCATCGCTCTCGCGCATGAAGAGGACGGTCTCGATGGCTTCCGGCATGGCGGCAAACGCCGTCTTGAAACGGACCTGAAAACGGGAGCCGCCCGCGACGAGTTTCTCGTCGAGCTGTTCGCGGGTCCAAGCGGCACCCAGCGGATGGCGGACTTTCTCCACTGCGGTCACCCACTTCTCTTTTGCAATGGCCCTGCGGAACCACGCGGCGGCTCTCTCCCAACTGACCGCGTAGGCGCCGCTATCGATCACGGCGAGCCAGGAGCGGACAGCGCTCAATGCTCGCGCCTTCGGATCGCTGGCCGAAACCGCCGCGGCGGAGTGCGCGATGGTCTCCACCTGCGTGCGAAATTCCGCCGCTGTCTGGTAGCGTCGCTCCGGCGTGTCCTGCAGCGCGCGCAGCACGATGTCGTCAATGCGCACGTCGACTTGCACCCGTTTGGAGGGGAGCTCAAACCTGGCCTGCGGCCGCTCGCCGGTGAGCATTTCGTAAAGCACCACCCCGAGCGAATAGATGTCCGCGCGATGGTCGGCCTCGCCATTGGACCCGCGCTGCTCGGGCGCGGCGTAGGCCGGCGTGCCGGCGGTGACGGTGGCCGTGCTGGTAGAGGCGTTGTTTTCTCCGGTACCGGCTTCGCCCGTCGTGGCTGCGATGATCTTCGCGATCCCGAAGTCGGCGATCTTCACGCGGCCCGCTTTGTCGAGCAGCAGGTTCTCCGGTTTGATGTCGCGATGGACGATGCCGTGCTCGTGGGCGAATTGCAGTGCATCGCACACCGGGGGCACGATCCCCAGCGCTTCCTTCGGCGTGAGGCGGCGCGATTGCAGGAGCTGGCGGAGATTCACTCCATCCACGAATTCCATGAGGAGGTAGTAATATCCTCCTGCCTGTCCGAAATCATGAACGCCCACGATGCTCGGATGATTCAGCGCCGCGAGCGCGTGCGCTTCCTTTTCGAAACGGGCGGCAAACTGCGGATCGTCGGCCCGCTCCGGGGCGAGCAGCTTCAGTGCGACGAGCCGATTGAGCGATTTCTGGCGCGCCTTGTAGACCACGCCCATGCCGCCGCGCCCGAGGCACTCCAGGATTTCGAGCTGGGGAAAGTGCGGTGCGAGTTCCTCCGGCGCGAGCGGCGGCTGTGCGGGAGCTTTTGCCTCTCCAGTGAAAACGGTTTCCTCAGCGAGGGGCAAGGCGGCAAGGCAGCGCGGGCAGAGCCCTTCGGGCGATTGGGCCGGAATGGCCGCACCGCAGCGCGGGCAGTGGTGGGGGGACGGCGTGGAATCGTTCATCGCTGGTTCTAATAAGAATCCACCGGCGGTCGTTACACTCGACCCAGCACTTCCACGAGATAACGCACTTCCGCCTCGAGGTCTTCCGCATTCGAAACGGTATCGGCTACGGTGGCGCGAAACACTTCGCGGAAGCGTTTGCGCAGGCGGTGCACGGCTACCCGGGCCGCACCGGCGCTGGCACCGAGTTCCCGCGCGATCTGCTCGTAGGGAATCTCTCCGCGTTCCGCCGTGAGATAGACCTTGAGCCGCCGAAAGTCTTCGCCCCGGTCATCGCTTTCATACTCGGCCCGCAGGCGGGACATCGCCTGTTCGAGCAAGGTCAGCGCCCAGCGCCGTTCGTAGAGATGATCGGCGGGCAGCGTCGGCCCGGAATCCGCAAGATAAAGCTCTTCCGCAAACTGTGCGTCCAGCGGCACGAGGGTCTGCCCACCGCCGCGCCGTGCCGCGCGGCTCTTGTCCCACTCATTGGCGAGGAAGCGCTTCACGGCCATGATGAGGAAGGTGCGAAAGCGTCCCCGCTCTCGCTCGACTGAGCCGAGCCAATCCTTCTGCAAGAGGCGGGCGAAAAATTCCTGGGTGAGATCCTGGGCGTCGTGCGGTGAATTTCCCAACCGCCGGACGAAGGAATAGAGCGGCGGCCAATAGGCACTGCACAGAGTCTGCAGTGCGTCCTCCGATTCAGGCGAAGCCTTGTCGCGCGCGGTCATCACCACCGTCCAGCGCGTGGTGGCGAAATGCGCGGGCGACGGCTCCAGGGGGAGAGGCTTGTCGGGTGGGCGGGACATGGGAACTGGCTATCTATGAGATAAGCGGTGGCAGTCGCTTGTTACCACTCAAACGCGCGGGCGGAACAGGGACGTCAGCGGCGGTCTCCGTTCAGCGCGAGTTTGCGAGTTGCAATTTCGCACGTCCGCCGGCTCCATCCCGAGGCTGTGCGCCGCTAGCCTTCCCGCTCGCTGATCGCGGCCTGCGCGCGCAAGAGATCGTGCAGCGTGACCACCGCGAGTGGCCGGCCTTGATCGGTGTCAGTGATCACGATGAAGCCGCAAGTCGATTCGATCAGGAGAGCCTGGCATTGACGGACCGTCTGGTTCGGTCGTGCGGTCACGGCAGGGAGAAGTCGTACGGGGCGTTTTTCCTGTCGGGCCTGCTCGAAATCGGACCTCAACAGGATGCCTTCGATCGTCCCGTCGGTGGCCACCGGAAAACGCTGGTAGGGCGTCTTTTCGAGGGTGGCGGTGAGGGCTGCTTCGTCGAGGCTGGCCAGCACGACCGGCTGAAAGTGGGCGATGGCGGAGACAGGAAGATTTTGCCAGCTTCGCAGATCGCGCGGAGGGACGACGTGGGCCATTTCATGTCCGTCCTGGATGAGGATCGCTTCGTAAAAGTTTTCGTGATTGCAACGGCGGGCCACCAACTGGCTGACGAGCGCGGCGATCAGGAGCCCGGGCACGAGGGCGAATTGGTGGGTCATTTCGAAGATGATGAGTACCGAGGTGACCGGCGCCTGCACCACGCCGCCGAGACAGGCGCTCATGCCGCCGACGGCGAGCAGGATGCGATCGGACTCATTCAGCGCTACGAAGTGATTGCTGAATCCAGCGACGGCGACGCCACACATTCCGCCAAAAAAGAGGCTGGGTGAAAAGACGCCGCCGCAGCCGCCGAGTCCGTAGCAGCCGATCGTGGCGAGCAACTTTGCGACGAGCAACGCGGCTGCCAGCTTCCAGAGCAAGCCGCCAGTCAGTGCAAGCGAGAGATCGTCGTAGCCCAGACCGAACACGCCAAGGTGGCCGGTGCGCAGGTAGATCGCCATCCCGAGTGCCCAAGTCAGCCAGCCGGCCAGGAGAGGACGCCACAGCGCGGGAACGCGGCGCCAGGTGCGCGAGCTGGCACGGAGGGCGAGCGAGCCGCGCTGGAATAGGGCTCCGGCCAGCGTCGCCAAGCCGGCGCTGGCCGGCATGAGCACATAGGCACGCCAGGTGGGCTCATCGATGCGTGGCAGGTCAAAGGCGGGTTGTGCACCGAGAAAGGCATGGACGATGAAGGCACCGATGACCGATGCCAGCAGCACCGGCCCGAGCAGGCGGCTGTTCAGGTCCTCCAGAATTTCCTCGAGGACGAATGCCACCGCCGCGAGCGGCGCATTGAAAGCCGCCGCCAAGCCTGCTGCCGCGCCCGCTGCTGCCGCGGCGCGTTTGTTCTGCTTGGCCACGCCAAGTAATCCCGCGACGACCGAGGCGACATTGCCGCCGAGCTGCACGCTGGGGCCTTCGCGCCCGAGACTCTGTCCGCCGCCGATGCTCAGCGCGCTGGCGATGAACTTGACCCACCCGATGCGGCCCGGCGTGTGGCCGAAGTCTTTCCAAAACGCCAGCTTGAGCTGCGGGATGCCGCTGCCGGCAGCATCCGGGCAGAATTTCGTGAGTAACCAGCCGGAAATAATCGAGACTGTCGAAATGATCGCGAGGCTGATCCAGGGAAACAAACGCGGAGCAACCGCCAGCGGATAGACGAAACTCGCCCAGTAGATTTTGTTGATCGTAACCTGAAACGCTACTGCGACCAGACTGGCCGCCACTCCGTAAAGGACGATGGCGAGCACGAAGCGAGTTCGTTCCGGAAGGCTTAGAAGCGCGGCTTTTAATCGATTTAACACGCCACACATTGGAAGGCTGAGCTTCCAAGATCAATGCTGGGTCGGGAGGCGCAGGAGTGGCCTGTCGACCCATTATTTAAACATCGGTGGTGACAAAGTTTATCGGTGATTTACAGGGTTATTTCCCTCTTGGTCGTGCACTTACAAATTGCGCGTGCCAAAAAAAGACCGAGGTTTGGCAAGCGACGCAGAGCGTCGTGTGTTCCCTAGGTGGCAGCATCCAGTTGACCATGATTTGGCAAGAAGCCGATTATCTAGAACAACTTGAGAGCATCGAACGGGATTGCCGAAAAGTTCCGCCGTTGCTCATTAGCCTCGCTCAACGGCGAGGCAAAGCCGCGGTGTCGCCCGAAGTCACGTTGCTCCTCTCCATGGTGGAAGCGATTGCGCGGCGGTGTGGCGAGGAGCGCGAGACAGTAGGACTCTGGCGCGAGGACGGACTGAACCCGGATGAGGTGATCGAGGAAATCGAGAACGAACTCGAGGAAGTCGTGCATACGCTGAACGCGACGTTCCTCGCCAGCAAGTCCTAGGGCTTGCGAGGGGATGGCGTCCTCCTGCATGGCAGCGGTCGTTCGTTTGCCTGATTGTAAAATCTAGGTGGCAGCGGACTTGGCGCTTGTGGAGGATGGCGGGCGACGGATTCTAGACGCTCGCGCGTTGAAGCGACCGATCTCTCCGACTTACCCATCTTCTTTTTCCCATGCGCCCGCGCCCGCTTTTTTCCCCGCCCTGCCGGTCTTTTGTCCTCGTGTAGCATGCCTGAGTTTTTCTATCGCGCCCGTAGTTTCGATGGCCAGGTGATCGATGGTTCGGTGACGACAGTGAGTCGCGCCGCGGCGATCGCCATGGTCGAGGCGCTGGGCGTAGTGCCGATTTCCATCAAGGCGGACGGAGGCGCAGCCACGATCGCTTCAGCCAGGCCGCCGACGACTCCTGTTCCGAAGAAAAGTGGAAGCAGCGTGGTGAAGACGTCGTGGAGTGCGCGGGCGCTGGGGCGTGGTGAGGATGCGAAGAAGATCGCTGCGGCGGATGCCGGGGCGGTGACCTCGCGGGATCGCTTGAGCTTCGGACAGCAGCATCTCTTCACCGAGCAACTCGCGCACCTGCTCGGCGCCGGGCTTACGCTGGATGAATCGCTG
>JBGGMZ010000312.1:0-25021 GCA_041287745.1 Chthoniobacter sp. | reverse complement strand
TCGGCATCGGCAAAGACCTGGCGCTTTTGGGAGACGAAGACTCCGCGACCCGAGCGGCTCTCGAGGATGCCATCGCGGATCAGGTCCTGATAGGCGCGGGCGACGGTATTGGGGTTGATGACAAGGAATTCGGCGAGAACGCGGATGGCGGGGAGCTGTTCGCCAACTTGAAGGCGGCCGAGGGCGACGGCCTGCTGCACCTGGTGGATGATCTGCCGGAAAATGGGGGTGTCGCTGGCGGGAGCGATGGAAATTCCGAGCGACATGAGTGTATTAATTAACTAATACACTTGGGTGCGCAACAAGTTTTTGCGATTATCTGCCGAATCCGCCCGATCGGTTACTGCAATGTGATCTCCACGCGATAAAAGCGGCTGACGCCAGTGGCCGAAAGATCGATCACTGTGCGTTCGCTCCCCGCGTCGCTGGTGCTGAAACTCGAAAGTGGCGACCAACTTCCGCCGAGGTTTGGCGAATATTTCACCACATAGGTGCGCCCGGCAACGATTGGGCCGAAGACGATGGCTCGCTGTGTCGGCTGTTGATCGACCGCAGAGATGCGAAGGTAAAAACGCGAGCTTGGATCCTTTGGCGGCAGACCGGCGGTGTACTCGAAGAGATTGTTGAAACCATCGCCGTCCGGATCGGCGGAATCCGCGGCATCACCGGCATTGGCAGTCGTGCCGAAGTAAAGTAGTCGCCAGCTTTCGAGCGCCGTATTCACCGTGAAGGTCTGGGTGACTTCGGTGAAATTTCCCAAGCTATCGTAAATGCGGCCGAGGAGTGTGTGACTGCCCGGTGCTGCTGGGGCGGCGAAGTTGCGCACGGTGGTGGAACCCTGTGCCGAAACTACCGTGGCGTCGACGCGCACTTCATACGTGAGTGGCGGGCTAAAATCGGTCCAGTCGGCAAAGGTAATCGTCAGCTCCGCGCTGGCATCCACGGGCGATGGCGGATTCATCGTCAGCGTGCCTCCCACGGGCCCGGCGGTATCGACCAAGTATCCCGACCAGCGGAGATCGCCGGCATCGCCATCGTAGTATGCGATCACCGGGTTGTTATTCAGTGCGAGGAGGGACGCATAGGTGCCCGTGTTCACGGTGGAATCGAAGAAGACCGGTGCGCCCCAGGCAGCACCATTGGCGTCACTGGCCTGCACATACTTGAGCTTGAGATTGGTTCCGTCCTGGTAAGCAACGGCGGGATTGCCATTGATGACGGCCAGCGAGGGGTAAGCACCCGCCGCGGTGCTGCTATCGATCACCAGCGGGGTGCCCCAGTTCGTGCCGTTCGCGTCGCTGGAGCGAACGTATTTGAGGTTCTTGTTTACATAATCGTAGCTGGAGACGGCGGGATTCCCATTCACGGTCGCGAGCGACAAATAGAGACCGTTGGAATTGAGCAACTTTGGCGAACCCCAAGTCGCACCGTTCGCATCGGTGGCGCGCACGAACTTCACGGTATTGCTCGCGGAGGGATCGTTGTAAGCGATGGCGGGCGCTCCATTGATCGAGGCGAGCGAGCAATATTGGGCTGAGCTGGAGACGCTGTCGATGGTCACAGGCGTACCCCACGTTGTGCCATTGGCATCCGTCGCGCGACTGAATTGAAGCTTGCTGCTCAGGTTGGAAAACGAGCAGGCGGGATTGCCATTGATCAAAGCCAGCGAGCACGTGCCGCTGGTGGACACCGAACTGTTGACGGTCACCGGTGTGCCCCAACTGGCGCCGTTGGCGTCGCCGGCCCGGATAAACTTCACGGCGTGGTTGGTGGTGTCGATGTAGCCGATTGCGGGAAAGCCATTGACGACCGTAAGGCTGGCCGAGGTGCCCACGTCTCCGACGCTGGTTACGGTGATCGGAGCGCCCCAACTCGTGCCATCGGAGCTATTGGCGCGGACATATTTGAGATCACCATTGGTCACGTCGTAGTAGGCGACAGCGGGGTTGCCATTGACGATCGCTTGCGAGGTGGATTGGCCCACTTTTCCGCTTTCGAAGCCGCTGTCCGCCACCGTGACCGCCGGCCATGCAGAGCCATTGGCATCGCTGGCGCGGACGTAAAGGAGATCACCATTGGTGAACTGGTGACTGGTGATGGCGGGATTGCCTGCGACCACGAGCAGACAGGTGTAGCGGCCCGCGTCCGTGCCGGTGGTGGTGAGAGTGAGCGGGGTGCCCCAGGTGGCGCCCGTCGTATCCGTGGCGCGGACGTATTTCAGGCGGCCCAAGCTTGAGAGATAATAGCTGAAGGCCGGGCTGCCATTCACCGAAATGAGCGAAGCGTAGAATGCAGAATCGCTGCCGGCAGCGGCGACTGGCGTCCCCCACGCCGTGCCGTTGCTATCGGCGGCCCGCACATACTTGAGCGTGCCGCTGGATGTTCCGTAGCCGATTGCCGGGTTGCCATTGATGGTGGCCAGACTGGTGAATTGGACGAGGTTGCTGGCTGCATCGATACTGAACGGCGAAGCCCAGCTGGTGCCGCTGGTATCGTTCGCGCGGATGTATTTGACCTTGGAATTGGTGGTGTCGAGATAGCTGACCGCAGGGTTGCCATTGATGATGGCCAGCGAGCTGCATTGGCCGACCGTCCCGGTGCCATCCAGAGTGAGCGGGGTATTCCAGCTCGCGCCGGTTGAGTCGCTCGCGCGGATGTATTTGAGATCGAGTGTAGCGAGGTCGTAAAAAGTAATGGCCGGGCTGCCATTGACCACTGCGAGAGAGGTGTAGAGGCCTCCTGACACGGAAGGCGTGAGATCGATCGGCGCGCCCCAGGAGGTGCCATCGGGGTCATTGGCCCGGACGTATTTCAAGTGAATCTTGCTGGCGTCAAAATAGCTGATCGCCGGATTGCCTCCGACTACTGCGAGCGAGCAGTATTTGCCGACATCGCCCGCCGTATCCACGGAGACGGCCGTCCAGGTCCCGGAGCCATCGGCCGCGCTGTTGCGAGCAAACATGAGGCCGGAATCGGTGGCATTGTAATAGGCGACGGCCGGGTTCCCATCGACGATGGCTTGGGAGGTGTATTGACCGGTGGCGCCGCCGGTGCCGCGATCGAGGATGGTGGTGGTGATGGTCTGTCCAGCCGTACGTTGCGTGATGAGGCAACCTAGCAGGGCGAGCAGGAAGGTGACGCTACGCAGGAAAAGCTTTTGGGGTCGACGATGAGGGAAATTGGAGTGCATTTTTGGGGGCGGCCAAGGCCTTGAAAAAGGGATCGGCGGTCACCGACCGCAGCTTCAACCCCGCGGAGTTCACGTAGCCTTCCGGTGAACAACTGGTGCTATTTATTCGAACCGACGATTGGCGACAAGCCGGAATCGTACGGCTGGGTGATCTCCACGCGATAGAACCTCGCCGCGCCCTTCCGGCTCCGGATAAAGTGCAGGCATTTATCACCAACGAGCGGGCACCAAAAGCGTGATGAGGAAATGCACGGACGGCTGGCAGGAAATCCGGGCGATGTGATCTTGGAGGTGAACCAAAAGTCCAGAGTTGAGCCACGGATGGACACGGATCACGGAAAGAAGCGCCTCTCTATCCGGTGTGCATCCGTGTGCATCCGTGGGTCTTCCTTTCCCTCAGTCTCTTGGAACACAATTGCAGCCGAAAAGTTAACCGCGAGTAACCCGCCCCACTTTCAAGAGAGGCCTGTGCGCCGAGAGACCGTGAAATAAATCTCCCGCCGTGGGATGGAGCTACGGACAGTGGGGATTTCCCGCGGGATGAGTGTATTAACTAACTAGTACACATAAAGTGTAATAAGGGTCATTTTTCTCAAAGCCCGCAATTTTTTTGCTAAAAACTAAAAAAGTACCAGCAAAAGAAGCCCAACCCGATTATCTAAGGTGAAGTTCACCTCCAGAAATTCCACCACATGTTTGGCAATAAACAGAAAAAGAAAGCCGCTTGGGTCCAGAGTGCCCTCGAACGTTACGAACGTCCGTTGCTCCAGTATGCGATGAGCATCGTGGGCGAGATCGAGCGTGCTCGCGATGTGGTGCAGGAGACTTTCATGCGCCTGCATAATCAGGAGCAGGAGAACATCGAGGGGCATCTTTCGCAGTGGCTCTTTACCGTGTGCCGCAATTGCGCGCTCAAGTCGCTGAAGAAGGAAGACCGCTACATTTACGTCGAAGCGCAGGAGTTTGAGACCAAGCGCTGCGAAGGGCTCACGCCACTGATGGAGCTCGAGCGCAAGGAGCGCGTGGAACGCCTCATGGAGCTCGTGAAGGAGCTGCCGAAGAATCAATACGAAGTCGTCCGCCTGCGTTTCCACCACCATCATTCCTACCAGGAGATCAGCGAGATCACCGGTCTGAGCGTGGGCAACGTGGGCTTCCTGCTCAACGCGGCCATGCGCAACCTGCGCGGCAAGATGGATCGCGACGACAAGGACGAGAAGATCATTTACCTGAAGAAAGGGGCTGCCTGATTGTGAGAGGAAAGTTATCAGACCAAGACCTGACGGATTACGCGCTCAATGAGCTCGGTCCCGAGGAGCGTCTGTATGTCGAATCGATGCTCGCCGTTTCGGAAGAGTGCCGGGAAGACGTCTACAAGACGATCGAACTCGGACTCTTGATCGAGGAGACGTTTGATCGTGAGGAAGGCCGGATTTCGGTGGATCTGACGGAAGAGCAGCGCCTGAAGCTGCTCGATGTCCGGATGCCCAATCGCTTCCTCCGCCGGTCCGTCGCCGCGCTGGCCATCGCCGCAGCAGTGACCTTGGCTTTTGTGAGCAAGGATGCCTGGCTGCCGACGTCTGCATCGGTCCGTGTGAAGCAGATGACCACTCAGGTCACGACCTCTGCGCAGCAGTTTGTTTCCGCTGCCGAGGGTGAAGATTTTGTCAATCAACTGGCGAGCTTCCGCAAGCTCACCGAGGACTCTGCCAAGTGGCTGCCATCGCAGCCGCCGGGTGGCGCCGCGGTCTTTGGTCCGCCGGCCTCCTTTAATGTTGAGATCTCTCCTCGCGGGGGTCTGGAATTGGCTCAGTAATTACTCGCGAGTGCACTCTTCGCACCCGCGTTTGTCTAGCTCGCACCGCTCGACGCCGTTCGCCGCACTTCTTGCCGAACGGCGTTTTAGTTTCTAGAAACAACGCTTCCGCTTTCGCTTTCCTTCCCCATGTCCGCACGAACGCCCTCCAGTCCTGAAAAGCCCACCAGCACAGCGGCTGCACCTTTCGATGACAAAGCCGCTGCCGCGATGCTCGTGGATTCGTACAAGAAAATTGCCGACGAGATGGGCAAATTCATCGTCGGCCAGCAGGACGTGATCGAGCAACTCGTGATTGCAGTGCTTGCCGGTGGCCACTGCCTGCTCGAGGGCGTGCCGGGCCTCGCGAAGACGGCGATGATCCGCTCGCTTTCGCGCACGATGGATCTCTCGTTCCGTCGCATCCAGTTTACGCCCGATCTGATGCCAGCGGACATCACTGGCACGGACATCATTCAGGAAGACCCCGCGACGGGACGCCGCCAGTTCGTCTTCCAGCGCGGGCCGATCTTCACGCAGATGTTGCTCGCGGACGAAATCAACCGCACGCCGCCGAAGACCCAGGCCGCGCTGCTCGAGGCGATGCAGGAGCATTCCGTGACCGTAGGTGGCCACACTTTGAAGCTCGAGGAACCCTTCTTCGTGCTTGCGACGCAAAACCCCATCGAGCAGGAAGGCACCTATCCGCTGCCCGAAGCACAAAAGGACCGCTTCATCTTCCTCGTGAAGGTCGACTATCCCGAGCGCGAACACGAGCGGCAGATCGTCGCCCGCACCACCGGCACGTTCGAAGCGGACCTCAAGCCGGTCATTAACGGAAAGCAAATCCAGGAATTGCAACGCGTGGTGCGCAAGGTGCCCGTGCCTGATCACGTCATGGATTTCGTCCTGGATGTCGTACGCTTCACGCGGCCGAATAATCCCGACGCGCCCACATGGGTGAAAGACCTCGTCGACTGGGGTGCCGGTCCGCGCGCCTGCCAGAATATCGTGCTCGCGGCCAAGGTGCGCGCCGTATTGCGCGGCCGTTTCCATGTCACCGATGACGACGTCGAAGCGCTCGCGCTGCCCGTGCTGCGGCATCGCGTGGTCCCGACTTTCAACGCCGAGGCCGAGGGGATCAAGATCGACGACATCATCATGCGCATCGTCAAGTCGGTGCCGCGGGGCGAATCGAAGCGCGTTCTCTAAACTGCGGACACGGAGCAGATGAACGAAGGTTAATTCTTAATCTTAATCCTAATCTTAATCATAATCTGCCTCCTCCGCTCAGAGAGTAAGATTAGGATTAAGAGTAAGATTAAGAACCGATGAGCCCACCGCATGGCGCACGTCTCGGATTTTCTCACACCGGCTGATCTGCAAAAGATCAGCAACCTGCAAGTCGTCGCCCGACAGGTCGTTGAAGGCTTTTGCTCGGGTATGCACCGCTCCCCGCACAAGGGTTTCAGCGTCGAGTTCAAGCAGCACCGGCAGTACGTCCCCGGCGACGAAATCCGACACATCGACTGGCGCGTCTTCGGCCGCTCGGATCGCTTTTACATTCGTGAATACGAAGAGGAGACGAACCTTCGCGCCACCATCCTGCTCGATATGAGCGGGTCGATGAACTACGGGAAAAACGGGCTCACCAAGTATCACTACGCCACCCGTCTCGCCGCCTCGCTGGCCTACCTCATGATCGGCCAGCAGGACAGCGTGGGCATGGTGACCTTCGACACGAAGATTCGGAAATACATTCCGCCGCGCTCGCGCGTGTCGCACCTGCGCGTGCTGATCGATGAATTGCAGCGCAGCGAACCCGGCGGCGAAACGGAGCTTGGCAACGTTTTCCATGATCTCGTGCCGAAGCTGCATCGCCGTGGCTTGCTGGTGATTTTGTCCGACTGCTTTGGCGACGTGCCGTCGTTGCTCAAGGCTCTCGCCCACTTCCGCCACGCCCACCACGAAATCCTGATCTTCCAAATCTGGGACCGCGACGAGCTGGAGTTTCCGTTCAAGCAGTGGACCCAATTCGACTCGCTGGAAACCGCCGGCGTGAAGCACCTGCTCGACCCGGTGCTGTTGCGTGAAGCCTACCTCGAGAATCTCGAGAAATTCCGCGCGGAGCTCCTCCGCGGATGCCGTCGCCACAAGATCGACCTAGTGCCATTCGTCACGGATCAACCTTACGCCGAAGCCCTCGCCGCGTATGTGAGCCGCCGGAGGAATCGGGGATGAAGACCCAGGCAGAACATCCAACGTCCAACACTCAACACCCAACATCCAATGGGGCGGGGCGGAAGCGCCGTTTTGATTTGGAGGAGCGGATGCTCGCTCATGCAACTCGGATGGTGGCGCTGTACGATTCACTGCCGTCTGGAAGCGGCGCGAAGCAGATTGGAAACCAGTTCATTTGCTCCGGGACCTCGCCATACTTGCACCATGGGGAAGTGGAGGCCGCCGAATCGCGGGATGACTTCATTCACAAGCTGAAGGTTTGCTTGAAAGAATTGCGCGAGACCTGGGGCGCCCTTCGCCTGCTCCAGCGAGCAACGCAGTTGTCCAATTCCGCTGAGGTCGAGTCGCTCATCGCCGAAACACAGGAGCTGATCCGCATATTCTACCAAAGCGTCCGCACCGCCCGTGACCGCAGCACTCCTTCCTCCCGGATAAAAGAAGACGCGCCCGAATCGGATCATTGGATGTTGGGCGTTGGATGTTGGATGTTGGATGTTAATTCCCCGGAGGATGAGTCGTGAATTTGCCGTTCGGATTCGTCAACGGTGCCTTGCTCGCCGGCGCCTTTGCGCTCGCGATCCCGATCATCATCCATCTTTTTCACAAGAGCCGTTTTCAGGTCGTAAAATGGGGGGCGATGCACCTGCTCGAGAAGGTCATCCGTACTAATCAGCGGCGCATCAAGATCGAGCAGATCATCCTGCTGATCATCCGCGCTGCGATCCCGCTCATCCTGGCGCTTTGCATGGCGCGGCCGGTCTGGAAAGGCGTGCGCAAGCTGATGGGCGAGATCCGCACGTCGACGATCATCCTGCTCGATAACAGCTACTCGATGGCCGCAAGCCGGGCCGGCACATCCAACTTTTCCCTGGCGAAGGATGAAGCGTCGCGGCTGCTCAATGAGTTGCCGCGCGGCTCGGATGCGCAAGTCGTGCTGATGGGCGAGGGCGGCGCACCGTTGCTCGATGAGCCGACCTACGATCTCGCGCGCCTCACGCAATCGCTCAAGCAGATCGAAGCGAGCTACGGCACGGCCACCGTCCCATCCGCTTTGGATTTTGCGACCAACGTCTTCGGCCAGATGCACGAGTCGAGCCGCAACCTGATCGTGATGACGGATTTTCAGCGCATCAGTTTCGAGGCCACGGAGGATGCCGAGATCAGTCAGATGCTCGACCGTCTGCGCAAGCTGCCCCTGCCGCCCGAGGTCTCTTTCTTCGACGTCGGCAGTGAGGCAAAGGACAACGTGGCCATCGAGTCGCTGGACTACTCACGGCTCATGGTCGGCATCGGCCAGAAGATTCAAATCCGCGCGAATCTGCGCAATTTCGGCGACGTGCCGTATCAAGACTTGCGCGTCTATTTCAAGGCCGATGGCAAGGAACGCTCCGTCGCGCAGATTCGCCTCGGCCCGCATGAGAAAGGTCAAGTGCTCTTCAGTCACGCCTTCGATACCGCCGGCTCGCACGTGGTGGAAGTGGTGGCCGACGCCGACCCTCTCAAGGCGGACAACAGCTACCTCGCCAGCATTCCCGTGCGGGACAAAATCCCCGTGCTCCTCGTCAATGGCGACCCGAGCGCCGAGCCGCTCAAGGGCGAAACCGATTTCGCCGAGATCGCGCTCCAGCCCTACAGCAGTACCGGCCGCGTGGCCCTCGCCGATCTCATTTCCACGAAAGTCGTGCGTACGGAAAATCTCGATGCTCAGGGCATCAACGCCTCTGCCGTCGTGGTGCTCGCCAATGTCCGCCAGCTCGATGGCGGACAACTCAAGGCGCTCGAGGACTTCGTGCGCAATGGCGGCGGTTTGTTGATTTTTCCGGGCAACCGCGTCGACGCCTCGTGGGCGAACGCCACTCTCTTCAAAGACGGCAAAGGCCTGCTTCCGCTGGCGCTTGGGGCGCTCGGCGGAGACTTGAAGGAGGGTGCCCCATCGATCGGCATCGTCTCACAGCGCTTTGACCATCCCGCCCTCGATCTTTTCAACGATCCGCGCAACGGCACCGTCTCCGATGCGGCGATCAAGATGTGGTATCGGTTGAAAGAGCCGACCGCCGCGAGTGCGGATGCGCCGACCATCGTGGCGCGGCTCAGCAGCGGCGATCCGTTCCTCGTCGAGAAGCGCTTCGGCGACGGCCGTGTGATCCAGTGTGCTGTGCCGTGCGATTCGGATTGGAGCAACCTGCCGATGCGGCCGTTCTATCTGCCCATGATGCAGCGGCTGGCCATCTATCTTGCCTCGACCGTTTTTCCGCCGCGCAATCTCGACGTGAGCAAACCCCTCGTCGCCTTCCTGCCGTCGGCCGACGCCGGCAAGAAAGCCTCGCTCGTATTGCCCGATGGCAGCAGCCGCGAAGTACCGGTGGTGAAGAAGGGCGAGCGTGGCGTAGTTGAATTCGCGAAGACCCAGCAGCCCGGCCTCTACACGCTGACCTCGCCGGGCGGCACGCAGACGCATTTTGTCGTCAATACCTCGCGCCGTGAATCCGACCTGCAGCGGCTCACCGACGCAGAGATCGCCGACTTCGCCAAGTCGCACGGCGTCTCCGTCGTGCGCTCGGGCGCGGAGTACAAGCAGCTCGATCGGACCCGCCGCTATGGCAGCGAGTTCTGGCGTTCGCTCCTGTTGCTCTTGCTCGCGCTCATTTTCGCAGAGCTCTTCCTGCAGCAGCGGTTCGCACGCGTGCGGCGGGCAAAGACGGAGGAGGGTTTTGCGAAGGGGATGCCGCGGAGGCACGGGGCGCAGACATGAATCCGGAGCACGTCCAGACATCGCTGCGTTTCGTCGGAGATTGGCCTTGGTATGTGGCCTTCAGCCTCGCGCTGTTGCTCGGCGGTGCGGCGTGGTTTCTCTATCACCGGGAGATGCAGGGGCGACCACTATGGCTCCGCGTGACCCTCCCGCTTTTACGTTCGCTCAGCGTGCTGATGATTGTCGTGATGCTCTGCGGCCCCGTGCTGCATCATCGCAAGGTCATCGGCCAACTCTCGCGACTACTCCTCTTCGTCGATGGCTCCAAAAGCATGAGCCTCACCGACACCTCGATGGGCACGGGGCGGAAGATTCTCATTTTACAACGACTCGGCCTCTGGCGGTCCGACGCAGTGAAGATGGACCTCCCTCAAGCCGGTGAAGCGCTGTCGGAAGCACAGTCGCTGGCTTCCAAGGGACGCGAGAGCGCCGCTATCAATGCGGACGCATGGAAGACGCTGACGCGCGATTTTGAGGCGAGGATCAATACCGCACGCGAGGCTCTCTCCCGCGCGGGCTTCGATGCGGAACGGCTCGACGCGTTTGTGCGCGAGCTCGGCGTCTCGGCGCGGGAGCTGGCCAGCCGCGAGGTCAAGCAGCTCGACGATCGCAACCGCGCCTCTCAGGATCTGGGGCGGCTGGGCGAAGCCGCCGCACGCTGGCAAAAGGAAGTGAATGCCCGCTTCGACCAAAATCTTCAAGCGATATCGCCGGGCGAAAATTCACCGCTGAAAACCGCGCTCTCGAAATTCGACGGCCTGCAGCGCTGGCAGCGGCTTCAATCGCTCCTGCTCGAGGGCGAGAAGGAAAAGCTGCTCGGGAAGATGGGAGAAAAGTTCGACGTGCGCCTGATCGAAATCGACGGCGCCGAGGCGCGGAAACTCTGGCAGCCAACCAGCAAGGATTCGACGCTGCCCAACGGCCTCCCGCAGCCGGAAGGCGAGATCACCAATCTGGCGACCGCCCTCAAGAATGCGGCCGGGACGGACGGCAAGCAAGAGCGCGGCGCAGTAGTGCTCTTCAGCGATGGCCAGCACAACGAAGGCGAATCACCCATCGAAGTCGCGAAGATCCTGGCTGGGCGCGGCCTGCCCATCTACACCGTCGGCTTTGGTGGCGAGACACGGCCGCGCGACCTGGCGGTCGTAAAAGTCGAGGCGCCGGACTCCGTCTTTTTCGAGGACCGCATCCAGGGACAGATCACGCTGAAAGACGACCTGCCTTCCGGCATTCCTTTCACCGTGATGGTGCAAGACGGTGACAAGGTCCTATGGCAGCAACAGCTCGTCTCGGAAGGCAGCAATATCCGCAAGGTGCCGTTCTCCGTGCCGTTGAGCGAGACGGTGCGTGAGCGGCTGAAAAACAAATCCGCCGATACCCAGCTCACCGCCGTCCCGCTGGAACTGAAGGTCAGTGTCTCGAACGTGGAAGGCGACCGCGAGCCGGCCAACAACACGATGAACCTGCGGGTCCGCGCGCTCACGCAGAAACGGCGCATCCTCATTCTCGATGGCCGCCCACGCTGGGAGACGCGCTACCTGCGCAACATGTTCGAGCGCGACGAGCAGTGGCAGGTAAATACGGTCATCGCCGGTGCCACGGCGGGCGACACCGGATTTCCGCGCGGTGACAAAGACGGGCAGTTCCCAAACGACCCGGCAGTCCTTTTGCCCTACGATCTCATTGTCTTCGGCGAGGTGCCGCGTGCCCTTTTCAAGGACGAGGAGCTCACGTGGATCCGCGACTTCGTCTCGAATCGCGGCGGCGCGCTGATTTTCATCGATGGCCCGCGGCTGCGTCTGACGGAATACGCCGGCACGGTCCTCGGCCCGCTTTTCCCCGTGGAGTGGAAGACGCCGCCGGTACGCGAAAATGGCATGAGGCTGTCGCTCTCCGAGCGTGCGGCTGGCCTGGCGCCATTCGTCCTCTCGCCGGAGAAATCGCAGAATGCCGAAGTGTGGGCGAACCTGCACGCACCGCATTGGCTGTCCGCCGCCACCGCACTGCCGGGGGCGGAGACGCTGGTCGAGGCGAATGCCGGCGGGAAGAAGCTGCCCGCCGTGGTCTTCCGTCCCTTCGGTGCGGGCAAGGTGCTCTACCAAGCCTTCGATGACTCATGGCGCTGGCGCTACGAGGTGGCGGACCAGCATCACGTCCGCTATTGGAACCAGATCGCCAACTACATGGCGGAGCTGCCCTTTGCCGTGCGCGACCGTCTCATTTCGCTCGATGCTGGCGCCTTGGTGTATCGGCCGGGTGATTCGGCGGATTTGCGGGTGCGGGTGCGTGATGGGCAGGGCCGTCCGGTCACCAATGCCGCGGTGGACGCCGTGCTCTATCGCGATGGGCGCCGCGTGGCCACCATCCGCCTCAGTCCCGAGGAAAATGCCGGCGGTCTGCTACGTGGTCGCACGGCGGCGCTGGAGCCGGGCAGCTACGAGGTCGCCGTGGAATCGGCGGCCATCGCCGAACGGGACGCGAAGGCGCGGACCTCCTTTAAGGTCGAGACACTGGAGACCGGTGAACTGACCCAGCTGAGCCTGAACGAAGAGCTGCTCCGCCAGATGTCGGCCCTCACTGGCGGCGAATACCTGCGAGAGGAGAATATCGACCGCCTCATCGACCTTCTGGCTCCCATAAGCCAGGGCCGGGTGGTGGAGAGCGACACCGTACTCTGGCAGAGCTACTGGTGGTTTATCCCCATCGTGCTGCTGCTCACCATCGAGTGGATCATCCGCAAACGAGTCGGGATGCTTTGAAAAGGCAGAACATCCAACATCCAACATCGAACACCCAACTTCCAATGAGGAGGATTCGGCTGGTCGCACGCTGGTGCAATTGGATGTTCGATGTTGGGTGTTGGGTGTTGGATGTTCTGCCCGCTCTCAAGCGGGCCAAGATTTCCGTTGGAGAAGAGTTAAACCTCTGGGAACCTCCTTCTGTTCCCTCCGCGCCATGCCTGCACTATTGACTCCCGCAAGCACTACCACCACCAAGACCGACCCGCTGATTCTGCAAAAGCTGGAGGCCTTTGCCCAGCGGCGGCGCAAGCTCATCATCCGCCGGGGGATCTATGCCGCCGTGGCAACACTCCTGGTGGCCTTGATGATTGTGGCGTTTGTGGACCTCGCTTTTGTGCTGCCGGATGTCGTGCGGTGGTCGCTCAGCGGTGCGGCCTATCTGGCAATCGTCGTGGTGGAGTGGCGCTCCTGTTGGCGGCTGCTGCTCAATGCGCCTGGTAAGCGGGAATTGGCGCGACTGGTCGAGCACGCCGAACCGGGCCTGCGCGAGGATTTGCTTTCGGCCGTGGAATTGGGTGATAGCGGCGCGGAGGTCTTCGATTCGGAAGAGTTCCGCGCACTGGTCCAGAGCGACGTGGCCTCGCGCGTGGAGAAGCTGGACATGGAGACGCTATTGCCGGCGAAACTCCTGCGCCGTTACGCCTTCATCGCCGGCGGTATCGGGCTGGCCTGCGTGGTCGCTTTTGCGCTGACTGGGTTCCAATTCGGCACACTCATGATGCGGGCGCTGCTGCCCATGGCCAATTTCGCGCGCGTCTCGAAGGTGAAGGTGAAGATCGTCGAACCATCGCCCGCGGAGATGCGGGTGGCCCAAGGCGACACCCTGCCGCTCATCATCGAGCTTTCCGGTCAATCGTCGAACAAGGCGACGCTGGAAACTTTCACACCGAGCGGTGGACGCGAGGTCGTGCCGATGACGCCGCTGGCCCGCGATCGCTTTTCCGCGACGATCCAGGTCGGTCGCGAGAATGTCTATTACCGCGTGCGGGCGGGCGATGCGCTGACGAAGAAGTATCAGCTCGAGGCGGTGGCCCGCCCGGCCGTGGTGGATTTCCAGAAGTCCTACACCTACCCGGCCTATTCGAAGCTCGAGCCGAAGTCCGTGACCGAGGAGAACGGCGACCTTTCCGCGCTGGAAGGTTCGCAGGTGGAATTGCGCCTGCACACCAATCAACCGGTGAAAGAAGCTGAACTGCGCATGGAGCAGGGGAAGAAAAACACGGTCATCCCCCTGGTCGCGCAAGGCGCTGTCCTCACGGCCAAGGTGCCGATCGATGTCGCGGGCATTTACCGGGTGCACCTCGTGGGAACGGAGAGCGGGTTCGAAAACAAGTTTAGTCCCGAGTATGAACTGCGCGTCGAGCCGGACTTGGTGCCGCAGGTGGAGCTGGAATTGCCAAAACAGGATCTGATCCTGCCTTCGAACGAAATCGTCGATGTGCAGGGCTCGGCTGCGGATGACTTCGCCCTCGCGAAGGTTTCGCAGATGGTCAAAATCAACGACGGAAACTGGCGGGAAACGATGATGGCGACTGACCCCGGTGCGAAGGTGAAAGTGGAGCGGCGCTGGGATTTGTTTGATCAAGGCGTGAAGCCCGGCGATCTCGTCACAATGAAGCTGGTCGCCGTGGATTTGAAAGGAAACCGTGCGGAATCGCGCTCGCTACAGGTCACGATCACGGCGGCAGGCTTTGAGACAAAGCGGCTGCAGGCCTTGGGCTCTTACCGTCAGTTGCTCGAGCTAGTGAAGAACGAGCAGGCGGTCGCCGCGATCCTCATCAAGCAAGCCAGCGATACGCGCCAGCAGTTCGACCGACTCGGCGATGGCGACCCGCAGCGCAAGCAGCTGCTCACACTGGTTTCGGCCAGCATCGAGGATCTCGTGCAGAAGAATGCGGACACGATGAAGCAACTCACCACGACTCTGCGCGAGGGCTCTGCCGGCCATGAGAGCGGCGACCTCGCTTTGATCGGGCGTGTGCTGGTGCGGATGCAGCGGAGCGGCATCGACGTTTCCCGGCAATACGCAGCCGCGCTCAGTGCAAATCCCGCGCTGCCCCTGTGGCGCGAGATGATGGGCGAGATGCTCAACGGCGCGGCCAAGTCGGATCAAATCCTGCGCCAGCTTTTCGAGAGCGTCCGCGTCACTTTGACCGCGGAAGAAATCGACGTGCTCAATGAGAATCTGCAAGTGGTCGCGCAGGAGCAGGAACGCCTCCTCACCCTGGCACACCAGAGCGGCACGGACCCCGAAAAGTGGGCGCCCGTGGCCAATCGCTTGCGAGTGGTGCTGTCTGAATTGCGTGGGCTGGAGGAACTCTCCGGTGGCGTGGCGGATCACGGCGCGCGCTCCATGTCCGACCGCATGCGCAATTTGCAGAAGCTGCTAAACAAGCGGCGCACCGCGCTGGAGACGGCGCTGAATGGCAAACTGGGCGCGGAGTTGCTGGCACCGACCATGGAGCTTTCCCAAGCAGTGGCCGATTCCAACCGCCAGTCGCTCGACATGGCGCGGGATTGGCGCGGGCAGGTCGCGGAAGCACTGCGCGCTTTGGGGCGTGAGGCGGAGGTGACGCAGGCTGCTTTCGAGCAACTGCGCGCCGACAACGAACGGCTCGTGCGCAACGACCGCATGCCGGTAGAGGTGGCCGATTCCTTGATCAACGCCCGCTGGGGCTCGCACCTCGATGCGTGGAAGGTACGCGGCGATGTGGAGGAATGGCGCCCGGATGCGGACAGCTATTTCGTCAACGACCTGCGCCTGACCACGCGGGTGCTACAGGCCTTGCGCGACCGGGTGGCAGGCGAGAAATCGCAAACGTGGGCAAAGGAGATGATCGGCATCGAGCGGAACTTCCGCCTGCTGGAGAGCGGGCATCATCTTTCGGAACTGGTCGAGGGAATCGGCCATATCGCCGCCGGCGAGCGCTGGGAAATTTATAACCCGAAGTCGCGCACCTCCAGTCCGCATGACTGGGCATGGTATGGGGAGCGCCTTCGCACCATGCCGGACGAGATCGGACGCGCGCTGGATTTCGAAGAGGCCCGCCCACTGGGGCAGGCGGCGCAGAAGATTTTGTGGGAAGCACAGAACCAGGAGTTCACCCATTCGCTGCACCGGGAGATGGACGAGCGTTTCAACTTTGGGCGCGCCCCGGTGAGCGCCAAGGAGCAGGCCGAGCAACTTGCGGAGTATTTGAAAAAGGCGCTGGAGCTTTTCCGCGAGCCGATGGAGCAGGCGCGCAAGAACCTGGCGAGCCAGGCGCCTTCGCTCGCCGACACGATGAAGAATCTTGCGAAGAAAACGGAGGAGCTGCGCGACAAGACGACGAACCAGGCCCAGCAGGTAAGCGAAAAGTTGCCCGACGAAGCCAAGGCCGATGCGCGGCAGACGCTGGCCGAACAGCAGCGGCTGAACCAGCAGATCGAGGCGCTGAAGGATGCCCTGCGCGCGGATGCCAACAAACAGGACATCCTCAGCAAAGAGGGCCGCGAGCGGGCTCGCGATGCGGATGACGCCACGGTCATGCTGAAGGAGCCGCCGCAGCGCGCGGAGGAAGATCTCGCCCTGGCGGCCAAGAGCGACAAACCGCAGACCCAGGAGCAGGCGCTCAATCAAGCCGTGGAGCAGCAGCAAAAGCTGACCCAAGCGTTGCAGCAGATGGCCGAGCATTACGACGCACTGGAGCAGGGGAAGGCGGAGCAGACCCGGCAGGCCATGCGTGCGACCGAGCAGCAGAATGGCATCAAGGAACAGCTCGACCAGGATTACGCCAAGGCAGAGCAGATCGCGAAGATGGCGCAGTCGTCGCCCGAGGAAATGCTGGCTCAATTGGAGAAGGCGCTGCCGCAGAATCCCCAGATGCAAAAGGAGCTGAGCGCGATTTCGCAAAACACGCTCAAGAGCGCTGCGGATCAACTGAAGCAAGCCAGCGAGCAGGAGAAAAACGTCGCACAAAACGTCAAGAAGATGTCGGCGGAGGAGCAGGCGCAAGCCACCGCAGCAGCGATGGTCGCGCAGCAGAACGCCCAGCAAGCCCAGGCCCAGGCGCAGAACAATCAACCCAACGCCCAGCCGCAAAACGCGCAGCAACCGAACGCGCAACCGTCCCAGCCTTCCCAAGCATCCCAGCCCTCCCAGCAAGCTCAACAGCAGCCGCAGAACGGCCAACCGCCAAACGCGCAACAGCAACAGCAGATGCAGGCGGCCGCCCAGCAACAGCAGGCGCAGCAAAACCAGCCGCAGGCCGGCCAAAACAAACCGGCCCTGACCCAAGCCGCGCAGCAGCAGACGCCGATCGGCAAAAGCGCCGCGCAGGCGGCGGATGACGTGCAGCGCGCGGCCCGTCACGAGATGCGTCTCGAAAACAAGGTGGCCGGCGAGCAACTCGACCAGCTTGGCAAACAGATCGAGGCCACCGCCCAGCAGCAGGTGCCGGAGGCGCAGCAGGCGCTCCAGCAGGCCCAGCAAGCGATGCAAGCCCAGCCGGCGGTGAGCGCGGCGAATGAAGGGCTGCAGAAGTCGCTCGAGAAACTCAACGGGATGGCCAACCCAGCCCAGCAGGCCCAGGCGGCGGATGCCCAGGCGCAGGGGAAGGGCGATCAACCCGACGCCGCGCAAGCCCAGGCCGATGCCGCCGCACAGCAAAAGATGGTGGCCCAAGCTTCCCAACAGGCTAAAGGCCAGCAGGCCAATTCCCAGCAGCAAGCCAACGCGCAAAAAGCGAATCCGCAATCTGGCGAGCAGCAAGGCAGCCCGCAGCAGGCCAACGCACAACCAGCGGCCAATGGCGACCAACCTGCCGGACAGCAGCAGATGCAGGCGGCAGGCCAGCAGTCCGGCCAGGCTGCGGCTCAACAGAATGCGCAAAAGGGCCAGGCGGCTCACCCGGATCAGAACGCGCAAGCCGCTCAAGGTACTCCGCCCGAGGGCGACCTGAAAGCCATGGCCGCAATGCCGGCCACGCCGCAGGAACAGGTCTGGATGGCCCGCACGCTCGACGCGCTGGATGCAGCTCTTCATTCCAAGCCAGGTGAGGAAGATCAACAGCAGGGCAAGAATGGCGGCCAGCAGAACGCGCAAAACGGGCAGCAACAACAACAGCAGCAGCAAGGGCAGAATGCGCAGGCATCGCAGCAACAATCGCAAGCGTCCCAGAATTCCGCCGGGCAGCAGGCCGGTAACAAGCCGAGTCCGCAATCGAGCGCGGCGGCGAAAGCCCAGGCGGCCATGGCTCAAGCTGCCGCTGCGGCCCAGCGCGCAGCGCGTACGGAAGCAGGGCAACCGAATCAACCGGGTGAGCCGCAGGAAGGCGATTTGAAAGCGCTGTCCAAGGGCGGCGCGCAGCAGAGTCCCAATGGGCCGCACGGCGCATTGGGTGAGGCGAAGAACAAGGCCGGCGACTGGGGCAAACTGCCGAAGCAAATGGCGGAGCAATTGACTCAAGGCCAGCGCGAAGGTACGGCGGGCGAATATCGCAATCAGGTCGAGACTTACTATCGCGCGATCGCCGAAAAATCGAAGAAGCCGTGATGAATTTGAAAGAACCGAAAGAAAAGCGGACACGCTGGCGCAAGGTCGCGATGATGACCATCGCCTTGCTGGCGCAATCGTGGCTGCCGGGCGTCCTGCGCGCGGAAGACAAAGTCGACGAAGCGATGGCGCGCGCGACGCAGTATCTCATGTCCACGCAGGACCCGGCGACCGGTGGGATTCACAACAAGATGCGGCACGAGACGGCGATGACTTCGCTGGCCATCCTGGCGATGGCGGCGTGCGGTCATCAACCGGCCGACCCAACCCCGGAAGGGGAATCGATGCGTAAGGCCCTTGCCTTTGTCCTGCGGCCGGAGGCGCAGGGGAAGGATGGTTACTTTGGCGACACCGACGGCTCACGTATGTACGGCCACGGGATCACAACCCTCATGCTATCGGAGATGCTTGGCATGGGAGGGGACGCAGCGCAGGACGAAGTCATCCGCACCAAATGCCGCCTGGCCATCGATCTGATCTTGCGTTCGCAGAAGGTCTCGAAGAACGACAGCAATCGCGGCGGCTGGCGATATTCACCGGACTCCGGTGACTCGGATATGTCGGTCACCGTGTGGCAGACCATGGCTCTGCGTGCGGCGAAGAATTCGGGGCTCGACGTGCCGAGAGAGGCGATCGATGACGCGGTCGGTTACATCCGCCGGCTTTACGCGCCGGACACCGAGGCGCGTGGCGCCACCAAGTTGGGCGGCTTCGGCTACCAGACCAAAGGTCGCGAGATCTCGACGACCGCGGAGGGGTTACTGGCCATGCAAGTCTGCGGCCAATACGACACGGACGAGGTGAAAGGCGCTTCAGACCGCCTGCTCAAGGATGGGGTGCGACAGGGTGAGCGTTGGTTCTTTTACACGACCTACTACTATGCGCAGGGGATGTATCAGCGCGGCGGCAAACATGCCGACGAGGCCAAGCGGCTCGTCTCCGAGCTCCTGCTGCCGCTGCAGTCACGCGAAGGCTGGTGGGAAGGGATCAACGGCGAGGAACGTCAGGGCGGGAAGGTTTACGCTACAGCCATGGCCGTCCTGAGTCTTTCGGTGAAGAACCACTTCCTGCCGATTTACCAGCGATAGAGAGGCGCTGGTCGATTTCTCCCAAAAGAAGGAGGAAAGGCAGATGGCTTAAGCCTTGTGCACCGCGCGGCCTTCGTCGGCGTCGATGTAGTCGAAGAAGGTCTGGATGTCGGCGCGCTCTTCCAAGCCGCTTTCCCGCTTGCGCATCGCGAGGCGCTCGGAGGACTCGTCGTTCCAGCCGCGCTTGCGCATGAAGTCGTTCCAAATCTCGATTTCCTCCGGGCCCGGCTGGCGGCCTTGCACCACGGCCCAGGCCAGGATCTCGTCATCGGCGCCACCTTGCTTCACGCGCTTCACGAGAGCCGCGTAATCGAGCCAGAGAAAACTGATTGCCCGGCTATCGAAGCCGCCGCCGAGGTTGGCGTGGTAGTCCTGTGGGAGCTCGCCTGCCGCATGCAGGCGGATTTTGTCGAGCATGCGGGGAAAATAGAAGATCCCACCAGTCTGAGCGTAGGGGCTGCGCAAGTTGGGCACGTTCATGGGCGCGGAGGCTAGCGGATGGTTTTTCGCCGGACAAGCCAGATGCCGCCTTTGATGAAAAAGGAGGCTCGACGAAATGCCGCAATTACTCTTCTCCTACCGTGGACACCCGCCAAGTGGCGGCCTTTCTTATTTTTACGAAGAAGCTACCTCCGGCATTTCCCAGATGAAGACGATCCTGTTGATCGATGATGATGAGATTTGCCGCAAACCAGCGGCCGAAGCCCTGCGCCGGGCGCAGTGGGAGGTCATTGAGGCTGTCGATGGCGACCAGGGAGTTGAGCTGGCAATCAAACATCGGCCGGATGTGATCCTGTGCGATCTGCTGATGCCGCGGAGCAATGGCTTCCACGTCTGCCGCGCCGTCCGGGAGCGCGAGGAGATCAAAGATACGCGCATCATCGTGATCAGTGGCCGCGACTTTCCTTCGGACCGCCAGAGCGCCGCAGAAGCGGGTGCGGATGATTTTTTGGTCAAGCCCATCGAACTGGTGCAATTGCACGAGGCCTTGAAGCGGAAGACCTCCATGCGTGGAGAGATCCAGAAGCCAGTCGTGCCGGTCGTGGCGCCGAGCCAGAAGGCGCCCGCAGACCAGACGACGATGGTGAAATTTTGGGGCGTGCGCGGGTCGATCCCGACCCCGGGCCAGACGACTGTTTTTTTTGGCGGTAACACGTCCTGCGTGGAGATTCGGGCAGATGGGGAAATCATAGTCCTCGACGCGGGCTCGGGTATCCGGCCCTTGGGCGAGTCGTTGGCGGCAGAGTTCCGCGGGCAGCGGATGGACATTACGCTCCTGATCACGCACACGCACTGGGATCACATCCAGGGATTCCCATTTTTTCTCCCCGCCTACGAAGCCCAAAATCGGGTGCACATCCTCGGCTATGAAGGTGCGCGCGATGGCCTGGCAGCGACGCTCGCGGGACAGATGGAGAGCCCGTATTTCCCGATCGCCCTCAAGCAGATGCCGGGCAACATCATCATCGAGGAGTTGAAGGAGATGACCTTCAACGTGGGTAAAGTGCGGGTGGAGGCGTGTTTCTCGAATCACCCCGGCGTGTGTGTGGGCTACAAGCTCTTTACGTCCAGCGGGACGATCGTTTATCTGCCGGACAACGAGTCCTTCAATAAGGACACCGACCAGGCGCACGGGGGCGCGCTACCGCGCAATCTGGAGAAGAACATCGCGGAATTCATCAGCGACGCGGATGTGTTGATCCTCGATTCACAGTACACCGCCGACGAATACAAGTCGCACGTCGGCTGGGGCCACGGCTGCGTGGACGACGTGGTGCAGATCGCTATCGGCAACGGGGTAAAACGGCTCTTCCTTTTCCACCACGATCCGGCGCATGACGATCGTTACGTCTCAAACATGCTCATGCACGCGCGAGAAGTGGCGCAAAAGGCCGGCAGCCCGATCCGGGTGGACGCAGCGCGAGAGGGCGAGCAACTGGTGCTCGGCCCGCGCGCGGTCAATGGGATGTAACCCTGAGAGGCTTTAGCTCGCCTTCTTCTTTGCCGCGGGAGCGTGGCAGGAAGGGTCGCTGGGAGCGCACTTGGTCGAGCCCGAGCTGCTGCAGCAGGATTTCGGCTTGCTGGTGGCGCAGGCCGGAAGGCTAAGGGCGAGGGCTACGAGAGCGAAAGTGCGGAGGAGGGTTTGCATGCGGGGGAGGAAAGGCGAGCGGAGGAGTTTGGTCGAGTGGATTTCGTCATCGCCGCTTTCGCACCGGAACCACGCCGTCAAGGCGTCGGGATCTGGTTGAGCGTGTAATAGGCGTCGGGGTGCAATACCGGCTCGCCGCCGGCCGATTTAACACCGGGCAAGTGAATCTCATGAACGTGACCTTCCATCAGGCCATCGACCACCAGGCGTGCGCTCAGGCCATCCGGCGCGACGGTCACGCTTTTGATCGTGGGGGTGGTCTCATCCACCTTCGGGCTGCCGTAGCTGGACTGGAAGATGGTCGTGTAGGTCTTGATCGTGTACGACGACGGATCGCGGGCCGTCTGCGGATCAACCGGCTTGGTGAAGGTGAATTCAAACCCATCCGGCTTCGCCCGCATCTCATGGATCTCGAAGGGTACTTTACCGGTCCACACGAGTCGCTGCAGTGCGAAAGGGTGCCCTCCACGTGCGCCCCAGCCGCGGTCGGTGCCGTAGACGAAGAGCGAACCGTCATCCGCCCAGTCCACCGTCAGATTGCCCGAATCGAAACCCTGGCGAAACGGAAAGCAGGCGCCCTGGTAGCGATCGTTGATCTTCTCGAGGAAGACGCGCATGACCGTGCTGTGCGACTGGTCACAGACGAAGAGCTGTTTCTGAAACGGACCGAACTTTCCGCCCGTGGTATCCGCGATGAAACCGCTCGCCGACTGCCCCATCTCGGGATAGGGAAACATGATTGCGGGTGGCATGTATTCCGGAATCTTCTTCGCCTCTTTGTAGATGCGGCTGCCGCTCTCCGGTTCCTGTGGCCTCTTGATGCCGGATTTGGCGATCATTTCCTTGGTTGCCGGATCGTCATACCACTTCAGTCCCGCGGGATGCCCCATGAAATAGCCGGGTCGCAATTCCTTCAGCCCGTCGGCACCATTCCATGGGCCTTGGTTGTCGGTGTAAAACATGACGCCTTCCGCATTCGTGCCCATGCCGCCTGGTGAGCGAATACCGCTGCAGGTGGGCACCCAAGTGCCATCGGGCTTGAGGCGAAAGCACCAGCCTCGAAATGGGCTGTTGCTATTGAACGAGCCGGTGAGGCATAGGACGATCCAGAGGTCGCCATTCTTGTCGAATTTCGAGCCGAAGGCATACTCGTGGTAATCGCCATTGATGCCCCACGGATCGCCGATGGTCTCGAAGACATCGGCTCGGCCGTCGCCATTGAGATCCTTCATGCGCGTTTCTTCGCCGCGCTGGGTGGCGTAGATCCAGCCATCCTTCGCCGTCAGCCCGAGCACCTCGTGCAGACCGCTGGCAAACTGGGTAAACTTCAAGTGCGCCGGCGGCTCTTCGAGCGTGTTGTCGATGAAGTAGATGTCGCCCTGGCGGGTGGACGCGGCGAGGCGGCCGTTGCCCATCCATTGTAATGCGCCCGCCTCGAGCGAGACGCCCTCGGGAATGGGCAGCGTTACGATGCGGTAGTATTGCGTCTCCGCTTCCTTGAGGGCGGGCGACGCGGTGTCGTCGGCAAAGGCGGTGGCCCCGAGCAACAGGGCGCCGAGAAATGAGACAGTAGTGAGTTTCATGGCGGGAAAGGGGGTGACTCGATTACCAGGTGATTTCCTCGACGAGCTTCGCATCCGAGCCGGTGAAGGCGAGCGGCACGAGCAACTCCATCTTGTCGTCGCCGCCGCGAATGATCGGCTTCGCGCCGGGGAATTTCAGCTTCAGAGTTTCATCCACGGCAAAGACGCCATCGGTTTCCTTGATCTTCTTGCCGACCGCAGCGCGAAAGAAGAGGTGCTCGACGGGTTTCTCCGCATGCACAGTGATGGCGCGTTTGAATCCGGAGTCGGGTTCGCCAGGAACTGCGACGGAGTAGTCTTCGATGTTCATGCCGTTCCATGAATAGCGGAAGGTCGGGCGGCGCTTGTCGTCGAGCGAGTAACCGTGGAATTGCCAGCCGGCGGCCTTGCCGGTTTCCTTTGGCCAGGTAGCGCTTTCGCTGTCGAGCATCGCAAAGACTGGCCCGGGCGGGCCATGGACGACATTGCTGCCGAGCGGTTTTTCGAAGCCTTGTCCACGTCCCGTACGATGCCGTGCAGCGTCGATGAACGCGCCCTGCCAGATGAGCGCGAGACGCATTTCATCCGCATCGAACGCAAGATTGGCCTTTTCCGGATATCCAACGCCAATAGCGCGCGGACCTCCACCTTCGATGAAGTTGCGATACATGATCGCCTCCTTCTCGGCTACGAGCTCCATCTTGCCCTGGATCAGGCCATTCGGCAGGTCGGTGAAATTCTTCCGCGCCAGATACGCCCAGATGGCGAAGATTTGTTTTTCCGCGTCACCGCTGAGGACGTCCTTGTTGGACGCCACGCCATTTGGCCAGAAGGCTGGCATACGTGTGCCGGGGCGCAGTGATTGCGGGTCGAGCAGGTAGCGGCGGAACCAGTCGAATTTCAGGCGCTGGCCAACCGTGGCGAGATCAAGGGCAGGCACACCGAGCGATTTGTTGCCGTCGAACATATGGCAGGAGATGCAGGTGAGACCGCCCACGCCGACGAGCTTGCGGCCAAACTTGTTCGCGTCACTCGCTACACCCGCGGCGAAGACGTCCGGCTGAGCCTGTGCCTCGGGTCGCGAATCGGCCTTGTCGAAAAGGTCGGGGAGCTGGCCGACGTTGGCCGCGCCGAATTGCGGCATGCGCGTGGCCATATAGGGCCGCACGGCGCCACCATCGACGAGCACCGTCTTGATCCAGTCCGGACGCAGCTTGGCCCCGACGTTGTTGAGGGGCGGGGGCATCTTGCCTTCGTCGCCGAGGTCCACTTCGCCGGCAGTGGCGAAGTATTCGCGGCGCAATCCTTCGGGGCCGCCACGCCGGTCCCGATTATGGCAGGCAAAGCAATTCATCACCGTCATCGTGCGGATGATTTCCTGGTCTGGCGTGAGCGGCGCGCTCAAGGCGGCCTGCGCACCGAGTTGGGCGAGAATGACCACGCGCTGGCGGTCGCTGATTTCAAAATGAGGAACGCCCGGCTTCACCTTCGTAGCGAGGCAGCCGGTGGGCTGGCGACCGTTGAGTTGCGCCAGAGGTTTCGCTTTCGGAACGGTTGCGTCGATCGGTGCCTTGCCCGGCAGATCTCCGTGGCAGCGGGCGCACTGCAGGCTCGCATAATAGTTGGCGCCTTTCGCCGCTTTGGCCTCGTCGACCAGGAACTCGGTGTCGCCCACCGGACGCATTGCTTTGCCCTCGTGTGAAAGCACGTCGGCAGTGATGTCCTTCTTGTTGAATCCCGGACCCTTCCACGAGGTCTTCAGCGCCAACTGCCCTCCACCGTCGAAATAGAGCACACGGATCGCGTGGTCGCCCGCGGTCAGCGTGATCTTTCCGTTACGCTCCTGGTCGGGGTGAATTCCACCATTGTCGACGACCAGCTTGTCATCGATGAAGAGCCGCGAGCCGTCG
>JBGGMZ010000311.1:0-4596 GCA_041287745.1 Chthoniobacter sp. | reverse complement strand
AAGTGCTTTTTCTAATTTTTTGTCATGGCCGGCCTTTTCGCTTTCGATCCACTTGTGACGGAGGATCTCTTCTCGCTCTGCGAGAAACTCCTTGTACAGAAGAGACTCGCGAACGAGTTCGGCCGGTTCATCTGTCGGTGAGCTCATTGGTGTGAGCATAATTTCTAGAGTTTTGAGCGGTCGTCAATGGTTTACCGATAGACTACGAAATCGCAGCCGATCAGCGACACGGCCCTATAAAGGACGGGCTTCAGCCAGCTTTTTGGCAATTTTCAGGAACGATTGCGAGACCAGATTTGCAGGATCGGCGGCAGTCACCGGCTGGCCGCGGTCGCCAGCTTCGCGGGTGGGGATGTCGATGGGGATCTGGCCGAGCAGCGGCACCTTCAGGCGCGCCGCCTCGCGCTCGCCCCCGCCGGACCCGAAGATGTCGTAGCGTTTGCCATCACTGGGACACAGAAAGTAGCTCATGTTTTCGATGAGCCCGAGCACAGGCACGTTCACCTTCTGAAACATGGTCGCCGCCTTGCGCGCATCGATCAGCGCCACTTCTTGCGGAGTAGTGACGAGCACCGCCCCTGCGAGGGCTACCGTCTGGACGATGGTGAGCTGGATATCGCCGGTGCCGGGAGGCAGGTCGAGCACGAGGTAGTCGAGTTCGCCCCATTCCACCTGCCGGAGGAACTGCTGGGTGTATTTTGTAACCATCGGCCCGCGAAGAATGGCTGGCGCGGTATCGTCGAGCAGGAAGCCCATCGACATCAGCCGCAGCCCATAGCGTTCGATGGGCAGGATGCGATTGTCCTCCGTGGCCATGGGACGTTCGTTGCTGCCAAACATGAGGCCGATGCTCGGCCCGTAGAGATCGCAATCGCACAGGCCGACCGAGGCTCCGTTCTGCTGCAAGGCGATGGCGAGATTTGCCGCCACCGTCGATTTGCCCACCCCGCCTTTGCCGGAGGCGACCGCGATCACATGTTTCACTCCCTCGATCGCACCGGCGGACATCGGCGCGCTCGTGGCGGCCTGCGGCGCTTGCGGCGGCGCCGTGATATCGATCCGCACGGTCACCTGCCCCACCCCGGGGAGCTGGGCCAGCGCCGCCTCGGAACCTTCCTTGATCGCCTGCGGGATCTTCGGGTCGTTCGTGGCCAGCGTCATCTGCACGACGACGTCGACTCCGGTGACCTGCACATCTTTCACCAAGCCAAACGAAACGATGTCCCGGCTGAAGCCGGGGTATTTGACGGTCAAAAGCTTTTCTCGGACTTGCTCGGGTGTGATCATGCGGACGGGCACTTTCGGGCAGGGGAGGCGGGAACCGCAACTGAGAAGTGGAGACTGAGATGGAAAGTGCCAGGTGAGACGGTTGGGGGAGTTTTACTTTCACTTTCCGGCTGGTGTTGCGGAAGACCGGTGGTCTATGAACTGCTCCGCCTCGGAAAACGGATTCCCCGATGTATCGGCTTATCTATTACCTCCAGAATGTCCACGGCGTGGGCGGCGTGCTGGCCGCGCTCGTCGCCCTCCTGGGTTTCGCCTTTTCCCTCTGGATGGCTTACGACTGCTGGCGGCGCGGCGGTGAGTTCTACTGGATCTGGTTGATCCTTTGCTCCGGCGGCTTTTTCGCGGTGCTCTATTTCTTCACCCACTACTGGGAAGGCTCGCACATCGAGTATGGACTCTGGAAAAGGCTCTCGATGGGAGGGCGGATCCGCGAGTTGCAAGTGCAGACGAAGCGCCTGAATACCGCCGCGAGCTTCGAGATACTGGGCGATGCCTACCTGAGCGTAAGGAAATATCCGCAAGCCGAGGAAGCGTATCGCGAGGCGCTGCAGCGCCAGCCGGATATCTTCGATGTGCAGGTGCGACTCGGCTACACGCTACTGGGGATGGATCGCGCGGAGGAGGCTTGGCCGCTGCTTGGCAAGGCCTACCAGCAAAAGCCGGATTACGACAACGACCAGCTCATCTGGAAACTCGCGCGCTGCCAGGCAAAGCGCGGCAACTTCCAGGACGCGCGCAATCTTTACGAATACTTCCTGCGCAAGCACAGCTACAGCGAAGTGCAGATCGAGTACGCGCACTTGCTCGTGCAAATGGGTGAGCGAGAGGAAGGCCGGGCAAAGCTCAAGGAGCTGATCAACGATATCGAATACAGCCCTCGCTACGCCCGCTCGCGCGAACGGCGCTGGAGCCGGGCGGCGAAGAAGCTACTGCGGGCACTGAATCAGCCCACGGAGTCGTAAAAAAGCGCGATTGAAGAAGGAAAGACCTTCTACTGAGTTTGCACGCGGGGCTTCAGGAACTCGGCCCGATGCGTGAAACAATACACGAGGAGGCCTATTCCCACCAACGAGCCGATGGGAAATGCAATTTGATAAAGGAAGCCGTCCGCCACGAGGATCCAGTAGAGCCACCGGGCGCGGTATTGTGACCTCACCAGCGCGACGAAAATCAGAATCAAACCGATAAGGCCGACAAGGAAACCTAATAGCGTGAAAATGAGGACTTCACCCATCTTTCCGGCAAGCGCACGCGGATCGCTCACGTTCTCCTGCGCCAATACACCGAAGGAGTGAAGCATCCCGATGCTCGTGGCCATTACACCGATGACCGGGCCAAGTTGGAGAACCGCACCGACTACCGCCAATGCCTTGCCACGCTCTCGGTGTTCAGCCTCCATAAAAGCGACTGCTTTCTACACGGTAAGGATCTTGGGCTTCCACCGGAACCACACTGCGCCTAGTAGCGCTTCCGCATGTTGCTCGGCAAAATATTTAGCTCGCCGCGATACTTCGCCACCGTGCGGCGGGCGATCGGGATGCCGCGCTTTTCGAGGATTTCCACGATCTCCTTGTCGCTCAGCGGGCTCTTGGGGTCCTCGCCCTTGACGAGTTCGGCGATGGCGCCCTTCACACTCGTGTTGCTCATCGATTCGCCGCCCGAAGTCTGGTAGCCGGGCGTGAAGAAATACTTCATGTCGAAGACGCCCTGCGGGGTGGCCATGTACTTGCCGGAAATCGCACGGCTCACGGTGGTTTCGTGCACGCCGACGGCGTCGGCGATTTGCACCATGGTCATGGGCTTGAGCGCGCTCGGGCCATGCTCGAGGAAGTCTTTTTGCCGCGACACGATCTCATGCGCGATATTCGAGATCGTCTGCTGCCGCTGGTGGATCGATTTGATGAGGAACTTGCCGCTGCGAATCTTGTCGCGAATGTAGTCCTTCACATCGGCGCCGCCTTTGTCCTGCGACATCAGGTCCTTGTAGGTATTGCTGATGCGCAGATGCGGGATCTGTTCGCCGTTCAGCGAGATGGTCCAATCGCCGCCGATCTTTTCCACGGTCACGTCGGGCAAGACGTAATTGTTCGGATCGGGAGTGAAAATCTGGCCCGGCTTGGGATCGAGCGTGGCAATGAAATTCGCCGCGCGCTGCACCTGCTCGGCCGTGGTACCCAGGCGCCGCGCGATTTCCGGGAAGCGGCGCTTACCAAGGTCATCGATGTAGCGGTCGACGATGCGATACTCGAGGCTTTGGTCCTTGCTCAGGCGGCGGAGCTGTATGAGCAGACATTCGCGCAGATCACGGGCGCCGACGCCCACGGGATGGAAAGTCTGGACGAACTCGAGCACCCGGGAGAGGTCCACCACGTCCATGCCGGTATTCTGGGCGATTTCCTCGGGTGTGGTCTGCAGGAAGCCGCCGTCGTCGATATTGCCGATGAGGAGTTCGGCGATTTTGCGGTCGGCTGCGCTCAGGTCGCTGGAGTTGACCTGCTCGATGAGGTGCTGCTGCAGCGTCTGCTGGCCTACAATGGAATCAAAAAAGAACTGGCGGCGCTCTTCTTCTTCCGCAGAGCGTCCCGAATAGCTCTGGCTCTGCGACATGTAGTCGCGCCATTCTTCGTCGAGCTTGGCCAGGCGGTCGAATTCCTCCTGGAATTCCTCGTGCTCGGCTTTCTTGTCTTCGATGCTGGGCTCACTGATGTCCTCCTCCAGCGTGGGATTCGTGCACAGTTCCTGCTGGATGAGGTTCCGCAACTCCAGCATGGGGGCCTGGAGAATCTGCAAGCTCTGCTGCAACTGCGGCGCTAAAACCTGCTGTTGCGATAGAGTCTGCGATTGAGAAAGTCCGGCCATGAGCAAATACTAGATGCGCGGCGGAAGGCTCCGCAAGCAGTATTCCTGCCAAAATGGAATGTTTTTTCGCCTTGGTCCCGGCACTGATCTGGCTCTCTTGTTTACACATGAACCCGAAATCCTTCCCGGTCGCGCTCGCTGCCGCCGCGGTTTTCGTCGGCGCGCTTTTTGCACCGACGCATTCCGGCGGCCAGACGGGCGACGACATCGCCATGATCCAGCTCGCGAGCGACTTGACCACCCAGCAGGCCACTATCGCTGACAACCAAGCCAAGATCGACGCCAAGCTGGCCAAGATCGCCGAAAACGTGCGCCTCGCCCGCATTTACGCCGGTCGCGCCGGAGGCAAAGTGCCATGAAAAAGTTCGCTCCCGCTTTCATCGCAGTGTCCGCCCTGCTCGGGCTGGCTGTCAATCTCCACTCCCAAGGCATCCTGCCCAAGACGCCCGT
>JBGGMZ010000310.1:0-3529 GCA_041287745.1 Chthoniobacter sp. | reverse complement strand
CCCAGTCGTGCCCAGTCGTGCCCAGTCGTGCCCAGTCGTGCCCAGTCGTGCTCAGTCGTGCTCAGTCGTGCTCAGTCGTGCTCAGTCGTGCTCAGTCGTGCTCAGTCGTGCTGCGATCATTCTTTGGAGCGGCGGCACGGACGAGCGTCGCCCATTACAACGACGATTTGCGGACCAACCCGGCCTTCAGCCGAAGTCGCTCTCGTCCGGGATGGCTGGATTGACGAAGCTTTCCACAATCGCCCGGCCGGCGTCGTTGTAGACGACGAGCGGTGTGTCGTGCCGCACGATCGTGGCTGCAAAATCGAGGGCGTGTTTTAGGTCGTGAAATTGTTTGCGCCAGCTTTGGTCCTCCCGCGTGAGGGAGAAGGAGGAAAGGTGACTGTCGCAGTTGAGAAGAAGGCGGGGTCTCATAAGGCACTCAAGGGCGGGGCTGGAGCCCTCGCGATGGCGATAATTCAAAGCAAAAACCATACGTGATGTTGCGCATTTTTTATACAAACGCGTTACGGTTCGTTTTTTTGCACGCAATACTCTGGTGAGGAACGATTTACATGCAATTATGAAGTTTTCACCCGATCTGACCTTCCGGGTATCTGATTCTCTGGAACGTCTGGGCTATTGCATTTTTGGCGTTCAGGAATTGGAAAGGCTCCTCGCCCAAGACAAAGATGCCAAAGCCCGCAGACGGTTGCTGGAAGAGTTCGCCGCGCTCTGCGGAGCCACAGTGGAGACCACGCCGCATCTGACGTCCGCGCGGTTCACCCGGGCGATGTAAGTCTACCGGGGCCCGAAGGGCGTTTCATTCGTGCTTCTGAAGGGAAACCAGACCTTTTCCTGCTAAGGCCGCGGAGCGGTCTGGTCTATTACTTGCCGATGAAGTCCCTCATTTCCTTTGTTGCGGCAGTTGTTCTCCCCGTTCCTTTTCTGATGGCAGCCGATCAGCCGGCTGCACCCGCCGCCACGCCCCCGGCGGCCAAACCGGTGCTGAAGATCATCCCTGGACAGGTGATCGTTCCTACGGCGGATGGGCTCATGCGCCGGATCTGGGGAGAACTGATCAGCATCGATCCCGCCACGCGGACCGGCAAATTCCGCCAGGAGAGCACTGACCAGATCATGAGCTTCACGGTGATGCCCTACGCCGAGTTGCTACACCACGCGAGCTTTGGCGATCTGCAGGACTTCCGCATCGGCGAGCGCGCGATTTTCCGCCTGCACCAGAACGACGCGGGCGAGTGGGTGTGGCTGACTTACATTCAGGACGAGATGAATTTCCTGAACGGGCACAAGGAATACTATTACGTCGACCGCATCGACACCGATAAAGGTGAGATCGAGTGCACCGACGCGAATTTCGACAAGAGCTTCGTGCGCGAGAAAGGCATTCTCATCGAGACGGACAAGGATACGCACTATTGGAAGCAAGGGCAGCCGGTGAAGTTTTCCGATCTCAAGGTGGGAGACAAGCTGCGCACCCAGACGCACGGCATCGGCAAAGGCAAGGTGCGCGTGGCCTGGGAGGTTTTCCTCGATGATGAGAGCCTCTTGAAATTCCAAACCGCGCAAAAGGCGGCCGAGGCGAAGCGTCTGCAGGCGGAGGGTTCGCCGGGCTATGTGGACAAGCTCGACGGCGTGGCGCTGGACCTCACGCTCTTTCAGGAAAGTGGCGAGCTGAGCCACAAGTTGAAACCGGGAATGAAAGTGCGCGTAGCGCCGGCGGGCGTGGACCGCAATGCGACTGGCACTCCAGTGACCGGCTCGGTGACCGGAGCGAAGATGGTGGGCAACTTGGGCAAGATTTCGATCACCCTGGACACGGCGGATGCAAAATTCGTCGTCGGCAATGTGGCGCGCTTGTGGGAGGTGCAGTAGCCGCCTGGTGCCTGCCATCGCGAGATCGATGCACCTTTTGGCATTGCCGCTCTCTTCGCTAGTTGGACCTGCCGCGTTTTTTCCATGAACATCTCCTCGTTTTTCTCTTCCGTTCGGCGACGGGCGAAGCCATTGGCCATCGCCGCGTTACTGGCAGTGCTGTCAGCGCTGCCGTTCTCCGCAGTAGCCGCCGGGGTCGACCGCACGGATGAAAGCATCGCCGCTCTCCACGAGCACCAGCTTCTCAACGACCCGGAATACTGGCTGCAAAACGCCACGCCCACCGGCAAGTGCGAAGGGGTGAAAGTAGCGAAGATGCTGGTCAGCGCGGCAAAGGTCTTCAAGACCAGCCCTGCGACGGCCGAGGAAGCGATTCAGGTGCTGGCGAAGCACGGTGTGATCGGCTCACCTGAGGCGTGGCGAAAGAGTGCAGTTGAGGGAGGCACCATGAATGGAGCGAATGTGGCCACGGTGCTGAATCGCCTCGCGGCGAAGCTGCCGGTGCCTCCACCGAAGTCTGCAGACGCCACGCCACTCGAGGCGACACCGCCCGCGAAACTCAAGGTGGGTTACGACGTCGTGATCTCCGGCGCGGGAACCGGTGGGGTGGGGGTGGCGGTGCAGGCGGCGCGCATGGGCCGCTCGGTGCTGTTACTCGAGGAGACGGACTGGATCGGCGGACAGATGAATGCGGCGGCGGTGACTTCCATGGACGAAGGCGTGGCGCTGGTGCGCGAGCGTGGGTTGTATCGCGAACTTTGCGGCCTCATTGCCGCGCACTATCAGCCGCTCGGCATCAGTTATCTCACTGCATATTGGAATGGCCACGTCTGCGTGGAGCCGTCTGTCGGCAAAGCCCTGCTGCATACACTGCTCGGCGATGCGCGGGGCAACGGTGTGCTCGACCTGGCCTTGCGCACGCGGGTGACCAAGGTCAACCGCACTGGAGACACCGTGACGGGCGTGGAGATCGAAAGCGTGACGGGCGTTGGGCGCGAGACGCACACCATCGCCAGCAAGGTGCTGGTCGATGCCACGGAGTGGGGCGACGTAATCCCGCTGACCGGCGCGCGCTATCGCGTGGGCAATTGCACCAGCGACGCCATCGATCGCACACGGCACGTGCAGGACAATACCTGGACTGCGGTCGTGAAACAGTATCCGCACGGAGTCCCGGATGAACTCGTCATCAAGCAGGCGCCGCCCGGATACACCGCGAACGTCGAGGCCGCATTCGTCCGCACGCTGGCCGATGGCGACACGATTGACCCGAAAGGCAAGCCGTGGACATGGGCGACCTTCATCGGCTACCGCGGCATGCCCGATAGCTCGCGGCCGGGCGATTCACCGCCGATCACGCGCACGCATCTCAATTACAACAACGACTACCGCGCCACCGTGGCCGAGATCGAGGATCCTGCTGTGCGCCAGGCGACCAATCGGGCAATGCGGCTCAAGACACTGCACCTGATCTATTACATCCAACACACCTTGGGGAAGACGGATTGGTCGGTGGCGGATGACGAAGGCTTCGACTCCGCCTACAACCGCGCGGAGATCGACCGCTGGCTCGCCGAGCGGCCCGATCTCGTGCCGTATCGCGCGATTCTCTATCACTTCTCCGTGATGCCTTACACGCGCGAGAGCCGGCGTA
>JBGGMZ010000309.1:0-13565 GCA_041287745.1 Chthoniobacter sp. | reverse complement strand
AGCGCCGCGAAAGTGGCTGCCTTCCGTCCAGAAAAAGGCAGGGCCTCCGGGTTGGTAGCTCAATGGTAGAGCAGCGCCCTTTTAAGGCGTTGGTTGCGGGTTCGAGTCCCGCCCAACCCACTGTTGGGGGAATGCGGTTCGTGGGAGCGTCTGGGACTGTAGGATTATCTTTTGTTTCCGGCATTTTTTTGGAAACACTGGCCGGGTGAAACAGGACGCATCCCGGAGTTTGGCTTTATCCCCGCGCCCTTTTCTCAGTCAATAAGGAGCAGTGGAAGTTTCTGCCGCCGCATTCTCTACGAAGATGTCTGCTCGCCTGAAAATATGGATGATTCGCACCGGGCTGACTTACGCCGTGCTGACCGGTCTCGGAATGATAGCCAGGATGGCGCAACCGGCCATCGCTGCCATTCCGCTCAGCATGATGTTTTGGGAGTGGATCGGCGCCATCAGCTTTTGGTGGCGGTTGCGCAAGTTCGGCAGGTCGGTCGAGACGAGTCGCTTCGTCTGGAAAGCGCGGCAGGCAAAGAGTTCCACTGCGCAAAGCGTGACACTCTTCGATCATGTATTGGAAGCTGCCGGCCGGGTTTTCCCCAAGGCTGCGGATCCGCGACCATCCTTGGATCTCGTCGTGTTTCCCGAGTCCGGATGGATCCCCTCTTCCCCCTTCCTGATGCGAGTACCCATCAGCGGGTATTCGGTTTTCTACCCCGAGGGTCTGCTGTCGCTTCACCCCGTCGCGCAACAGTTTGTCGTGGCGCACGAAATCACCCACTACTGCCTGCGAAAGAAGTGGCACCACATTTTCCCGCGGGCGCTTTTCTGGGCCTCCTCCGCGGCGGCCCTGGCCACCGCTTTTTTGCCGGGGCATGCCAGCCGATTTGCTCTCGCGGCGTTCGCCGCGACTTGGGCCGCGTCGCTGCTGCTCGTGCATATGGTCAGTCGTTACAAGGAGCGGCTCACGGATGAAGGGGCCGTGCGCATCATTCTGGAACTCGAGGCGGAGAAGCAGCAACAGCAACAGGAGAAACTGCAAGCCCAGCGCGACATCGACTGGGGCAATGTCGTGGCCCACACTTTTGAGTCCCTTGTTCCCAAGCCGATCAAATGGCTGCGTTACTACGCCGGCCTCAATGTTCAGTTCTGGCCGAGCTCGGTCTCCTTCAGTGCCAGCCATCCCCCACCCGTAACCCGGGCCAAAGCGGTGCGAAAGCACATCGCGCGCTTTCGCGAGAGCGAGGCCAGGGCCATGACAGCCCGTCGCAGGTTTCTCGATCGGTGTGTCCTCAAAGGGCGCAAATGCGACTGTGGCAGCGGCAATTGGTATGACGCCTGTTGCGGGCGCATGCCGAAGTTTGATGTCACCCCCTGGCGTTGCTGACCGGCAGGGAGAATCACGGACGAACCCGCATGGGGATTGCGCTCCGTGGAAGTGTGCATCAAATGGTGGCTCGCTCGCTTCCATTCCAGCTTCGCATCGTTTTTTTCTCCGTGTCCCATCCGCCAGCCGATCCCACCGCACCCTCCGCCGAATCCTCCACCCTCTCCAATGCCACGGTGCGGCTCATGGCGGTCTCCGTGGCGGTGATCGTGGCAAATATCTACTACATCCAGCCGCTGCTCGGCGCGATCGCCCACACGTTCGGACTCACGGTCACGCGGGCCGGCAGTCTCGCCATGCTCAGCCAGGCCGGCACGGCGCTGGGCATGCTCTTTTTCGTCCCGCTGGGTGATAAATTCGAACGGCGCTCGCTCATCCTCACCCTGCTCTGCGGAGCGATCGTCGCGCTGCTGGCGATGGCGGCAGCGCCGAACGTTCCCTGCCTTGCCGTGGCGGCCTTTTTGATGGGCGCTTTCGCGGCGAATGTGCACGTGGTGGTGCCCTTTGCCGCGCATCTCGCAGCACCGGCGCAACGTGGACGCGTGGTCGGGACAATCGTCGCGGGCATCCTCCTGGGCGTGCTGTTGGCCCGCACCTTCAGCGGCACGCTCGGCGCGTGGCTGGGCTGGCGCGCGGTCTATGCGCTGGCGGCGGGCGCCATGCTCATCCTGGGTGTTGTGCTGCGCTGGCAACTTCCGACCGACCAGCCGGAGACTCCCATTACGTGGCGGGAACTCATGTCTTCGCTCGTCACGCTCGTGCGTCGTCATCCGCGCCTCCGCGAATCCGCCCTGCTCGGCGCGTTGCTCTTTGCCGGCTTTTCCGCCTTTTGGACCACACTCGTTTTCTTTCTCGCGGAACCACCCTACGCCTATCCCTCTCCCAGCGCCTCTGCCGGGCTCTTCGGTCTTGTCGGAGCGCTCGGCGCGCTGGCCGCTCCAGCCATTGGCCACCTGGCCGGACGCCACGGACCGCGCTTTACCATCCGCATTTCCCTCTGGCTCACTTTCCTCTCGTTCCTGCTCATGGGCTTCATTGGCAAGCATCTGGCCGGCTTGATCATCAGCGTCATCCTCATGGATCTCGGCGTACAAGGCGGCCATGTTTCGAATCAGACCCGGATCTACAGCATCGATCCCGCTGCGCGCAGCCGCCTCAATACGGTCTACATGTTTTGCTATTTCATCGGCGGGGGCACGGGTTCGCTCTGCGGCGCGCTGGCGTGGCATCACGCCGGATGGTGGGGAGTGTGCGGAGTGGGCAGCGGAGCACTCGCACTCGCGCTGGTGGTGGAGTTCCTGCACGGTCGTGCGGAAAAACGTCGCTCGTGATGCCCGATACCGCACACATTGCTTCTCCTGAGCCCGATCGAAACTCGATCGAAGCGCGCGCCCTCGCCTCCCTCGGCATCAGCGGCGGTGAGCGACATTACGCCTGGACGGTGCGGGGTCTTGAAGCCGCCCTGCAGCGAGCCACGTCGATACTCGATCTAGGTTGCGGTACCGGCCTCTTTGGAAAGTTTCTCCGGGAGCGATTCGGGCAGCGCCCGGATGGCATCGACGTAGTCCGGCAGCCGGGATTTTGCGAGGAAAGCTATGCGTCGTTTGAACTCCGCGACCTTAACGCATCGCCGCCCGCCTCGAAAACATACGACCTCATTTTCGCCATCGGCCTAATCGAGTATCTAAGCGACCCGCGCGCCTTCTTCCACTCCCTTGTCCCATTACTCGCGCCCGGCGGCACCCTGGTCCTCACCGCGCCCAATCCTGCCTCGCTGCGCAGCCTCCTCTCTCTCGCTGTGCGCGGCGAGTTCAGCGCCTTCCGGGAATCATCCAACCCCGCCTCCATCACTCCCGTGCTGCCCGTCGACGCCGTGCGTATGCTACGCGAGGCAGGCTTTGCCGATGCTCACGTCGATTACTTCGCCATGGGGCGCATGCCGTGGTGCCGGAACTTGCGCTACCAACAGTTGATCCCCTTTCTCACCGGCCGCCTTTGGTCGGATGATTTCCGCTGCATCGCGCGGAAGGCTCTTACTTAACATTCAGGTAAACGATGGGGTTCTGGGAAAACCTCGCGAAGTATTGAGAAACGTCCCGGAAACGATATTTGCGACGGATTCCCTCGTCAGCGATACGGCCGACAAATTCCCAGCGCTCAGGATCAGCAGGCTCGTTCAAAAGGCGGGTCGTAAAAGTGCTGCACGCTGGGAACCACGCCTGAATCTCGTAGACCTCGCGCACCACCCCTGCATATACGGCCATGGCGAATTTCGCCTTCTCGCGATCAGGCCCGATTTTCCAATAACCTCGCGTGGTATCATACAACTCGTGATCGGTCATGGTATGCCGATAGAGTCGGTTGATACGGATGAGCAAGGCAGACTCGGTGACTGCCACCGGCACGGCTCCGTAAAGCGCTCGAATTTGATCCAGCGTCATTCGCCCGTGAGACCGGCTTTGATAGCCGCCGACCTCGTTGGTGAGGTTATCCTTGCCAAGCAAATCGATCACCGCGGCCTCGATCTTCAGCGCAGTGTCTTCATCCTTAAGTCCATGAACCAGAACCTCAATGCGCGGCTCTTTTCCCGCCGCACGAATTTCCGAGATGAGTGCCGTCTTTGCTGAAGGCCCAGGATCATTGAGGTGGGAGAAAGCCCGATTGCCGCGGCCTTTCCCCACATAGAAAACCCTCCCATCAAGCGGGTTGATGTAAATGTAAACGTAGAAATCCAGTTGGGGCGCTATAGCTGGAGAGAAGAGACTTGGATTCATCCCACAGCAATCTAAGACACCCGCGCCCACTTCCCCGTCGCCGCGCTCTTCAGCACGGCTTCGCAAATTTTCACTTCGTGGTGTCCGTCCGGCGCGGTGGCGAAGAGGACGGGCGTCTTTCGACCACTGGCGATGTGCTCGTAGATGGCGCGGTAGTGCATCTTGTGGCTGTCGGGGAAGCCTTCCGGGTGGCCGCCGGGATAGTCGGTGTAGTGCGCGACATCGTCGTAAAAGCCGGCCGTGCTGCGCTGCAGGACTTGGTTCGGCTCATCACGACGACCGACCTGAATTTCATTTGGCTGCTGCAGGTCCCAGCGCATGCTCGCTTCGCTGCCGTAGATGCCGAGCGCGAGGGAACACTTCCAGCCGGCAGCGACTTGGGAAATGGCCACGTTGGCGTGCACGCCATTGGCATAGCGGAGTAAGACGCTGGCGAAATCTTCGGTATCCACGGGGTAACTCACCATGGTCTTCGGGTCCACCTTGGCAAAGGTCTTCACCTCGCCGCGCGGACGCTTGCGCCGCTTGTGAAAGGTCTCGAGCACCGCAAAGACGGACTCCACCTCGGAGCCGAGGATGAAGGACAGCGCATCGATCCAGTGCGTGCCGATGTCGCCCACCGCGCGCAGCTTGCCACCTTCGCTCGCGAGCACGCGCCAGTTGTAATCCGTGTCCTTCAGCAGCCAGTCCTGAAAGAAGTGGCCCTGCACGTGGATGATTTTGCCGAGGTCGCCGCGCTGCACCGCAGCACGCATCTGCAGGATGCCGGGGAAGAAGCGGCAATTGTAATTCACCGCGAGCACGGTCTTCGCCTTGGCCGCAGCTTTCACCACGCGGGCGGTTTCCTTGGTGTCCATGCCGAGCGGCTTTTCACAGAGCACATGCTTGCCGGCAGCGAGCGCGGCCAGTGCCTGCTCGACGTGGAGTTTGTTTGGCGAAGTGATGTGAACGACATCGACGTTCGGCGAGGCCAGCATCGCGCGGTAATCGTAGTCGCCATAGACCTCGGGGATGGCCCACTTCTCCGCCGTGGCGCGGGCGCCTGCGGCGGAGCCACACACCGCGGTGACCTGCACGCCGATGCGGCGCAATGCTTCAATGTGAACCGGCGCAATGAAGCCCGTGCCGATGATGCCGGCCCGGAGGGAAGTGATCGACATGCGTTCAGGCTACGGAACGCGGCCCGCACGCGTCAATGGCCGGAGGCGTGGAAGCGATGCATTTGAACTTTGCAGGCGTCCGGAAGTTCCGGTAGCCACGGAGAGCGTTTGTAAACTTCCTGGTCCCGATGATTCGCCCCTTTCGTCCGTCACTGCTCGTCATTCCCCTTCTCCTCGCTTCCCTCCTTTTGTCGGGCTGCCATCGCCAGACCGGAGATTCGTCTGATGAGGACGATTCCTCCAGCGCGCGCGGCCAGTACTCCGGACCGGACAAAGTCCGCGAGGCGACTGAGGCCTTTCGCTATAAGACCCGCGGCTATTACAACAGCCGCAACTTCAAGGCGCTTGAGCAGAGCATGGAGGAGATTCGCGCCGGTTCTCCGCTCTTGCCCAACGGCAGCTGGAAAATATTCCAATACTACGACTCGCTCGAGTGCGCCGATTACGAAAAGGAACCGATGTGGCAACTGCATGATCGCATCCACAAGGACTGGATCGCCGCTTATCCCAAATCCATCACGGCACATGTGGCCTACGCGGACTTTCTCGTCGCCTACGGGTGGCAGGCCCGTGGCGCCGACTGGGCAAGCAAAGTGACACAGGAAGGCTGGCAATTGATGGGCGAGCGCCTCGCAGCGGCGCATCAAGTATTGGCCACAGCAAAAGCGCTGGAGCCCCAGTGCCCGATGTGGTGGAGAGTGGAAATGCGCATCGCTCTCGGTCAGCAGTGGAGTCATGCCGACTTCGGCAAGCTTTACGCGGAAGCGAAGCAGGTCGCTCCTCAGTTTTATTACTACGACCAGGGACTATCCTACTATCTCCTGCCCCGATGGTACGGGAAGGAAGGGGATTGGGAAAAGGCAGCCGCCGCGGAACTACAGCGACCGGAAGGGCTCGGGGTAGAAGGCTACGCGCGAGTGATCATTTACCAACTCGGTTTCTACAAAAACATCTTCCGGGAATCCAAAGCATCCTGGCCGAATGCACGCGCCGGCATGGAAGTGCTGCGGAAGAAGTATCCACAGTCCCTGGAGATCGTCGCCCAGTATTGCAAACTGGCCTGCATGGCGGGAGACCGACCACTCGCCCAATCGCTCTTCCAACTTCTCAACAATCACATGGATGAACGGGTCTGGAACAATCGGAAACAATTCGACGAATTCCGCGCCTGGGCCGCGGGCAAAAACGGATAGCCCGTTCACTCAAACATCCGGTAGATCATGCTGAGCTGCATCCGGAAGTCATCTCCGGTGCGGCCGTCGTGCACTTCGCCGGCGTAGATCGTAAGCTGCGTCGGTATGTTCAAGGCTCGAGTCGTTTCGGAGCGCGCCAATGCCGCCGGAAAACCACGTAGGTTGAGGCTATTCGCCTCGCGACCTTTTGAATCGGCAGATTTGGACAAGCCGCCGGATTCCATATATTCGCATCGACCATGACTTCCCCGCTCTCCCGGCAGCTGTGCGCGTGCCTCGCCGCGGGGATACCCCTGTCTTTTGCCGGATGCGCCGATTTCTTCACGCGACCCGATGCATCCGGCCCCGCCAACATTCCGCCGCCGGATCCCATTCCGCCATTCCACCAGAACCGCCTCATCCGCAGCCGCAGTAGCCGCCCTTTTTCATGAAATACACGATCCACAGTCTCATCCTTGCCGCCGCGTGCGCTCTCGCCGCATGCGCTTCGCCAGCGCAGAGCTACGCGAAACAACATCCCGAACTCACCTCCGCGCAGGCGCAGATCCTGAACACCGGCAAAGTGCCCGACGGCACTGCTATCGCCGGCATGACCCGCGACCAGGTAACCCTCGCGCTCGGCGAGCCCACCCAATACACGAAGGTGGATGGTCACGACGCCTGGGTCTACGTGCGCAAGCAACTCGGCATCAGCGGCATCGGCTCGGCGAATGACGCCACGTTCGATCACCGCGACGTGCGTAGCAAGCACTCCCTGGCCGAGGGCGAGAGCCACGCGCCGGAGGACCAGCCGCTCTTCAAGACGACCGTGCACTTCGACGGCGACAAAGCAACGCGCGCCGAAGTGGTCAACGGGGGCCTGTAACCCCGCGAGGCATCTCCCGGGCGGCCCAGGCTTCAGGCACAAACTCGATTCCGTGCTCGCGATTCACTGCCCGCGTGCCGGCGAGCGCGATGCGCTGGAAAAACACGAGGCGATCGTCCTCTGGCACTTCGTGCCACTGCGGCTTGAGCTTCAGCAGCAACTCCTCCCCAGCACGCTCGAGCAAGCCCCACCCACACGGCAGCACGTGCGAGGCGATCGCCGCCGGCTCCGCTACCACGTAGAAAAGATTTGCCGCGCCGTATTTCGTCAACCGGTCAAATTTCGTATTGCCGTGCAACCGGTCGCTGAGCCGCTGGATATCGCGCATGATCTTTTCATAACGCTCGTAGCCGGGCCGCTCGAAATTCAGCGTCTCGTACTCCTGAAAGAGGGAATCGCCATTGCGAATCGAGGGATAGTGAATCAGTAGCTCCTGCTCGGCGCGCGTCCGTTTTTCGTGCAGCGCTTGCAGCCGCTCCGCTGTGGCCTGCATGGACCGTGCATCGCGAATGAAATCCGTGGCCGAGGCCTTGCACTCGAAGATCGCGGTCACGCCGACCGACGCCTTCCACACCTGCCGCTCCCGCCCCGTGCGCGGATCGCGCCGCGTCTCTCGCACCCACTGCGGCTTGTAGGCAGCCACGTCCATGCGCACGCGATGGTTTGGCAGCGACACCTCCGCGGCGGCGATGCGAAAGCCATTCCTCTGCGCCCAGAGCAGCGCCAACCGCTTGAGATCGCGGTGGGCCTGGCTTTCGCCGTGAGTCGGGTTCACGCAAGAGGAGTCCATTGACAAAATACGCTGCGCTCCGCGTTCCTTGTTGGCCTTCCTGAACCGGAACCATGCAATTGAGACACGGATGGACGCGGATGAAACACGGATGGAGAATCCGAAGCGGAAAGCAGACGAAATCCATTCACCAGAAGGTGAGTGCCACGGCACACCCCAAATTTCACATTTGTTTGCTCGATCCGTGTTTCATCCGTGTTCATCCGTGGCTAATTCCATTGCATTGTTCGGCTGATATCGTGGGCGCGCGGAGTCATGACTCGTTGCTCTCGTAGAGCTCGATGACGGACGGTCGCAGGAGCACAATGATCGTGAAGACGCCGAGCACCGTTCCAAAGGGCACCTGTAGGCAATCCAGCCCTGCGATGACGATGGAAAGTGTCCGGTTCTTGTGTTTCCGGAGATAGAGACCGGAGAGAGTGTTGCCGGCCGCCGCGAGGAGGAGAACCACACCGAAGAAGATGTAGAACCAGATGAAGACCTTGAAAAAGTCCTGCGGATTGAATGGCGGCCCTGGCTGGCCGTGCTGCGCATTTTGCCAGATCTGCGGATTCATGAAGAAGGTGCTGAACATCATGTAGTGCACAAACAGGAACGCCATCCCCAGCACCGCCAACCCAGCCAGGACGAAATGGAAGATGCAAAGCAACTGCAGATGCTGGCGGTCGACAGGGCGCTGATCGCGCATGAGAGGAGCGGGTGGTGTCGGGGGAAAAGGCGTCAGCGGCGGAGGGGTGCTCATTTCGGGCGGCAGCTTAATGGATGGAGACCGCATCAGGCAATGCCGCGCGACTGTTCCGCTACTCGGCACACGGCACAATTTTGAGCGAAGGGCAGCGACCAAATTCTCCTTTGGCGGCGATGCGTTATTTGCGCCCATTCAGCGAATAGAGTAAGACCAGCGCATCCCGCCCCCCTCATGGAACCCAATCAGCAAGGCACGGCCAGCAAAGTCCCCGAAGTCACGCTCGTCTTTTGGATTATCAAAATCTTCGCCACGACGTTGGGCGAAACGGGCGGCGACGCTGTCTCGATGTCGATGGATTTGGGCTACCTTTTGAGCACGGGCATTTTTGCCACCATTTTCATCGCCGCCGTGATCGCCCAAGTCATGGCCAGGAAATTTCACCCATTCCTCTACTGGGCGACCATCATTGCAACGACGACCGTCGGGACCACGCTGGCGGATTTCGCGGATCGCTCGCTCGGCATCGGCTATGCCGGCGGCACCTCCATTCTCTTCTTCCTGTTGATTCTCTCCCTCTTCGTCTGGTACCGAACACTCGGCACCGTCGCGGTCGATACGGTCCAATCGCCAAAATCCGAAATCTTCTATTGGGTCACTATCATGTTCTCCCAGACGCTCGGCACGGCGCTGGGCGACTGGATGGCCGACGACGCGGGTTTTGGCTACGGCGGAAGCGCGCTCATTTTTGGCAGCCTGCTGGCGATCACGGCCGCTGCCTATTTTTGGACCAAAATCTCCCGTACCGTGCTGTTCTGGGCGGCCTTCATCCTCACTCGCCCTCTTGGGGCGGTAGTGGGCGATTTCCTGGACAAGCCGCATGACCATGGTGGACTCGAACTGAGCCGCTATACCGCCTCCGCTGTGCTGCTGGCTTTGATCGTGGTCTGCATCCTGATCTTCCCGCATCGCGCCGCCAAGCGCGCTCACTAGTCGCGCAGCAAAGTAGACAACGCCGGAAGCGTTGAATGATCCAGCCCGGGTGAGCCCATATCAATGAGACGCCCTCGGCGCCCTACAGGTCCGGCTTGGGCGGGGCGGTGCCTCGCTCCAGGTGTGAGACGAACTCCTCGCGGGCCTGGTCGCTGATGCCGTGCGTGACTTTCAGGTGCAGGCGCGTGGTGAGGAAATCCTCGATCGTTTGCCATTGCTCCCCGGCGCGAATGCGCTTGGTCCAGGCACACACCGTAAGAAGCTGAGTCTGAAGCTGGTGCACCTCGGCATTGGTCCGGGCCAGCTCTTCGTAAAGGCGCTGCTTGGTGCTGGCATCCGCCCGGGCGCGTTCCTCCGCCTGGCGCAGCGCGGTGATATCGATGACTTGGTCGACGAAAAAGCGCGGCCGATTATCCACCTCGCGGGCGAGAGTCATGACGTGGACAGCAGACAAATAATGTCCGTTTTTGTGCTGGCAGCGCTTCTCCAGTTGAAAACTGCCCACCTCGCCACGGATGAGTTGGCCAAGATTCGCCAGTACGACCGCAAGGTCATCCGGGTGGGTGATCCGCTGAAAATCGAGCGCCAGAAACTCCTGCTCCGAATATCCGAGCAGGCTGGCCAACGACCCGTTCACACGCAAAAACCGTCCGTCGACAGCAATGAGAGCCATGCCGTTGGCAGCGTGATCGAAAGTATGCTCAAAAAGAGAAGTCGTCGACACGATGGAAGCTTATTCGCGGTTTCGGGCAGAATACTGCAGCATCAATCCTGCCAGCGAGAGTAGCCGGGTATTCGCGTACCAAAGACAACCCACCGCGGCGAGAACTATTATGCCCCACTATGCCCGTCTCGGGGCTGCACGCGGGAAGAGTTCCGAGGAACGGTCATTGTTTGAGCGATCATTCGGACCTTCGGCTGGCCGGGAAATGTAAGACTGAATCCCTCCCGCCATTGTGGCATCGCAGTGAAGCCCCTATGATATAGGAGAGCCATTCGGCTCTACTTAAAATTCTCCACCGGTCCACCTTTGACAAAGATTCCACCCAACATGCCGTGCCGTGAATGGTCGCGCAGTGAGGAACTTGCGAACAGCCTCAGCCATGGAGTGGGGTTTCTGGCCGCGATCATCGGCACGCCTTTCCTGCTGGATGCGGCGGAACATCATGGTGGAGCGCGTGCCTTTCTCGGGATGAGCGTTTTCGCCGCCACCTCGATGATGCTCTACCTATCCTCGGCGGTGCATCATTGGCTCCGGCCGGGACCGGCGAAGGATTTCTTCGAGGTAATGGATCACGCGGCGATTTTCCTCATGATTGCAGGGACTTATACACCCTTTGCGTTGGGCTTTTTATGGGGGCCATGGGGCTGGCTGCTCATGGCGATCGTCTGGCCGCTGGCCCTGTTTGGCGTGCTGATCAAGTCGATACGGGGGCTTCAGCCCAAGATCTTCGTCATTCCACTCTACGTGCTGATGGGATGGACGGCCGTGATCGCCTACAAGCCCTTCATGGCCCAAATGCCTTCCACCGGTCTACTCCTGCTGGTCGCCGGGGGCCTCGCCTACACCGGCGGGCTTGTCTTCTACCTGGCGCGCCGGTTTTCCTACCACCATCTGGCGTGGCACCTCGCGGTGCTCACCGGCACTGTGCTCCACTACTTCACCGTGCTGCACTACGCGCTGGGCCCTCAGTGATTGCCGGGTGAACGCGTGGACGCCGCGCTATTCCCAGCTGCGATCACCATCTGCCGCCATGGCGTAGGCGATTTCCAGGCAGAGGCGATTGCGCAGGTTTTCGAACTCCATGTTCAATGTCGCAAATGCTTCTGTGTGCGCAGCTTTCGCCAACTGGATCTGCTTCAGTTTCAACAGTGGGTTGAGAAACTTGATAGTGGCAACGTGAAGATCTTGCATGGAACTGGAGTAAAGCACTCTCAGTGCCACCCTCAAGGGGGGAATTGCGTATTACTACGCAACGTCGCAAAGTGGTTGTTGTGCCCATCTAGCGCGAAGTGCGAGTCAAAGACGATGCCTCGCTTGCGACTTCGTCGCATCGCTACCTCTGCGCTCTGGCAAGCCGGAGCCAAGGAGAGAGCAGTGCCGGCGGAGGGGGTCGAACCCACACTCCCTTTCGGGAACAAGATTTTGAGTCTAGCGCGTCTGCCAATTTCGCCACACCGGCTTTGGGTCGCGCAAACTACGAACGAGTTCGCGCGATTGCAAGCCCGCAGAGAGGGAAAATCCCTTGTCTTTCGAGGCACCCGTTTCGATCGACGATGGGCTTGCGGGAAACGGGCTGCCTATGAACGTAACTTAGCGGTTATCGTCCTCGTGCGAGCCACCTTTGCCAGTGAAGAAGTTCTCCAACTGGTGCCCACGCTTCTCGAAACGTTTGCCGAGGCGATGAAAGAAATCCGGTACATTCCGGAAGGGCTCGCCGGATCGGGAATACCCCTCCTCATTCGGGCCGCGAGATGGATCTCCGGACGGTGGAGGATTGCGATGATCGTCCAGATACGCGTGATCGTCATCCTGCGAGTGGCGCGTCTCGAAGTTGCGTCGCAGCACGGTGCCACTATCGGCCGCGATATCCAGCGCAGCTACGCGGCCGTTTTTGCCATCGAAAAGCTCCAGTTGCCACACGGGGGCACCGCCACCCGTGCCGGCCTTGAGCAGATAGTCGACATGATCGAAAGGTACGTTCGTCTTCTGCGCTTCCTGGTTGGCGATGGTAAAGGCGCCCTCGGAATCGAGGTTGAGCTGATTGAAATTCATCGCATTGCTCACTCCATGCGAGGTGGGCGTGCGTTCGCTGACAATCTTGCCGCGCAGCACTTCCACTTCGCGCACGCCACCGCGCGCCCGGGGATCGTCGACCACGAGCTTCCATGTCGCCGGTTGCGGCGCACCATTGCGGCCGCGCAGTTCCACGACGTGATTCAGCACTTCCTGGCCGTCGCGCTTGCCGAGCACGCGCAGGGCGGAATAGGCCGTGTCGGACGCTTGCAACACGCCAAGCGGAAACAGAACGAGCCCAAGGAGAAAAGCTATTTTCATCGCGCCAATGATGAAACAGAGTGCGACACTTTTCCAGTGCGAATGCGCGCCCGTTGGCCATTTGCGCTTTCTTCATGCGCACTCCTCGTCCATTAATCAGCTGCGATGTCCGTTTCCCCTGCTTCGCTTGAGCGTCAGTTGAATCTCTACAAAGGTCTTGTGGAGGTGAGCTCGCTCATCAACGCGATTACGGATTCTCGCGAACTTCTTCCCGCAGTGCTCGATGTCGCTCGCCGCGTCATGGAGGGGGAAGCTGCATCGCTCTTTCTAGTCAACGACCAGGGTGAACTGGAACTGACCTATGCCAGCGGAGGCGTCATGGCGGGCACCTCCGCGCCAAACTCACGCATCATCGTTCCGCGTGGGCGTGGTATCGCCGGTTGGGTGCTGGAACATGGCGAGGCGCTGCTGGTGCCCGATGCCTACGCCGATCCACGATTCTTTGCCGACACAGACAAAAAGACCGGCTTTCGCACACGCTCGATCCTGTGCGTGCCGATGAAACGCAAGGGCAAGGAGATCGGCGTGCTTCAGGTGCTCAATCCCATCGATCGTGACGCCTTTGATGAAATGGATCTCGAGGCCTTCCGTGCCTACGGCAATCTCGCGGCCACCGCCATCGACAAGCTTCGCACGATCGAGCGCCAGCGCGAGCAGCAGCGCGTG
>JBGGMZ010000308.1:0-13871 GCA_041287745.1 Chthoniobacter sp. | reverse complement strand
CGCGGCGCTGACGCGCCGCATCCCGGCCCATTCCCTGCCCCGCGAAGATCGACTGAGCTACTTTTTGGTTTCTTGGACGAAGTGTTTTCTTGCATGAGGGCAGCCTGCCCAAATGCTCAAGAACCCTTAAGGACACCCCCCAACATTGCTTGTCCTTGACCTCCCTTTACTCATTGGCTTTGAGGACTTTCCGATTCTAAGCGATGTGCGTTGTAGAATCTTTTTGAATGTCTCTTCATCAATAGGAATTTGATGATTCGTCTCGGTGTCAAATTTTTCCGTTAATTTCATCCACGTGAGCTTGTGTCGATCAGTCTCGATGGTTTTCCAATTCTCAAGGGCGAATGTGAGCACAGCGCCGCGTGCAACCTCATCACGTTCGCGCTTCGACTTTTGTTTTTTCAAAGCCCGGCGAAAAGCCTTCCCTATTTCCACCATCAGGCGTTCGCCGTTTCGGTATCCCATCGTATATTTGATATTCTCCTCTACCGTCTGATCGGCTGCCAGATGTGCGCCGTAGCGTCTCAGATCATCCGCGCGGATTTTAAATTCGTCTGCGAACCTCTTCCAAATGCCTCTTGCGTAGGCCAGGTCCTCGGAGCCCCAAGCCTCTTCAATTTTTGCCAGTTGCTTGGGCGACATCATCTCAAACAACTGATGGGCTCTGGCCATCCCCGTACAGAGCGAGACTTTGCTTCCTACGACCGTTCCCACTCTCTTCGCGTGTAATCCCTCCGCGATATTTTCAAGGCCGAGATATTTCCGGAACGGTGTCACGCCATTGTAGAGGGTCATCGCAACCCAATCTGGTCCCTCATCCGCCAAGCCCTCGGAAATATCCTCAAGAAAATTGGTGTCCACTTCGAACGCCTCGATCCGTTCCAAAATCGGATCGTACCAGCGCGATTCACCTTCAACTCTCCACGACGGATAATCTGCCATTGCCCGACAACCCTACCACGTTTGTCCAGATTGGCGCTTCGCGGCCGACTGAACGACGGGGAACCACGTTTCCCCGAACCCCTCCTCTGGGGGGAACATGGAGCCTTCGGCTGTTTGGGACTGTCAGCAAAACTGTCAGCAAACGAGCTCGTTCTAGCCCGCGCGAGTAGTGTCGGATTACGCTTGAGGAGTGGCCGCCTACTCTTATAATCCGTTCATAACCAAGGGTATACGACCGCCAAATCCTACCTCAGGAGCCATTTTACAAGTGCCTGTCGCGCTTGTTTTTCACCCTGAGACGGATGCCCGCCCCGTAACGGTCACGCTTTGGCGTATGCACTCTCGCAATCGCGACGACCATGCAGCTCAAATATCGTTTCTATCAGCGCGCCGCAGGCGTGTTCTACTGGCAGGAGAATGGCACCTCAAATAAGGGAAGCCTCCGCACGAAAGACCGCGCCGAGGCTCAGAGGGTCGTTGATGCCGAGAACGAAGCGCACAAGCAACCGACGCTGAACCTTGCGCCTAGACGCGCCTACCTGTCGGCGTATGACCCCAGTCTTTGCACACGCACCTGGCAGATCGTGATGGACGAAGCGGCGCGCAACGGGCTTCCCACGACGCAGACGAGGTGAGCCCGAGCCATGCGCAGCCGGGCGTATGACCCGATCCGAGAGAAACCGCTGGTCGAAACGACGGCAGACGACTTTCTGGCGACCTGCCACGCACATGGAAATTCCGTCGGCCAAGCAGATTGAGCCGTTACCCGGATTTATATCTTGCCACGGGTGGGTGTTTCCACGACTCCACGTAGGCCCGGTGGTCGCATGCTCGGTTTTGGTGGTTCGCACGCTCGGTCTTGTTGGTTCGCGCTTCACTCTTTCTGCCCTATGAATATCCCTCGTCACTTCACCCTCCTCGCCCTCGCGGCATGCACGCTCGCCACCGAGGCTGCCGCCGATTTCCTGCCGGGGGAGATCCTCGTGCCCGATGAATTCAATAGCGTGGTGCTGCGCTACAGCGCCGCTGGCGTGCTGCTCCAGACATATAGCGCTCCCGGCCAGTTCAGCTGGGTCGGCAGCGCGCTAACGCCGGGTGGGGACTGGGTGGGGACCTACCGCTCACCGGTGAACGGGGTCAAGGTGTTCGACGACTCGGGGCTGCAACTCCAGTCGTGGACGGGAACGGCGGATCGTGTCAATGACGTGAGTGTTTTCGCCAATGGCACCCTGGCGCTGACCCTCGATAACGGGGCAATCGAGCGCCGGACGCAGGCCGGGGTGCTGCTGGGCTCGACGGCCGCGGGGCTGGGCACCCTCCTCGGGAGCACGGTGGGGGCGGACGACGTCCTGTATTTCACCACCTTCAACGGGGGCAAACTCGGGCGAATGAACGCGGCGGGCGTGCTGCTGGGCACGACCACCTTGGGCTTCACCGGGGGCGACGTGGTGAGTGGGGTGGATGGCACGCTGTGGGTGGGTAATGTGGACGACAACACGATCCATCACTTCACCGCCGCCGGGGTGGAGATCGGCACGGGGTTTGCCAGCGGGTTCAGCGGGGGCAACATGTATGGGCTGGGGATCGCGCCCGATGGGCAGAGCCTCTACGCCACCAGGCTCAGCAACTCGGTGATGCGGCACTTGGACCTGACGGGCGCCTCGCTGGGAGACATCGCGCTCACGGGGTCGTCGGGAGTGAACCTCTTCTTCACCGTGGTGCCGACGCCGGAGCCGGGGAGCGCGCTGCTGCTCACCGCCGGGGGCGGGCTGCTGCTGTCCCGCCGCCGCCGGGCGCAGGGCTAAAGGCGGGCGAATGCACCCCGCGCGCAAAATGGGTGAGGTCAATCGGATACGAAGTTGCCCCCACTTGCAGCCCCTTGGAAAACCGACACATCAAAGTCCAAAAAGATTTCGGGTGTCTCAGGGTTTGCCAACACGACGACGTCACTATGCAGAAGAGAAATTCGTGAACCATGTCGAGCTTCATGCTCGAGGCGCTTTCAGTTTTGCATGAGCACAAGTTCGAAAGGCGAACGACAATCTATCGAGACGCAGCAGTCCCCCGCTGAAACTCCCGATGGCCGGAAGGTTTGTGCGTTGACTTAAACACCCCGCTTGGAGGTGTCTTGCAACAGACTACTCCCCTGTGCGCGGGGAGCTGCCCTGCCTGACGAATGCTCGGCGATTCGCGCCCTCATTCCAATTCGAGCAGAAATTCAATCAACTCGTTCTGCTGGGTCGCCGTCAGTTCACGGAAACGATCATGGCCTTTGCCGGCTGGCGCATTCGTTGTGTTGAAGACGGACGGCAGATCGGCGGCTTGGCCCCGGTGCAGATACGGCGCGGCTGCCCAGATGCTGCGTAGAGACGGGGTATCGAAGCCAGTGAGGGTCTGGCCCAGGCGTTTACCAGACGCTGCGCTGATCGTCCCGACGTCGTGCAAAACGTTTACTGCGCTATCGGTATAGTTGGGGCCGCTGTGGCAGGTGGCGCAACCCTTGTTCTGGAAGTGCACCGCGCCATTGACGGCCGCGGCGGTGTTCGAGCCATCGGCATTCCGATATGGGCTCTTTGGATAGGCGTTGAGCGAGGAGACATAAGCGGCGAGTGCGTCGAGATCGGCGCTGCGTCCGGCGTTTGGTGAACCGAGCGACGGGTTCGGTGTGCCGCCGGTGATGAAACCGGCTCCGCCGAAGGCGTTGCGGATATCGAGTTCGAAATCCTGAATCTCGTCGAAATTACCCGTCCAGTGCACCGGGCCATTGCCGGTACCGGCACGGCCCAGCAGCGTGATCGTTTGGCGGAAGCCTTCGCCGCGATTGGTGAAATCCCAAGTGCGCCCGTCGCGCCCGCCGTCGAGATGGCAGGTGGCGCAACTGATGTAACCCTCGGCCGACATGCGTGGATCGTCGGCATTGTAGAAGATCTTCTTCCCACCGAGAACCGTGGCGCTGAGTTTTTCCGTCGCGATGAGCGTCGTCTGGCCGAGATCGGTCATGGCCGAGTTAGTCGCATTCACCAGTCCGGTGATGTCGAGTGTGGTCACTGTGCGGGAGAGGAAGTTGTGCACGTAGAGCCGTGTGCCATCGGGCTTGATCGTGAGCCCGGATGGCGCACTGCCGACGATGATGCCCGCGACTTGGTTGCCTGTGGCCGTGTCAAAGACGAGCACCTCATTGTTCGTGACGTAGCTGACGAACGCCAGATCGCCGACCGGTGAAAAACAGACCGCCGAGGGCATGCCCTGGTTGTCCACGTCCTTGCGCGCGAGTGAAACCTCCGAACCTCCCGCGAGGTCGATCTGCCGTAGGATGCTGCGCACGGTATTGTCCGCGGTCAGCGCCAGGCCGGTGTGGCCCGGACCGGTGCCACGGTTGATATTGTCCTTCTTCGCCGGAATCCAGAGACGTTTGCCGTCAGGCGAAATGCCCGCATCAAGCAGGTAGTTCGGTAATCCGCTTCCTCCGCTCGCCGAGTCCGGAGTGGTCTCGATCCCGAGCGCGAAGGGATTAGCCGGGCGGGTGGTGCCGATCGGCGCGAGCGTCATCGTTGCGGGGGCCACCTCCCATACCTGCCCTTGGTTGTCAGGTGAGAGGAAACGCGTGACGAATACACGCGTCGAATCTGCAGAGACCGCGACAGCCCGCGGCCCCGCGTTCAGATCGAGCGAAGTGGTGACCGTGTGCGTGCTCGGATCGATCTTCAGCAATCCTTCCGCACCTTCGCAGGCCACAAAGGCGGCGCTGCCATTCGGCGCGAAGACGAGTCCCATCGGCAGGAAACCACGACCGAGCGGGATCGTCTGAACTAATGCGCCGGTGCTCGAATTCAGGACATAGATATTGCCCGTTTCGCGGCAGGAAACCCACACCTCTGCTACACCGGGGCGCACGGCTACAGAGCTCGGCTTCGTGCCTACGGCAATCTCGAAATCGCGCGCCCGTGTCGTCGCGTCGATGCGAGTGACCGTGTCGATGTCAGGATTTACGATCCACACTTTGTTCAAGGTGCTGTCGTAAGCGAGTTGCCCCGATTTTGTGGGTGGGTTTGCGGTCAGCGGGCGATAGACAATCTGCACGAAAGTTTTTGAATTCACGGTATAACCGTCATCGACAAACCCCGTCACCACGTAGCGTCCCGGTGCGGCATAGGTGTGGCCTGCGCTTGCACTGCTGCTCCAGCCGCTCTGCGTGCCGTCACCGAAATCAAACGAGTAGAGAAGATCTTCGCCGACATTTCCGTCCGCGGCGGTCGCGGTGAACGTGACCGCCGTATTCGTCGCTTGCTTTGAACTCGTCGAGGTGATGGCCGACACCACCGGCGCGACATTCGGCGAGCCGGCACCGAGCGCATTGATCTGAGAGGCGGTGGCGATAGCGCCGTGGATGCGGATTTCGTCGATCCGCCCGACAAGTACGTTTCCGCCCGCCATCGAGCCGACCTCCATCGCATTGGCCGTGGCGAAATCCGTGCGGACGGTCTGACTCACAGTCGCATCGACGCGGTTGTAGTAGATACGCGCCGTACCGGCCGTGCGATTGATCGTCACGGCGATATGATTCCACTGGTCGAACTGGAACGTGCCGACCGCGGTGTAAGCCGCGGCGCCAAGCGTGCCGTTACCGGTCTCGAGTTGGATGCGGCCCAGGCTTGCCTGGCCGGCGGCATAGACGAAGAGCCGGAACCCTGCTGTACTAAAGCCCCCCGGGCCATTGGCCAGGATTGTCTGCAGGCCGGTGGAAGTGGCGGGAATTTTCACCCAGGCCGAAACCGTCGCCGTGTTGCCGAAGTCGAAGGCGGCGGTGTTTGCGCGTTGGCCCGAGCCGTTGAGCAGCAGCGAGTGCGTGCCGATCGCGCGATCTGTGCTGTACGACGCTCCGTTGAGCAGCGTGAGCGTGCGACCGAAGCCGCCTTGGTCCGCCGCGCTGTTATCCAGCGGCCAGTAGGCGAGCGGGGCGCGGATCGAGAGTTCGCGGACTTCGTCCAGAGTGAGCGCGCGTCCATAGAGCCGCACGTCGTCGAGCGCGCCGAGCAACGGGCTGCCGCCATCGGTCATGCGCCCGAGCAGGAGTTGCTGGTTTGTCGGAAAATCGGTCCGAACTGAGGCGTCAGCGGTGACGTTTTGTCCGTTGAGATAAATCGTTGCCAAACCCGTCGAGCGATCGACAGCGACGGCGATGTGATTCCATTGATCGAAAGCGACTACGCCGGTGTTCGTGAAGGCGTCGCCTCCTGCGGTGCCGTTGCCGGTCTCAATCCGGAGTCGCCCGGCTTGCGCATTCGTCGAGCCATAGAGGAAGAGCTTCACACCCGCCGTCGCGTTACCCGTCGCACTCGTGGCGAAGATCGTCTGCAAGTTCGCCGAACCGGACGCGGCCTGTACCCAACCGGACCACGTAAAACCCTGCCCGAGATCGATAATGCCGGCGTCCGCGTAGTTGGCCGCGGCGGGGATGCTCAGGGCTGCCACGCCTTCCATCGCGCTCGTTGTGTAAGTCGCGCCTCCTTGCAAGGTCACCGGATGATTGCCGCCGGAGTCATCGGTAGTAGAATTATTGAATCTCCACTGCGCAAGCGGTCCATCCCGCTCCGTGCGGAGGGCCTGGATCTCGCTCGGGTAGAGCACGCGATTGAACAAATAGAGTTCGTCGATCTGCCCCTTGAATCGATTTGAGCCGTTCGTCATCTGCCCGATCTGGATCAGTTGATTCGTCGGAAAATCGGTGCGCACGGTCGTGTCGCTCGCGCGATCCACACCATTGTAGTAAATGTGTGCCGTGCCTCTCGTGCGATCGATGGTCAGCGCGACATGGTTCCATTGGTCATACTGGAAGACGCCGTTCGCCGTCACGGCCGCGTCTCCGAGCGTCCCGTTGCCGCTCTCGACGCGGATCTGTCCTGCGGACGCATTCGCCGAGCCGTAGATGAACATCTTAAACCCAAGCGCCTGATAGTTCGACGGACTGTTGCCGAACACGGTATGCAGAGAATTGGTGCCCGACGGAATTTTCACCCACCCTGCGACAGTAAAGGTGTTACCGAGGTCATAGGTGCCGACGTTCACATAGTCGTCCACGCCATCGAAGGTCAGCCCTCCGTTGATCACCCCCGGGCCCCATGGTGCCGCTGGGAAATTCGTGAGCGCGCCATTGCGCGAGTTGATATCATCCACCGCGATCGTGCCGGTGGTTTCGTCGAAGTGATAGCGCGATACGACGCCCAAGCCGGGGTCATCCACGCTGTCCCCCGTCGAGAAACGCATACGAAATTCCTGACGCAGACCATTGCCGACCACATCGCGCACGCCACCGACGGGCAAGATGACTTCGTAGATCGTGTTCGACAGCAGCGGCACATCCGGAGCGAAATTAATCACCCCCATTTGCGTGGAGTACGTGCCGGTCAGAGCTGTAGCGCTCCCGAGCGGACGCACGATGAATGTGCTCGTGGTCAGCGAAGTGACGTCGATCTGATCGCTCATGATCAAGCCAACACGCGAGGTTGAACCCTGCCGGGTGGCGCCATCTGCGGGACTGGCAAAAGTCACTGCTGGGCCCTGCGTATCCGGATTTTGCGCGACTGGGATGATGGCGCACATGTTCCGTCCGACCTGTCCGCCGGTGATCAGCATGTTGCCGAGGGGATAGACGAAGTCGCTCGCCAACGGCAGCGTGTAAGTATTCAAGGTCGCCAGCGTGTTTGCATCGAAGACGATCAGCTTCGCGGCACCGGGAATCGTGTAGCCGATGCCTTCCTTGACGGAAATATAGCGCGCATCCGCGCCGCCGGAGCTCACGCTTCCGACAAAGGTAATGTTTTGCGGGTTCGAGAAATCGTAGACCCCCACGACCCCGTGCTCCCCAGTGTAGAGCCGGCTGCCATGTACGAAGGAGGTGTAGACCGGATTTGCTGTGAGAAGCGAGCTGAGCACGCGCGGGTTTTGCGGATCGCTAATGTCCAGGACCGCAACGCCGCTAGTCTGCGAAGCGGAGCAGATGAGCAGATTCCCCACAGCGTGCGTCGCGCCGATATAGAAGCCGACGAGCTGAGAGAGGTCGAGTTGCTTGAGGCGCGTGCGAACTGTCGTCGTAGGATCGATCTTTGCGATATCGATCGCCGGAGGTGTCGCGCCATAACCGTTTGTCGTTTCGAACTCGTAAGGCGGTTGCAGCGTGCGCCAGACGCCGGTGGCATTGCCCGCGCTGTAGGTGCTCAGCTCGGTCTTTGTCGTGAAATCCCAGATGCGAGAGAGTCCCTGATGTCCCGTTCCGAGATTGTTCCCCCACCACGTGCAGGCGTGAGGCTTGTTGCCGTTGACCAGTTGGATGCGGGTGTCCAGCACCGGTGTGCGAGGATTCGTCATGTCCCACCAAGTGATCACAGGCAGGCTACCCGGCTGGCTGTCCTGTCCCGCGCCGATGTACATCCGCCCGTGCTGCAGGTCGGCCATGGTGGCCTGCAACCCGACGACGTTGTGATCGAATTGGTAAATCACCGTACCGACTTCGGCCGCGGTGAATGTCGGTTGATTGATCTGCGCATGCAACGTCACGGCAGTGACGAGGAGGGTCATGACGAGTGCGCGGCACAATACGACGGGGAGTTTGGGGGACATAAGCGGGGGGAGCGGAGGTGTCTGAGCCGCTTATCGCAAAGCGCTCCCTGTTGCCGCTTGAATAATTCGCCGGGATTTTTGGACAAATCGCCCGGACCAAGGCGTTTAAGTTATGTTTACGAGTTATACGCTACGGATCCGATACCAAAACATTGGCCTCTCAGGCCTATCATGCATCCGAAGACGCGCGCTAAACCGGCATCTGCCGATGCAACTTGCGATACTCCATCGGGCCACACTGATAGCGCGCTTTGAAGCAGCGGTTCAGATAGCTTTGATCCGCGAAGCCATTGGCCGCGGCCACGTCTGCGATCGAGCAATCCGCTTCGCGCAACATTTGTGAGGCGCGGGCCAGCCGCACCTCGCGCAGGTAATCGACGAACGTCGCGCCGGTCGTCTGCTTAAAAAAGGCGCGAAATCGGCTCGGGCTCATCCCGGCGATCGCCGCAGCTTCCGGCTGAGTGATCTCCCGGGCGTGATTTGCCGCGATCCACGCGAAAACTTTCTGCAAACGCGCCTGACGCCGGCGCCGCTGGCGGAGATCATCTTGAAAATCCTGACGCTGTCCGTAGTGCTCGCGCAGCGAGGCGAGAATCGTGAGCAGGTGAAGTTTGCAAGCCACGAAGCGATCCACGGTCGCCCCCTCGGCAAACCATGCTTGTGCAAGGCCAAGCACTGCTCGGTGCACCTGCGTGGCGACGGCTGCATCGTGGCGCATCACCGGCAGGGTGTCATCCGGTCGCGCGCACAGGGGCGCGAGGAACGCTGCGTCCAACCCCGCGCTGCCCGCTGGCGCGACGGCTTCCGCCGGAAAGAAAATCACCAGCGATTGATGCGGTCCGCTGAGCTGCGATACGCCATGCAGCTTGAGATTGTCCACCACCAGCAAGTCACCCGGGGTGAAAGCAGCAGTCTGGTCGCCGACCTGAAATTGGCCGGTGCCACACACCGGCAGGATCAGCTCAAAATACTCGTGCCAATGCATCCACTGCGCGCCGACCATGCGCCGATATTTTGGGAAGCTGTAAAACTTGAGCAACATCGGCAGCTCCGGATTGAACTGCCGCGCCAGGCAACGGCGCGAATCGACCTGAGGAGCGATCTCGAAGGGCTGGCAGCGTTGCTGCGCGAGAAAAGAGAATAGCGGCGCGGAGACGAGCGGCATCGGTGGGGGATTCGTAGCATTTTGCGTGCGGCAGGAGCGCCTTACGCAAATGCGCGTAGCTTTGGTTAGCTAATATTGATCGCTGGCAGAGTTATTGACAGCGATCGAGTGATAGCTTTCCCGATATTATTGCAGAATCCCTTGTGCAATCGCGAGCCGTTTCGCAGGATGTGCACCTGCGAATGAATCCCCCCTCATTCACCGCTCGCTGCGCACAGAAGGCGCTCCCATGCGCGCTGCTGCTATTTTTGCTCGCATTAGGCACCATGAAAGCAGCGGAGTTGCCAACGCTCACCACGGTCGCTCAAGTGCGCACTTTGAGCGAAGAGCAGGCGGCGCTTGGCTATCCGGTGCGGCTTTCAGCAGTGGTCACCTATCGGCGAGCCAATCTCTTCTGGTGTTTCATTCAGGATGAAACCGGGGCGTGCGCCTGCCGAAAGGCATCGTCGGAGGTGGACTTCACCGTTCAGTCCGGCGAGGCCGTAACCGTGGAGGGCAGGACCAGCCCTGGCGGCTACGTGCCCAACGTGAACGTCTCCCGTATCGTCGTGACCGGCGCCGCGCCTCTGCCGGAAGCGACGTCGATGCGATATGATCAACTCATGTCCGGCCAGCAAGCCTGCCAGCGGGTGGAGGTACGAGGCGTGGTGCGGACGATCTATCAACAAGGCCCGCAACAGTTCGTGATGCAGATCGCTTCGGGCGGAGGGAAGTTGCCGACCGTAGTGGAAGGCGTGGCGCCCCAGGATGTGGAGCACTGGGTAGACAGCGTGGTGCGTGTGCGCGGGGTCTGCAATTCCATCTTCAACAAGCAGCGCCAGCTTTGCGGTGTCGGCCTCAGCGTGTTGCGATTGGAGGACGTCATTCGCGAGGAATACCCGCCCGCAGAGCCCTTCGCCACGCCGACCTTGCCGATTCGGCGCATCATGCAATTTGCGCCAGACTCCTCTCATGATCGCCGCATCAAGGTGAGTGGAACTGTCCTCTACCATCAACCTGGCCAATCGTTCTTCATCGAAGATGAAACGAGCGGCCTGGAAGTAGTCAGTCACGAGCGGGGGCAGCTTCACGTAGGAGACCGTGTGGAAGTCCTGGGCTTTCCAGCATGGGGAGAGAATGCATTTCCACGGCTTGAAGACGCTGTGTTTCGTCGTGTCGGACAGGGCTCTCCCCCGGAACCGATTGCCGCGACCGTGGATCAATTGCTGGATGGCCAGTTTGATAAGCGGCTCGTCCGTGTAGAGGCGCAGTTGGTCGAGCAATCGCGGAGAAAAAACGAGCAGTTACTCGTCATGAAAGCGGGCGGCATTCTTTTCAATGTGCGCCTTTCGCCAGCCAACGACTGGATTGCGTCTCTGCGGAATGACAGCGTGCTTTCGCTCACCGGCATTTGCCGCATCCAGATGGGCGAACATCGGCCGGTCATCGGCGATTGGCGGGTATCCGCATTTGAACTCCTGCTACCGTCGCCAGATGACGTCCGCGTAGTGAAGCCGCCTCGCTGGTGGACACTGCAGCGGGTAGGCTGGCTGCTTGCCGTGGTCACGAGCCTCTTTGCGGGAGCGATGTGTTGGATTGCCATGCTCCGCCATCGGGTCCGCCTGCAGACGTCGATCATTGCCGATCGCTTGCAAGCCGAAGGGGCGCTCAATGAACGCGCGCGTATCGCCCGTGAATTGCATGATACCGTGGAGCAGGATCTCGCCGCGATGGGAATGCATTTCGAAGTCATTACGGACCGTGCGGTCGACCTCGAGCCGATGGTGCGCGAGAACTTCGAGGCCGCCGTGCGCCAGGTCCGCCGAAGCCAGGCCGACATGCACTATGCAGTGTGGGATTTACGATCTGGCACACTCGTGGAGCACGGCCTCGGAGCGGCGCTGGAGGAAGCGCTGAAACTCAATGCGACGCATTGCGGCGCGGAACTGAAGTGCCAGCAATACGGGCCTGCAAGGCGACTCCCCGGAGTAATCGAGCACCACCTGTTACGCATCGGTCAGGAAGCGATCAGCAATGCCATCCGGCACGCCGCGCCGAAAAAAATCGGCATTTCACTTCGTTACGATGAGGAGACCTTGACGATGCAGGTGGAGGACGACGGGTGCGGGTTCGACGTCCCGGCACGCTCAGAAAGCACCCTTCGTTTCGGACTGATCGGCATGCGGGAGCGGGTGGAACGAATTGGCGGCCGGCTTTCCATCCGGAGCACACCGGGAGCGGGCTCGGTAGTGGAAGTGGTTCTGCGCCACGCCGGCCCACCTCCCAGCCTCAACTAATCGTCATGAAAACTGCCCAAAAGATCCGTGTCATGCTGGTGGATGATCATTTCGCCATCTTGATGGGATTGCGTGCCTGCCTGAGCCCGGAAACCGACATCGCGGTGATCGCTGAAGCCACGGATGGCAGTGAGGCGATCGAACAATTCCGGGTCCATCAACCGGACATTACCTTGATGGACCTTTCTCTCCCTCGCATGGACGGTGTGGAAGCCATTCGCACCATCTGCGGCGAGTTTCCTGCGGCCCGCATCATTGCTCTTACGACCAGGCGGGGCGATGAAGATATTCATCGGGTCCTGGGCGCCGGCGCGCGTTCCTACGTCACCAAGAATCTACCCCGGCAGGAAATGCTCCGCACGATTCGCTCGGTGCATGAAGGCCAAGACTATCTCCCTCCGGAAGTGCAGACAGCGCTCTTGCGACATGAGAAACGCACCCCACTCACACCGAGGGAACTCGAAGTCTTGCGATTTCTCACTCACGGCTGCAGCAACAAAGAGATCGGTGTGGCGCTCGGCATCGCCGAGGTCACGGCGAAAATCCATGTGAGCCACCTTCTGAAAAAAATGGGCGTGATGGATCGCTCCCAGGCCGTGATGGAGGCGTTGCGCCACGGCATTGTCCATCTCGATGGCGCGGGCGGAATAAGGCCGCTCGGCTGATCCATATAATACTTCCGGATAATAGACGGCAACCGGAGGCCGACCATGATGGACGCTACGCCAGCGGCTTTTCCGGCCTCGGCGATTCCCCTCCAACCTCCTCCCTCCATGAGCCATCGCATCCCCGTACCTCGCGCTACCTTCATCGCGCAGCTTCAGCCCCCTCGTCCGAGCCGCTTTCGGGCCGCCCGCTTGTTGTCAGTTCTTGTTCTCGGGTGCGTCGCGTTGGGCAGCATTGGCCGCGCGGCGACTTACTATGTCTCTCCGGGCGGCAATGATGCCAATACGCCGACGCAGGCTCAAAACATCAGCACGCCGTGGAAAACGATTCAGAAAGCGGCGACCTCCATGGCAGCTGGAGATACGTGCTTGATTCGCGCCGGCACCTATCGCGAAACCGCAGCCGTGGCCGCGTCTGGCAACGCCACTTCCCCCATCACGTTTCAAGCTTACGGCAGCGAGATCGTCACGATTAGCGGGACGGACGCAGTCTCAGGCTGGACGCTGGAGAGTCCGAACGTTTACTACGCCTCCCTGAGCGGTTCGCTGGGCGACGGCAATCAGGTCTTTCAAAATGGAACTATGAAGCCTGAGGCTCGGTGGCCCAACGCGGGGAGCAGCTTCCCGTGGCAGAACAGCTCCGTGAAGCCCTCGGCGGACTGGGCTTACGTCGCCACCGCCGGCTATACCAATAATGTGGCGGGGTGGTTTACCGACCCCAATTTGCCGAACCTGAACTGGACCGGCGCTACCGTCCACATCATGTCCGGCTACGGCTGGATCATGGCGTCGCCGAAGGTGACCAGCTACACGGACGCCTCAAAGCAGATCGTCACGGACGATGCTCATGGAAACTCGGCTGCCTACACGATCGGCGCAGGAAATGAATACTATCTCACCGGTATCAAAGGCGCGATGGACAGCCCCGGAGAATGGTTCTACGAAACCAGCTCGAGCCGGTTGTATTTTTACTCCAGCTCTACTCCCACGAATGTGGAGGCGAAGAAGCGCAACTACGGTTTCGATCTGCGCGGGCGGGCTTACATCAATCTGGTCAACCTCCATTTCCTTGCCTGTACCATCCAGACGGATGCGGGATCGACGAACGAAACCTTCAATGGCCTCTCGATGCAATACCTCGGGCACGGTTCAACGAACGCATCGATCTTTGGATTGCAATTGCGCAACGGCTGCACCCTGCGCAAT
>JBGGMZ010000307.1:0-5354 GCA_041287745.1 Chthoniobacter sp. | reverse complement strand
GCGCGAAGCGCCGTTGGCTGTGCGCTTCATTTTGCTCGAAGCGGATGAACGGCTCCGTGCGTGTGTCGACCTTCTCCGTCGTGCCGTCGGCCTGGCGCACAGGCAGCACCGGGGAAAACTCCGGCGTCTCCGTCATCTGGAAGCGGTAGCCAAATTTTCCGCAGTCCGCAGCGACGTTCCGCGTAAAGCTGTTCCGGCAATTTGCCCACCAGAAGCCGGCGCCGTCGTTCGTGTCGAAGGGCAGATTCTGCTGGGGCAGCGGTTTCCCCATGAGGGCTTGCACGGCGAGATTGCGGTCGAAGACGTTTTCGACCTCGTTGCCGTCCTCGAAAAAGAATCCGTGGCCGATGCTGCGATAGCCCACGCAATCACGCACCACGAGGTAATCGGTATCGTGCACCGTAAGCCAGCGGTTGCCACTATCCCAGATGCTCGCGCCGATCACCGAGCTGCCGCGCATGGTGTCGCCGCAGAGATGGAAGTGCACCGGGTAGCGGCCGAGCACCCCCTCTTTCCCTAGGTGCCGAAACTCCACCCACGAGATCGAGCCGGCGGAATTTTTGTGATACATGGTGTGCCCGCGTTCCCCTTTCGGATCAGCGGACTCGATGACGACGTTGCGACTGAGATTGGCGATCTCACCGCGGAACTGCCCGATGGCTTGGTGCTTGAATTTCAGCGGCGCCTTCAGCAGCACACCGGTGCCCTCGACGGCGGCAATCTCCGCTTCCTCGGTTTCCGAGTCGTCGAGAAGCGATGGGATCACGCGTCGCCCATCGCGCGCTTGATAGAACTCGCTCATCTCCGTCGCAGGGAACAACACATGGTCGCCCACTTTCCAACCGGTCACCGGTTCGCTCAGCTCAATCTCCCGCGAACCGCGCGCCGCGCTGCTGCCGAGCTTCACCCACGAATGGCTGAGCGGCGCACCGTGCAAATCCATTCGTCCGCCACAGCAGACCAGCGCGGGAAAGGACAGGCGGTCCATGCCCTCGATATAGGTCAGCCGCACGATCGCCCGGTGACTTGCGGGAATCGGCTCCGCCGCCGTGCCAATCTCCAGTGCGGGCCGCGTGCCGCCGCTCGCGGCATCGCTCACCGGCGCGTGGCAATCGAAGCCCTCTTCCTTGCAATCCTCTCCCGCCGCGATGCGGACCAGCGCCGCGCAGAGCAGCGTATCCTTCTCCCGCGAAAATGTAAGCACACCGCCGATATGCACCGCGCGAAGCACGGTCTCGCTCGCCACGTCGTAGACGACCCGATGCCCCGGCCGGATGAGCACACTGTCTCCAGCCACCGGCAGAGTACCATTTTCCCAAGTCGACGGACGTGACCACTCGCCCGAACCCGCCGTGCGGATCAGCGCGGCGGAACTCAGTGAGTTGACGACAAAAAGCAGAACAAAAACGAGAAGGCGGATGAGGGAACGCAAGCGCGCGAACCGAAAGCAAATCCCGCGCGAACCAACCGCAAACTTCGTCACTCGCCACAATTCGACAAAGTTATGGCGAGGAATGTCTTAGCTCGGCCGAATTTGCTGTTGGGAAGCTACATTCCTCAGCCCGGAAGCTGCATTCGCCGAATAAAACTTATCCCCACGACGAACAGGAGTTATCCTCGCGCCATACGGTATGCGCGATGCGGCCTTACTTGCCCGCCCGACCTTTGAACGACGGTTTCCCCATCTGGGACGCATAGAAGATGTCGCCCACCGAATCCCAGTAACAGTGTGGCCCGACCCGCTTGGTCGTGAACGCCTCCGGCAGCGGCATGACCGGTTGCCATGTCTTCCCGCCATCGCGCGTTTCCTGAAAGCCACTCTTGCCGCATACCACGAACTGTGTCGCCGATTTGAACCACGGCCCATAGGTGGCATCCACTCCGGCCTCCAGCGTCGTCCACGTCGCGCCCTTGTCCCGGCTCACCAGCACGCCACTGCCCGTGGGCCAATACCCCACCCCTTCAAAAATCACCGGCACAGCGGCCAGCGGAGTTTCCGCAGAGACCTTGGTCCAGTTCGCTCCGCCATCGGTGCTGCGAAAAATCCCCGGCTCCTTCTCCTTCGTCGCGACAAAGGTGGCGTGATCGAAAACACCGCAGCCGTTGAATCCCTTTTGCAGATCGTGCCACGTCGCTCCGGCATCATCGCTCATCGTCAGCATGCCACCGCTCTCGTGTCGGATCGCGAGCAGACAACGGGCGGTATCCGCCCAATCCACCGATCCGAAATCGAGGTGCGAGCTCTTGAATTTGGTCCACGTCGCGCCGCCATCCACGGTCATCGCGCTCGATCCATAGATCATGAAACAGGCGAGCCGCTTACCGGCGGGGTCGACCTGCAGTGCCCAACCAGTCTCACAACGCCCACCGACGGCCTGGCCATCGCAGCGCGCAAACGTGCCCCCGTGGTCGCTGCTACGCCAAAGGCCGAGGTCACTCACGACCATGAACACATCGCCGGACCCGCGATCGACCACGATCCCGGAAGTCGGCCCGCCATAGCCTGGCTTGAGACTCGATGTAACTGCGTCTGAAATATTCATCCATTCGCCGCCGGAGGCAACGGCCGTCAAAGCCAGAACGACCGCCAGAGAAAATAAGGAGGACATCTTCATTTGCGGCCAATGCAGTAGAGGTTTTTGTCTCCGCGGAGGTAGATCTTCCCGTTGCTGACGGCCGCGCTGCCACGGCCTTCCTCCCCGATGTCATTCGTCGCGAGGACCTCGAGTTGATCTCCCGCCCGCAGGACATAGGTCTTGCCAGCGCTCGCGAAATAAAGGCGGCCATCTGCCGTGCCCACGGGGCTCGCCCAGGTCGAGACGCCATTCAGCCGCTCGTTCAGCACCAGCGACCCATCCGCCAGCTTGATCGACTTCACCGTTGCCGGGTTGTGCGTCCGCCACACACGCCCACCTACAATAATCGCCGAGGCCAGCCCTTCCGAAATCTGCGGATACGTCCATTTCAGGTGCGTCGCGGTCACATCGCCCGAGCCGGTAGGATCGACGCAGATGCCCTTCCCCCCGCGCCCGCTGTCACTGAAGACGACTCCCTCACCGAACACTGGGGAGGAAGCATCGCCCGACGCGTTACACCACCACAGGATCTTTCCGTTCGCGGGGTCGAGCCCCTGGATGGCCTTCGACGCACTGACCAGCATCTGCGGTTTGCCACCTACCTGGATGATCACCGGCGTGCTGTGGGCAAAGCCGGTGTCCGGCCGTTTCGCCTCCCACCGGATTTCGCCCGAAGCCTTGTCGAACGCCACGATGCTCGAGGTCTTTCCCGTTTGATCGCAATCGAGAATGACCGTGTCGCCGAACAGGATTGGACTGCTGCCGAGCGCCACGTCAAAGGCCACATTTTCCAGCGCCTTCCTCCACACCACCTTGCCCTCGAAATCCACTGCGGCAATCACGCCAGACCCGAAGACGGCGTAGACGCGTGTTCCATCCGTGCAGGGCGTCGGTGCGCCGTAACCGCCGCGCAGATCCTTGAGAAAGAGCGGGCCCGGTTCGATCGACGCATCCCACAGCAGCTTTCCGTCGTTCGTCGAAAAGCACAGGAGATGATGCGAAACCGGCTGATTGGTAACGCACGTCACGAGTACCCGATGGTCCCACACAATCGGCGACGAATAAGGGCTGTCGCTCTTGGGCAGTTCAGTTTTCCAAGCGATGTTCTCGCCGGTCTGCGCATTCCACGTCAGCGGCAGATCGCGCTCGGCACTTTGCCCGCAACCACTCGGCCCACGAAACTGCGGCCAGTTCTCCGCATGCACGGAGACGACGAGGCAGAGCAGCCATGCCAGAATTGCCGGGGGGCGCAGCACCCGGGCATTAGCTCAAATGTCGCGCCTTTGGGAAAGGCGAATCGCGGCCAACCGATTACCGCCCCGGCTCGCGAAAAAAGTTGAGGCGGCACGTCGTGTGCGACGTGCCGCCTCGGAGAATTTTTTACTTACCTACTTACCGACTGCCTTCTTCAGCGCGGCGGCCTTGTCCGTGGTCTCCCACGTCAGGTCCGCGTCGTCCTTGCCGAAGTGGCCGTAGTTCGTGGTCTTGCTGTAGATCGGGCGGAGCAGGTTGAGCTGCTTCACGATGTCGGCCGGCTTGAAGCTGAAGATCTTGAGAACCGCGGCGAGGATCGCGTCGTCGGACACGCTGCCCGTGCCGAAGCTATCGATGTGCACGCTGACCGGCTGCGGGTGCCCGATGGCATAAGCGAACTGCACTTCCGCCTTCTTCGCAAGACCGGCGGCGACGATGTTCTTCGCCACCCAGCGGCCCATGTAGGCGGCGCTGCGGTCGACCTTCGACGGGTCCTTGCCGGAGAAAGCGCCACCACCGTGACGGCCCATGCCACCGTAGGTGTCGACGATGATCTTGCGGCCGGTGAGGCCGTTGTCGCCCTGCGGTCCACCGACGACAAAGTTGCCGGTGGGATTGATCAGATACTCGGTGTCCTTGGTGAGCATCGACTTGGGCAGCACGGCCTTGACGATCTTCTCAATGCAGAACTTCTCGATCTCCGCATGCTCGGCGCCGGCGGCGTGCTGGGTGGAGATGACGACATTCGTGATGCGGGTCGGCTTGCCGTCCACGTATTCCACGGAGACCTGCGACTTGGCGTCGGGGCGCAGCCACTTCGCGGCTTTGCCCGCCTTGCGGATCTCGGTCAACTTCCGGCCGAGGCGATGCGCGAACATGATCGGCGCCGGCATGAGCTCGGGCGTCTCGTCGCTGGCGTAGCCAAACATGATGCCCTGGTCGCCCGCGCCTTGCTCCGCGGTCTTCTTGCCCTTGGCCTTCTTCGCATCCACACCCTGCGCGATGTCGGGCGACTGCGCGGTGAGGATGTTCTGCACGAAAATCTTGTCGGCGTGGAAGACGTCGTCGTCATTCACGTAGCCGATCTCGCGAACGGCATCACGGACGATCTGCACGTAGTCCAGCTTCGCCTTGGTCGTGATCTCACCGCCGACGATGGCGATGTTGCTCTTCACATAGGTCTCACAAGCCACGCGGCTCTTCGAGTCCTGCGCGAGGCAGGCGTCGAGCACGGCATCGGAAATCGTATCGGCGACTTTGTCGGGGTGACCTTCGCCGACGGATTCAGAGGAAAAGATGAAGCTACGGGACATTCGCGAGTGTGGGATGGTTGAAGGTTAGGGGCGATTGGCGGAAACGACACATTGACCAATCATGATAAGCTGATATGTTTAGGCGACTTTCGCATGGCGTCAATCGTAAAATCTCTGCGCCTTCTCGCCGACGAAACGCGTCTCCGCCTCCTGCTTCTCCTGCAGCAGGAGGAGCTTTCGGTCGTCGAGATCCAGGAAGTCCTCGGCATGG
>JBGGMZ010000306.1:0-4250 GCA_041287745.1 Chthoniobacter sp. | reverse complement strand
AAGAAATCGAACTTCGTCGGTTTCTCGATGAGCGCGCTGATCAGATCAGCGGTCGCTTTCCGATCTGGGGTTTCCATCGCATGATTTCGCCGCGCTGCTGCGTGCGGACAACGGTTTCGGTGAATGAATTGAGGGAAACGTAGCGCGCGAAGAATTGGGCGAGCACCGCTCCCAGGATGAAGACGCCACTGCCTTCGAAAGCGGTCTCGTCGAACTCGACCGTCACTTCGATTCCGCGGGCGAAGGTAATTGGCCCCGTAGTTTCAATCCGCCGGGTGATCGGTTTCGACTGGGCGGAGCGAAGCCCTCCGATCTGCCGCAGCATCTGCGTTTCAGTCCGGTTCACATAAAGCTTCAAAATCTCCCGCAATGCCGTCGCACCGTCACCATCCTTCGAGTCGAGCAAGGAAAGGTAGTTGAGAGAGAGATGGCTGATGATGCGCCAGGTAAGTTCACCATCCGGATGCGGCGGACGCGGCACGGTGGGGCCGCTGAGAACGCGGATATCCGCGACTGGGGCGTTGATCTCCATCGAGAAATCCGAACGTCCGGAACCGACAGCCATGGTGATCGGCAGATGCCGGTTGGTGCACAGCGCGGTCACCCCCAGCTGCTGGAGTGCGCTCGAGTAAGGCGCTGATTCGGAATCGACCAGCGAAAGGTACACTTCCGTGCCGACGTAGGAGGACACCTGGCCAAATTTTCTCTCCTTCTCCGCCAGCACCCGGGGCACGCGGTGGAGCGTGTAAAAAGATCCCTTTTCCTGTCCGGTGTCGTGCGAGCGATAGAAAGGTTCGAATACCTGCTCTTCTCCACTGCGCGAGCCATAGGCCGTGACGCTCTCCACTTGAAACACCTCGAAGTCCCACGGTTTTGTCCGATCGGGCACGACGTGAAATTCCGACTGCTTTTCCGACAGCAGAATATGGTCGGCGCGCTTGCTGAAAAGGTTGATCGCGGGCGCGCAGAAGAGCTCGATGGTGGACGCATCGACGCGGCCTTCGAGCTTCGGCTCCGGCTCCCGCAGCGCGATGATTAAATCGACTTCCGTGCTGTCACACTTGCGCAAGGCCGGTTGGAGGTTGCCAAACTCGAAGAACTGAAAGCGTTGAGGAAAAGTGAAGTATTCCGCGAGCAAACGATACCCTTCGAATCCTCTCGGCGACGGCGGGAGCAGGGATTCGTCTTCGCGAAAACCGACCTGGCGTAACGAAGAGACCGGGATGGCAAAGCGCGGCTTTTCGTTGGTGTTGGTATTTGCCTGAACGAACACTCCCACCGCTCGTGAGAAGATTTGTTCGTAAAGGCTCATCGGTGTCTCATCCGCCCCCCGCAGAAAGATGGGCAACCGATCGAGCGAAAGAGTCCGGAACGGCTTTCCATGAGTCGTGCGCAACCGGAGCCGGATCGCCGCCCGTGCGCCGAGCTCCGGGGGCAGGTTGAGCTGACTCACATCGCGGGTGTAATACTGCACACCGGCGGACTGGATCGGCCAAAGTGAAACGTCGTGACTGGTCTGATATTCGCAAGCCGTGCGATCATTGCGACCCAAATTACTGCGCAGCGCGGTGCCCCGGGGGATGACAAAGCCCTCGGCCAGTTGGGACGCCTGCTCATCCGGCGCGAATCGGACGACGGTCATCGATGGCACCGGCGACAAGTATTGCGGATAGACCGTCTCGAGAAGCGACTGCGACAGGCGCGGAAACTCAGCGTCGAATTTGACCTGGATGCGCGCGGCCAGAAACGCGAAGCCTTCGAGCAGCCGCTCGACAAACGGGTCCGGGCAGATCTCCTTCTCCCCGCGATCCAACGACAGGCGGCTGGCGATCTTTGGAAATTCCTTGGCAAACTCCGCGGCCGTGGCGCGGAGGTGATGCAACTCGTTATTGTAGTGATCGAGAAGCCGACGATCCATTGAGCTAAACGGTGGAAAGATTCAGAGCACGCCCGGAGGCTTCGCGGGCAACGGAATGTGGCTGCCCCTCCGTGTCAGAGATGGCAATGTCCCGTCTCAAGGTCAATTTTGGTTTTGATGAACAGTTGCTCCGGGACCGGGTTGGCCCAGAGATCCGCCTGGATTTCAAAGCTCAGCAGGCTGGGGCTGGATCCAGTGGCATCTTCCGCTGCCTGGATATGGAGCGAGCCGGGAATGACCCGCGGCTCGAAATGCTTCAAGGCCGCGCCCAGCTCGCGCTCCAATTCACCGATCTCGATAGTAGTCGTGATCCGACCACAAAGATCACGGATGCCATAGCAGAGTACCGAGGATTGGACCTCGGGAAATTCACTGATGTCCTCCGAGTTCAGGCGCGAACTCGTGTTGAAGAGCCATCGAATATCGCGCAGCACGGCGTCCCGGTAACGAGAGGGGGAGACCACCCGGGCGGTACGGCTCTCGTGGCGATTTTCGGGCTGATCGTCGGTTAAACGATCCAGCAGGCAAGGCTGCAGCCGTTCTGTCGAATCGAGATCAGGCATGGAGAAAATCGCGGGGGCAAGTGCAGTACCTCTCGAGAACTATCATCAGGAAGAAGGGCACTAGGTTTTCGCCCCGAAATCAATCGTTCGCGTCTCAAGAAACGGAACTTCCGCCTGATCGGTAGTGAACAGGCGTTGGCCGAGGCCTGTGTAAACTTCTTCTCCCAAGTCGTTCCATTCTGTCTTGCGGGCCAGTCGCAACGCACTGTCCGCAGCGCGTTCTGTGCCCGGATATCGCGCCGGAATGAACCCCGCGGAGTTTCCGCCATTGCTCCAGATGAAGCTTGCCGGAGTCCAGACCAGATCCCGCAAATCCTGCGGCGGTTCGATGATGAGACTCTTGATCCGGGCGAAGGGAACCCAGCAATAACGGCCATCAATCATCACCTCGAGGATTGGTCCCAGCCGGGAGTCGGCGTCCGCAATCCACTCAAACGGCTGGCCATTCAAGGTCCCAGCGGTGGCGGGGGCAGCCTCCAATGCTTGCACCTGTAGTTCACGCGCAGCTTTGACCTGGCCCTGCGCAATCATGGAATTTGCCTGCACCATCGAGCCGACCCAGTTCTCCGGCTCACCGAAGACAATCGGGGAGCGCTTACCGGTGAACACGTCTGCCCGGAGCAGTTCGCACTGGATAACCGGCTGGAAAATGGAGGCCAGCATCATGCTCTCGGAATCCATGTCCGCGAGCACGTGCAGTTGCGTGACCGCTTTTTCCCAATTGCCCAGGACGCAATGTAACTGAAAGAGAAAGCGGCGCAGTTTTGCATCCGCCGGCGCCTGGCGGATTGCGCTTTGCAATTCCGCCAATGCGTCGTCCAGTCGGCCCGCTTTTACCGCTAGGTCGGCAGTCATCTATTTTGAATGGCGAAATCGATTTCACCCCCGGAGTTCGTGAGAACTCCGGGGCGAAATCGTCCACCGCCCTTATTGGGCCTTGGCGTTCTTCTTCAGATCCCAGCCACCGGTGATCGCTCCCTTGAGCTTGCCGTCTTCGCCCTGTTCCTTGTATTCGGAAACCAGTTTCACGAAGTTGAACTTCACCGTGTCTTCGGGTTGGGGATCACCGTCCTTCGTAGCATACGAGGAGATAATCAGATCGTGGAACGAATGCTTCAAGAACACTTCCTGCGAGCCGCCGGCTTTGCGGATGCTCAAGACTGCGGTCGGGATGTGTTTTCCGGAAGCACAGGCCTCAAACAGCTTCGTGCTGGCCTTCTGCGTCGGCATGGTGAATTCGAAATTCTCGAATTTAACTTTGCCCGCGCCCATACCGCCGCCGGATTCCGCTGTTCCGACCTGTTCGGCACTGAACGAAAAGGTCGTGATTTCAATCTGCTTGCTCATTTTCTGATCTTTGGATTCGCCATCGATACCGTCGATCTTGAGAAACATGTCTACTGCCATAATCGTTGCTTTCTAATTTGTGGATTGGGTTTGGTGAGTGGAGTTAACTCCGGAAAACAATAACGGGCTCGGAATACTTCCGGCGGAAGAGCGCTACGATGCCGCCTTTTCGGACGGCAGCTTGCTGACCATCCGCAGCGACACGGTCAAGCCTTCCAACTGGAAGTGGGGCCGCAGGTAAAACTTCGATTGATAGTAGCCGGGGTTGCCGGGAACCTCTTCGACTTCGACCTGTGCGTCCGCGAGAGGCCGTTTGCACTTGGCATCTTCGCTGGCCGACGGATCGGGCGTCACGTAGTTCATGATCCAATCGTTGAGCCAGCCTTGCATGTCTTCCCGCGACTTGAACGAGCCGATCTTGT
>JBGGMZ010000305.1:0-5316 GCA_041287745.1 Chthoniobacter sp. | reverse complement strand
CCGCCACCGCAGGCGGCCAGGGAAGCCGCCATCGCCACAACAAAACCAACGGAGCCCGCCTATGCGCCCTGACTCCACCGTGGCCCATCAGTTCGAGGACGCGACGCAGCAGCGCGATGCCGCGACGCTGGGCATGTGGCTGTTCCTCGGCACGGAGATCCTTTTCTTCGGTGCGCTGTTCCTCAGCTACATGGTCTATCGCCTGCACAATCCGGAAGTCTTCCGAGTGGCGAGCGAGCACACGCTGGTCGCCGTCGGCACGCTCAATACCGCCGTGCTGCTATTGAGCAGCTTCACCATGGTTCTCGCCGTGCGCGCTGCGGAACTGAAGCAACGGCTAATGCTCGTGGTTTTCCTCGGCGTCACGGCCCTGCTGGGCACGGTCTTTCTCGGGGTGAAGGGGTTTGAATACGCCCACGAGATTCACGAGGGGCTTTTTCCCGGTTCCCATTTTCGGTTCACCGAGGCCGACCCGACGCGGGCGCGAATGTTCTTCTATCTCTATTTCCTCATGACCGGGGTGCATGCCCTGCACGTGACCATCGGCATCGTGCTCCTCGGCATCTTCGCCCTGCGCGCGCTGCTTACCATGCGTCTCGAGCAATTGTCCACCGCTGTGGACCTGCTTGGGCTCTACTGGCATTTCGTGGACATCGTGTGGGTCTTTCTGTTTCCGCTCATCTACCTCGTCGGACGCCACGTATGAACTCGATCAAACCCTACGTCCGGGTCGCCGTCGCCCTGTTTGTCCTGCTGGTGATCACTGTCGGTGCGGCTTACATCAACCTCGGGGTCTTCAACACGCCGGTCGCGATGCTCATCTCGCTAATCAAGGCCGTGCTGATCATCCTGTTTTTCATGCATGTGCGGCGGGCGGATCCGCTCATCCAGATCTTTGTCGTGGCCGGATTCTTCTGGCTGGGGATCATGCTCACATTGACATTGAGCGACTTTCTCACCCGCCACCCGTGACGGTGGACAGGCCCTATCGCACACGTGGACCGACGAAATTTCCGCGGTTGCTCACGGAGCCGCGAGGACCGCTGCCAGAGCTGGTCTTGGAAAATCTCCAGATGGCGATGCAGAGGGCGATTCCACCGGCCAGGAATACGGCGATATTTTTCTGGCCGTTCAGGGTGGCGGTCTGCTCGTAAGTCACGACCGGTTGGGAGCCGACATACGCGGCATAGATAGGCGTCCGACCATACTGTTGCAGCAACGTTCCTCCCTTGGTGGAGACTGCGAGCGCCAAGGGCTGATTCGATTGAATTGCCGCGAGCAGTTGTTGGTACCCCGGTCGGTTACTCGCATACTCGGTGGTGATGCCCCCGAGTGTGAAGTAGACGTGATAGACGCGGCCACCGTACCGCACGCGGCTCTCGGCCGTACTGATATTCGTTGCGCGACCGGTGACGACGGCGAGTTGCGTCTTCGGCGGCGTACCGTAGCGACGTTCGTATTCGGCATACGCCAGGATGGTCAGGCTGAAGAGAACGAAGAAGATCGCACTGGCGCGCGAGGTTTTGGACGGCATGTGAATTGGATGCGCTTGGGACGGGGGAAGGGGGATCGAGCGGTCAGCGTGGCGGCGAGGTGCGCGGTCCGACGAGAATGACTGCGCGGTTAAATGCAATTGAATGCCCGGCGGACATGGCGTGAGTGTTGCCAATGGCGGTGGGAGGCGCAATTTCAATCCTACTGATCGAGCTTCCTGGCCGCTTGGACGCGGCCCGCCTTGTCGGTGGAAACTCTGGTGCGACAGTGTGTTACACATCGGAGAACGATCTTGGGCTGCCTAGGGCTTGCGCGTTGACACGTAGCCGGTGCCCGTGGGAGTAGAAGTTGCCATGAACACCGTGAGAATTGCCGTGGTCGATGACGACGATCTCGTCCGTGCCGCGGCATGCGATCTGGCGCGAGAGGCTTGCCCGGGTGCGGAGGTTGTGGATTACGCGTCGGCGACTTACGTGCTGCATGAAATCGAGACGAGCACGGTGGATTTGCTGATCACGAACTGCCATATGCCCGACATGGATGGCCCATCCCTCGTGCGCAAGTTGCGTGAACTGAAGCAATCGCTGCCGATCATTATGATCTCCGCCAGCGACGGCGCGCAGGAGGTCGGCGAGGCAGCAGGGATTGATCGTTTTGTGCCAAAGAACCTTTTGTACCCCGCGCTGGGGGAGGCCATACACGCGCTTTTGCCGAAAGCGGTTGGTTAAATATTTGTCATGTTGGCTTAAGATTTTCTGGTCCGCTGCTCGTTCGCCGACCAAAGATGGCGCGCGATGAGTCCACTCCTTCGCCAACAATACACCGTTTATGGCAATCGCGCGCCACGTCGCTCGTGGTCGGGGCTGTTCGTCCTCGGCGTGGCGTGGCTGCTCCTGTTGGGGATGACGCTCTGGGCGGTCGGTGCGCTGTGGTACGACTTTCCGGTGAAAAGCATGAGTCACGCGGTGGCGATCCTTTACGTCGTCGGTATCATCGTCCTGTTGATTTTTGGCCGCGGGCAGTGGCGCCGAATCGCGGTCATGACCGGTGGTTTCATCGCGGTCCTGGTCTGCTGGTTGGCGCTGAAGCCGTCGAACAATCGTCCCTGGCAGCCCGACGTGGCCGAGATGCCGTGGGCGGAAATCGATGGCGACCTGGTAACGCTGCATAACGTGCGCAACTGCGACTATCGTACGGAAACCGATTACACGCCGCGCTGGGAGACGCGCACCGTTGACCTTTCGCACCTGCGCGGGTTGGACATCGCCATCAACTATTGGGGCTCGGCCTGGATCGCGCACCCGATCGCGAGCTTCCAGTTCGACGATGCGCCGCCGGTCTGTTTTTCGATCGAGACCCGCAAGGAGATTGGTGAGAGCTACTCCTCGGTGGGCGGCCTCTATCGTCAATATGAGCTCGTCTACGTCTGCGCCGATGAGCGCGATGTCCTGCGCGTGCGCACGAACTATCGCCAAGGCGAGGAAGTCTTTCTCTATCGCACCACGGCCAAGCCTGAGGCGGCCCGGCAACGCTTCATGGAATACATCACCGCGATGAATGAGCTGCGCGCGCAACCGCGCTGGTACAATGCGGCCACGACGAATTGCACCACCAGCGTGCGCAACCAGCGGGCAGTGGCGGATCGCGCGGCGTGGGATTGGCGCATGCTCTTCAACGGCTTCGGCGACGAGATGATGTATGAGCACGGACTGCTTGCGGGTGGGTTGCCTTTTGCGGAATTGAAGCAGCGGGCGCGGATCAATGACGCAGCCGCTGCGGCGGATGCGTCGCCGGATTTCTCCCGGCGTATTCGGGAAGGACGGCCGGGTTTCGAGACGCAGCTCGCGCCGGCACCCGCTGGCGAGCCCGCGCCCGAGGCGAAGCCGACCGATGGGGCGGCCGCGGTGCCAAATCCCGCTTGATGTCGGCGGGCGTGTCCCGGCTCTGCCGCGTCGCACCAAGATCTTCATCTCTGCGGCTCTCTGCGCCTCTGCGGTTAAATATGCCGCCAAAAAAAACGCGAATGGCCCGCAGAGATTAGGAATCCGTGTCATCCGCGCAATCCAGCGCACTCTCTTACCCGGAACGGTGGAGTTGAATTAGCCACGGATGAACACGGATGAAACACGGATAAAGGCATCCACGGTGAAAGCGAGAACTGTCGTGTCACTCACCTTGTGGTGAACGGATTTCTGCTCTTTTCTGCTTCTCTTCCTCATCCGTGTTTCATCCGTGTTCATCCGTGGCTCAATTGCATCGTTCCGGCTCATCATTTAGGGATTGAGGTCCGGGGGCGATTCGCCACTCTTTCCGCATGAATCTCCTCGCCCCTCGGACGCTGCTCTTTGCGGCTCTCGCCCTGGTCTCTGCTGTCTCCACCACCGCCTTCGCGGGTGACGCCAAAGAGCTCTTTACTCAGGATCTCTCAAGCGCCACGAATGGCGACCACTGGAAGTGGGACAACGGCGAGCTCGTCGCGAAGGATCACGAGACCTTGTGGACAAAAGAATCGTATTCGAACTTTGTCCTCGATCTCGATTTCAAGGTGGCGAAGGAATCCAACAGCGGCGTTTTCCTCCGCTCAGGCAACATCAAGGACGTGCTCGCTGCGCCGGAAATCCAGGTGCACGAAAACACCGACGGCAGCAAGTACGGCATGGTGGCCGCGATCTACGATGCGATGCCGCCGAAGAAGGACATGTCCAAGCCGGTGGGCGAGTGGAATCACTACACCATCACCTGCAAGGACAGCGTGGTTACCGTCGTCTTCAACGGCGAGGAAGTCATCCACGCCGACTTCAACGACTGGAAGGAAGTGGGCAAGAACCCCGACGGCACGCCGAACAAATTCAAGGTCGCGCTGAAGGACTGGTCGCACAACGGCCCGATCGGCCTGCAAGGTTTGCACGGCAAAGCTCAGGCGCCGGTGTGGTATAAGAACGTGAAGATCAAGACGCTCGATTGAGCCGTCTTGCCAGGATGTTGCGCATGGACGGCGTGATGCTGAAAATGGCGTCCGGGTTCAGCGCATCGTTCCTACTCCAATAGCGGATCGTCGTTTCGTGCAGCTCAAACTGCCTCGAGAGATGCGTTTGAATTCGCATCTCGAGCGAGTCGTCGCGTCGCCCTGCCGAGACGTGATCGTCCCACGAAGCCACAATGAGTGCCATGAGAGCAAAGCGCTCGTCGTCGTTCAGGTTGCCGCCCTCATACAAAGTCACGAACTTTCCCAAACGATCCATGTCTGCGAGTTCCAATTCCCAATCCTGACTTCCAAGCTGACTTAGGCCAAGGAGCGTATCTAGGCGCGTTCGCGCTTCTGGAGTAATCCATCGCGGGCTCATTTCCCGGATTTGAAAGACAAGAGCGCGCCTTACTCCTTCGCCCAATCCCGCCAGAGCCAGCGCAACGTGTCGGGGAGGATGGAGGCGCCGTGCTTGCCGGAGTGGCCGCCGTCGCCGAGCTCGAACTTGTAGTCGTAGCCGGCGAACTTCAGCGCCGCGGCCATGTCCTGATTGGCCAGCGGCCAGTTGCCGTGGAGGTTGTCGAGATCGTTGGAGCCATCCTGCAGGAAGACGCGGAGGGGTTTCGGCGCATCCTTCGATTTGCGGATGAGACTGGGATAGATATAGCCACCGCGGATGTTGGTGAAGCTGCCGATCCAACTCACCACTTTGTGAAAGGCCTCGGGCTTTTCCCACGCCACGGTGAAGGCGGCGATGGCTCCGCTGCTCGCGCCGACGATGGCGTGGCCATCAGGATTGGGCGTGATGTTCAGGCCCTTTGTTGCCTCGGGCAGCAGCTCTTCGAGGACGAAGCGTG
>JBGGMZ010000304.1:0-19408 GCA_041287745.1 Chthoniobacter sp. | reverse complement strand
TGCCTGATCGTGCCTGATCGTGCCTGATCGTGCCTGATCGTGCCTGATCGTGCCTGATCGTGCCTGATCGTGCCTGATCGTGCCTGATCGTGCCTGATCGTGCCTGATCGTGTTTCCGATTCCCCCCCATTCTCGCCTGCGCCACAATTAGAACCACTTATTTTGGCCCCGTTTTTGGATCAATTTCTGAAGCTGCTCACTCAAGCATTGTGAATTCCCTGCAACTTTCACAATTCTAGCTGGTTGTCTGGAGGAACAGCACTTCACAGCATTCCACCCCGCTAAACTATGAACAATTCCGACCTTCCCAGCTTTAGCTCCGAAAAATACCTTCGCGAACACACGCCGTCCCTGAGGGACATCATTTTCTCCCGCCGTGAGTTCCTCGAGCGCACGGGCATGGGTTTCGGCGCCATGAGCCTCGCTTCCATCCTCGGCATGAGCTTTGGCGGCAACTCGGCGCAAGCCGCCGCAGCCACGGGCAAAGTGCTCGGTCCACTCGCTCCCAAGACCGCTCCGAATCCGGCCAAGGCCAAGGCGGTCATTCACATTTTCGCCGAAGGCGGCCCGTCGCACGTTGATACCTGGGACCCGAAGCCGGAGCTGACGAAGTTTGCTGACAAGACGCTGCCCGGCCTCGATGGCCTCGCGTTCCCCTCGCCGTTCAAGTTTGAAAAGAAGGGCCAGTCGGGCGTGGAAGTCAGCGAAGTTTTCCCCAAGCTCGGTGAAGTGATCGATGAAATCGCGGTCATCCGTTCGCTCTGGACGGACATCCCGGCGCACGAAGTGGCGCAGCGCTTCATGAATACCGGCTCGCTGCAGATTCCCAAGCCTTCCATGGGCTCCTGGGTGCTCTACGGTCTGGGTTCGGAGAACCAGAATATGCCCGGCTTCATCACAATCGGCGGCAAGCCGGAGTGGCGTCAGGCGTCGTTCCTGCCCGGCGTGTACCAAGGCTGCAACGTGAACTACTCGCAGAACATGAAGCTGGAAGAAGTGCTGCTCAATATCAGCAACCAGTTCACCGGCATGGATCGCCAGCGCCGCCAGCTCGACCTCGTGCACCAGCTCAATGAAATGCACGAGAAGCAACTGCAGAAAGACGTGCAGCTCGAGGCCCGTATCGAGGCCTTCGAAATGGCCTTCAAGATGCAGACCGAAGCGACCGATGCATTCGACATTTCCAAGGAACCCGACGACATCAAGGCCCTCTACGGCCTCACCGGCGGCGGTGGTGGTGGCGGCGGCGGCAAAGGCGGCGGAGGGAATCCCTCCGACATGGGCTCCAAGCTCCTCGTGGCTCGCCGGCTCATCGAGCGCGGCGTCCGCTTCGTGCAAGTGCAGCATGGCGGCTGGGACACCCACGCCAGCGTGGAGACGGCCATCCCGCGACAGGCCGGCGCCATGGATCAACCCGCAGCTGCGCTCATCAAGGATCTCAAGAAGCGCGGCTTGCTCGATTCTACGCTCATCATTTGGGGCGGCGAATTTGGCCGTACCGTCGTCCGCGACCGCAACGGCAACGCCACTCCGGGCCGCGATCACAACGGCCGCGCGATGTGCGCGTGGATGGCCGGCGGCGGCGTGAAGGGCGGCACCACCTACGGCGCCACCGATGAATTCGGCGCGCGCGCCGCGGAGAACAAGGTGCACATCCACGATCTGCACGCCACCATCCTGGCACTGCTCGGCTTCGATCATACCAAGCTCACCTATCGCTACAACGGACGCGATTTCCGGTTCACGGACAATTTCGGGAACGTCATCAAAGACGTCATCGCTTAAAGAAAGAGGAGCCCCACCATGATGCATCGTCCACTCGCCATCACGATCCTCGCGCTCAGCAGTGCGCCCGTCTTTGCGGCGGCCACCGCCGAGCCCACCAAGGAGCAGACGGAATTCTTCGAGAGCAAGGTCCGTCCGATCCTGAAGGAGAACTGCTACAAGTGCCACAGCGTGGAGCAAGGCAAAGCCAAAGGCGGCCTCACGATGGACACCAAGGCGGGTCTGCTCAAGGGCGGCGAGAATGGCGCCGTCGTGGTGCCGGGCGATATCGAGAAGAGCTCGATGGTCAAGGCCATCACTTACCTCGACAAGGACCTGCAGATGCCGCCCAAGGGCGAAAAGCTGACCAACCAGCAGATTGCCGACCTCACCGAGTGGGTGAAGATGGGTGCGCCCGATCCGCGCAAGGACGATGCGAAGATCGCCAGCAAGCTGAGCGGCCTCACCGACAAGGCGCGCGGGCACTGGGCCTATCAGCCAGTGACCAAGCCGGCACCGCCCGCGGTGAAGAACAACGGGTGGGCACGTACTCCCGTGGACCTGTTCATCCTCGCGAAGCTCGAGGAGAAAGGGATGATCCCGGCCGCCGACGCGAGCAAGGAAGCACTCCTCCGCCGCGCCAGCTACGATCTCACCGGTCTTCCACCCGGCCCGGACGAGGTGCAGGCCTTCGTCGCCGATACCTCACCACAAGCCTTTGCCAAGGTGGTGGATCGCCTCCTCGCTTCGCCCGCCTACGGTGAACGCTGGGGCCGCCACTGGCTCGATACTGCGCGCTATTCCGACACCATCGGCGGCGACAAAAATCAGGCCCGCCGCGAGGACTATCGCTACGCCTACGCGTGGACCTATCGCGACTGGGTGATCAAGGCCCTCAATGACGACATGCCGTACAACCAGTTCGTCATGCAGCAACTGGCCGCGGACAAATTGCCGAACAATCCCGCCCCGAATCTCGCTGCGCTGGGATTCCTCACCGTCGGTGAACGTTTCCGCAATGCCAACGATATCATCAATGACCGGATCGACACGGTAACCAAGGGCTTCCTCGGGCTCACCGTGGCGTGCGCCCGCTGCCACGACCACATGTTCGACCCGATCCCCACCAAGGATTACTACGCCTTGCATGGCGTGTTTGCCTCCACGGTGGAGCCCACGGACAAGCCAATCATCGGCATGCCCAGCCAGGCGCAGCTCACGGATTACGAGACGCAGGTCAACAAGGTCAATAAAGACAACCGCGACCTTTACTACTCTTTCATCGACAAGCACCAAGCGGACTTCTTCAAGAAGATCGACGGCTACCTCATGGTCTCCACCATCGCAGGCGGCGGCGGCAAGAAGAAGGGCGGCAACGCCGAAGCGGAAAAAGAGCGCATCGCCATGCTGCAGAAGTACGATATCGACCGTGAGATGCTCCAGGCCGTCGGTCGCCGGGCGAGAGGTGGCAATGATCCAGTCTTCGCGGCCTTCCATAAGTTTGCCGAGTTGAGCGAGTCGGAATTCTCGCAGAAGGCGCCCGCCGTCGTAGCCGAAATCACGTCGAGCCAGAGCAGCGGCCGACGCGGGGCGGTGAACCCGATTGTGGCCAATGCTTTCCAAGGCAAGAGCCCGGCTTCGATCGAGGACGTGACGAAGATCTACAAGGATCTCTTTGCCAGTCTGGAGCCGCAGCGGAAGGCTTTCGTCGCGGCCAATGCCGCGGCCATGGACGGCCGCGTGAGTGGCATCGAACCGGCAGCCATAGAAATCTTCCAGATGCCGTTTGAAGTCATGCCGGCCTCGCAGTTGAACGTGCAGACTCTGCGCGACTTCTCAGGCAAACTCGGGAACAAACTCAGCGGCCAAACGCGTTTCGAATTTGCCAAGCTCAACGAACTGGAGATCTCCCACCCCGGCGCCCCCGCACGGGCCATGCTCGTGGCGGATGCGGCGCGCGCGAAGGATTCGCCGGTCTTCATCCGCGGCCAGCAGGATGTGCGCGGCGACGTAGTTCCCCGCCACTTCCTGGAAATCCTCTCGCCCGATCGCAAGCCCGTGGCCTTCAAGGAAGGCAGCGGCCGCTTGGAACTTGCCGAGGATATCGCCTCGAAGAACAACCCGCTCACGGCCCGCGTCATCGTAAACCGTGTGTGGATGCACCACTTCGGTGAAGGCTTCGTGCGCACGCTGGATGATCTCGGCACGCAGAGCGAAACGCCCTCGCACAAGGAGCTGTTCGATTACCTTGCGAGCTACTTCATGGAGCAGGGCTGGTCGCTGAAGAAGCTGCACAAGCTCGTGATGCTCTCGCGCGTCTACCAGGAGAGCTCGCAGACGAATCCGAAATTCGAGACGATCGATCCGGACAATCGCCTGCTCTGGCGCGCGAATATCCGTCGCCTCGATTTCGAGGCACTGCGCGACTCACTGCTCGTCATGAGCGGCAAGCTCGACAAGACCGTCGGTGGCAAGCCGGTGAATCTCACCGAGGAGCCCTACAGCTTCCGACGCTCGGTCTATGGCTACATCGACCGTGGCAACCTGCCCGAGCTGATGCAGCAGTTCGATTTCAGCGATCCCGACATGCCGAACAGCAAGCGCGCCAGCACCACCGTGCCGCAGCAAGCGCTCTTCCTCATGAACAGCCCCATGTCCGTGGACGTGGCCCGCCGCGTCGTGGCCCGCAAGGAAGTGGCCGGTGCCAACGACGACCTCGCCCGCGTCATCGGCCTCTATCGCATCGTCTTCCAGCGCAACCCGCAGCCGATCGAGATTCAGATGGCCATGCAGTTCGTGTCCAAGGAAGCGAAGAACCAACCACAGGCCTCGCCGGCTGAGCAGAAGGGCAAAGGCAACGCACGTCTGGCCAAGCGCCCAGGCGCGGGTGGCAAGCGCTACGAAGGCACGGCGGCCATCCAGAACACCGGCGATATGGTCGAACGCAAGCCGCTCACGCCGTGGGAAACCTATGCGCAGGCGCTGCTCTTCTCGAACGAAGCCAGCTACGTGAACTGAGGTTTAAGGGATAATGTTTGAGGGATGATTTGGCGATCGGCGCCAAATCTCACCTCAGGCTTTCTATTCACGTGCACGTCGGCCGCAAGCCGCTCGCGCTATGGAAACATGCGCCGCATTGCGCTGATCCTTATGGAACGACGACGGCGTAAATTGTTTGGGAGATGATTTGGCACCTCCGCCAAATCATACCTCAAACCTTATAATCAAAAATCCCTCACCTCCGCCGCATCGCTTCCTTCAACTGCAATGCGTAGGATGGATTGATCTCGAAGCGCGACTCCGCATAATTCGTGACGGTCACCACGTCGACCAAGGGGAAGACTTCGGAGTAACCGATCTCACACAACGCGTTCAGGATTTCGGCCACGTCGGCGCCATCGATCGAAGTCTTCTCCTGGATCTCCGTTCCCGTGCTCCCCGTGGCGTAGTCGATGGCGCGCAACACTGCCAGCTCGCGCCCGCTGAGTTTGATCTGCTTCATAGCGGTATCCCATTCAAATAGGCTGAAACGGCGGGCGGCACAACTGGACAATTTTTCCGTTCCTCGCAACTCGCCCTTGCTCATCCCGCAGACGGTCGTACCAGTAACCATGAGCTCGATGAAACCGACTTCCGCGAAAATCATTCATCACTCCGAAGGGCTGGGCGCCCCGAATGCCGACATGGTGCGAAAACGAGCCGAGGAGCTGGCGCGCATCAATGGCCACGAGCAGTACAACGACGATGATTGGCGCGACGCCAAACGCGAGTTGCACGGCGGACATCAAACTAACGATACCAACGGCAACATGGACATGACTGCGGCCATTTCCGAGCACGACATGGTGGTTTCGTCGATGGGGCACCACGTGGAGAACATGGGCCTGGACGATCAAGACAGCATGGTCGAGGAACTCATCGCCGAGGGCATGGACGAGGCGGTGCACGAGCAAATGCTGGCGGCGCGGAAGGAGGATGCGGAAGAAGAAGACCTCGAGGAAGAATAGAACACACTCTCCCCTTTCCCGCCGCGGGGCATTCTGCTTTCACTAACCGCGTGCCGGACGATTTCATCAGCAAAACCCTCGAGGCGCCCAAGTCGGCGTTCGACATCTCGCTGCGCCCTCCGATGTTCAGCGAGTTCGCCGGGCAGGACAAGGTCTGCCAGCGGCTCGAGCTCATGGTGCAGGCCGCGCAGCAACGCGGTGACGTGCTCGAACACATCCTCCTGAGCGGCCCGCCGGGGCTCGGCAAGACGACGCTCGCTTACATCCTCTCGCACGCCATGGGGGTGAATATCAAAAACACCAGCGGTCCAACCATCGAGAAGGCCGGTGACCTGGCCGGGCTCCTGACCACGCTGGAGCGTGGCGACGTGCTCTTCATCGACGAAATTCACCGGCTGCAGCCCGCCATCGAGGAATACCTCTATCCAGCCATGGAGGACTACAAGCTGGATATCATCATCGACCAGGGACCGAACGCCCGCAGCATCCCGCTGAATCTTCCACGCTTCACCCTCATCGGCGCCACCACCCGCGCCGGCATGCTCAGTGCGCCCTTGCGCACGCGCTTCGGCATGAACTGCCGCCTGGACTATTACACGGCGGACGAGTTGCAAAAGATCGTGCTGCGCAGCGCGGGCCTGATCGGGTTGGAAATCGACGAGCCGGGCGCCTTGGAAATCGCCGCTCGCAGCCGCGGCACGCCGCGCATCGCCAACAATCTATTGCGCTGGGTGCGCGACTACGCCCAAGTGCGCGCCGGCAATCGTGTGACGCGCGATGTCGCCGACAAGGCGCTGGAGATGCTGGATATCGATCGCGACGGCTTCGACGAAATGGACAAACGCATCCTCGAGGCGCTGGTGCACAAGTTCAACGGCGGGCCAGTGGGCATCAACTCGCTCGCCGTGGCCATCGGCGACGACCCCGGCACCTTGGAAGACGTGCACGAGCCGTATCTCATCATGCAGGGCTACATCAAGCGCACCTCGCAGGGCCGTGTCGCCATGCCGCTGACCTATCGCAAACTCGGCATCGCCGCCCCAAAGCGGACGGGTGATTTGTTTGATTAAGCTGAGCCGTCCTTTAGCTACCAGACGTTCGGCAGCGAAGAAGCGAGTTCAACTCGCAAACGCATCGCTCCGCGATTTATGCTCAGCTGAACTGCGGATGCGCGAGCAACCTCTTCCAGTCTTCCAGTGAGATCTTGCAAGGTCGCGCCACATTCGCGCGTAAAGGGGCGCCGTTCGTCGAGCGGTACACTCGCTGAAGCCACGCCGTGCTGAGCGGTTCCTCGAGCGACGCCAGGTCATTGCTCGCGATGGTCGTCTGGTCTTTCTCCCCGGTGGCATGCCCGCATCCGACGAAGAATCCGGCCAGCAAGAGCGTCACTCGGACCGCGGTGGAGCGCGTGTAATTGGTCAGCAGGCAAGAAGCCGACGGAGAAAGGAAGGAGTGCAACCTCGTGAAATGCTCCAGCGTCCACATGCTGGGATTCGATTGCGGCGAATAGGGATCGTAGAGAATCGCGTGCGGCGCGGGCGCCAGCGCCATGGTGGCATGAAAATCCCCGGGGTGCAGCAACCAGCGCACGTTCGAAACCTCTGCCTCACCTCGAGCCAGCAAAGTCTCCACCGCTGCCGCGTGAGGAACGAGATAACCGAGATCGTCGGCATGCGTGATGGCGAAGTGGAGCGCCGAATCTGTGACGTCAAAACTGTGCAACTCAACATGCACCTTGGGATCCGCCTGCTGCACAAATGCCTCGATCGCTGCCACTGCATTCGCCGCGGCTCCCAAGCCGACGTCCCAAATGACAAACCGTCCCGCAGTCCCAGACGCCCGCTCCACCAACCGCTGCTGCCGCACGTGCAACGCCACTGCTTCGGTCATCGGCCCCACCACCGGGTGAAACGTCTCGCCGCACTCCCGCGACCGCAGGCTGCGGGCGCCTGATTGGACGGTGACAAGTTCGAAGGTGGCGGGTTCGGTTTCGGAAAACACGCGCGGAAATTAGCCTCATCCACTGAGGCTGTGCTAGCGTATCCATCAGCAATCTTGAAAAGCATCGGCCAACAACAAATGAATCTGCCTGCCCACGCGCCGCTCATGTTGCTGCCGCGAGCTCAACTTTTCCCGAGCGCACTTCTGCCCCTCCACATCTTTGAGCCGCGCTATCGGCAGATGCTCTTATGGAGCTTGGAGAAGGATCGCATGTTTTGCATCGCCCCAATGAAGCCGGGCATCTTCGAGGCCCGTGGCGCTAGCGACTTCCACCATACCGTCGGCATCGGCCTCGTGCGAGCGTGCGTCGAGCGCGAGGACGGCACTTCCAACCTGATCCTCCAAGGCCTCGCCCGGATGCGCATCGTGGGCTTCTTGCAGGATGCCCCGTTCCGCATTGCCGAACTCCGCGAGCTTCCGTCGAAACCGGTCCCGCCTGCGCAGAGCAGCGAACTCGTTGGGCTGCTGCTTGCAGCATCGTCGAAACTCCTCACTGGAGAAATGCAGCTCCCGGCGCAGTTGGAAAAGCAACTCGAGCAGATCGACGACCCCGCCGTCCTCACCGATGTGATCGCGCACGCCTGCCTGCAAGACAGCGAACAACGACAGGTAGTCTTCGAGGAGTTGGACGTCGCCCGGCGCGCGGCGCTCCTCATCCGCTACCTGCAGGCTTAAAGCCCGCTCACTCGTTGCGCCGTTTGCGCGCGAGGTCCATCCGCCGTGCAGCGGTGGCCAGCACGCGCTCCTCGGCAAAGAGCCGTTGGTGCTCTTCCATGAGGTACCGGTCGGTCATCCCGGAAAGATAGTCACAGACCGTGCGGTGCATGCCATCCTGCCGAACGCGTTTCGCCGTGGTCTCGCCGAGCAGCGACGGCTTTCGCAAATACAGCTCAAAGACGTCTTTCAAGAGGCCACACGCCCGGTCGTTCGCACTCGCCACCTTGGGGTGATAGTAGAGGTTCTTGTAGAGAAACTTGCGCAATGTCTGGTTGGCTTTGAGCAAAGACAGGCTGTAGCGGATGAGCGGCTTTTTTTGGCGCCGCACATCGTCGGCACTCTGCACGCCCGCATCGTGGATGAACTCCTCGCTCGTCGTGATGACATCCTGCACCTGGCGGTCGATGATGCAGCGGATCACATAGCTGTAGAGCTCCTTTCCGCGCAGTCTCGGGAAATGACGACGCACCTCCGCGTAGCTATGTTGCCAGACTTCGAGCTGGTCGAGTTGCTTCGGCGTGATGAGCAGGAAGTCCAGGCCATCGTCCAGGTCGTGGCTGTAATAAGTAATCTCGTCCGCCAGGTTGGCGATCTGCGCCTCCAGCGATGGACTGGTAAATTTCTCCTGCGTTGTCGGGGTCGGCGCGTCGTAGAATTTCTGGTGTTTCTGCAGCCCCTCCCGCACTTCCCATGCGAGGTTGAGCCCGGCGAAGCGCGGATATTTCCGCTCGATGATCTCCACGATGCGCAGGCTCTGCGCGTTGTGCTCGAAACCGCCGTGGCCACGCATCAGTTCATCCAGCACCGACTCGCCCGAGTGGCCGAAGGGCGCGTGGCCGAGGTCGTGCGCGAGTGCGATGGCCTCGGCGAGATCCTCATTCAGCCCCAGCGCACGAGCGATCGTGCGGCTGATCGAAGCCACCTCGATGGTGTGCGTGAGGCGGGTGCGAAGGTGATCCCCCGTGCCGTTGAGAAAGACTTGCGTCTTGTATTCAAGGCGCCGGAAGGCCCGCGAGTGAATGATGCGCGCGCGATCGCGTTCGTAGGCCGTGCGATGCGGGTGCGCCGGCTCAGCGTGCTCGCGGCCAGCGGAGTCGCCCGACTTTTGCGCGTAGGGCGCCAGCGTCTCCCGCTCCCATCGTTCCTTCTCAATTCGTGTGCGAATCATGAGAGGAATCCGATTCTTCGCTGCGGAGGAATTCACGTTTCAATTCATCGCGAGCCTGCTTGGCCTCCAGGCGTACCATCGCCATGTCGTAGACCGCCAGCAGTGCCGCGAGGATGGTCAGCCAGGCGCACACGCCCCAGTAGCCGAGAAAAATCAGCGGCCGCTCCCGCAGCCACGGCCAGAAAAAGGTCGAGCCGAGGAACATGAGGATCAGCACCGCGAGCACATCCCAAAACATGACGGTGCGACGGACGCGCCGGGAGCGGATGATCCCTCGACAAACCTGGATGATGAACTGAACGTTGTTCACGGTGGCGAGACCTTCCACGATGCTGCACGGTTGGTCGAGCCGGGAACATCGATCGATCCCTCGAAAGAGGTAGCAAAATCTCCTCTCCTGCACGTGATTCTGCGATATCTTCTCCTTCAACCGTGAACTCCCTCCCCCGTTTCCTGCTCACTGTCGGCTGTGCCCTGCCCCTGCTTGGCCGGTGCCTCGTTTTCGCCGAGGAACCGCCCGCCAAGGTCGATGACAAGTCCATCCCCGGGCACTCCAGCAACGGTGAGGCCTTCAACGAAGGCCCGAGGCAGGCGGCGGTCCTGATGGAAGGAACGGGCAACGTGAGCTTTCCCGTGACCACGGCAAATACTCAGGCGCAGAAGTTCTTCACCCAAGGTGTGGGGCAACTGCACGGCTTTTGGTATCTTGAGGCCGAGCGTTCGTTTCGCCAGGTCGCCGCTCTCGATCCTGAGTGCGCGATGGCCTACTGGGGCATGGCGATGGCCAATATCAACACTCCCAAGCGCGCCGCGGACTTTATGAAGCTGGCCGTGGCGAAGAAGGCCAAAGCCAGCCGGCGCGAGCAGGTGTGGATCGAGGCTTACTCCAAGTTTTATGTCGACTCGAAGGTCGACGAAAATGGCCGCCGCAACGCGCTCGTCCGCTCGCTCGAGGACGTGATCTACGAATTTCCCGACGACCTCGAGGCGAAGGCATTCCTCGTCTTCCAGATCTGGGATAACAAACAGCACGGCCTCTCGCTGCCCAGCCGGCTCGCCGTCGATGCCCTCGCACGGCAGGTGCTGGCGGTGAATCCGATGCACCCGATCCATCACTATCTCATCCACCTCTGGAATGGGACGGAGGGTGACAAGCGGGCCATCACCGCCGCCGCGCAGTGCGGGCAAGCGGCGCCGGCCATCGCTCATATGTGGCACATGTCCGGCCACACCTTCTCGAATCTCCACCGCTACGCCGACGCCGCGTGGCAGCAGGAGGCGTCCGCGCGCGTAGATCACGCCTATATGGCGGTCGCGCGCATCATGCCCGAGCAGATCCACAACTACGCGCACAACAACGATTGGCTGGTCAAGAACCTCGACTACGTCGGGCGCGTGCATGACGCCATCGACCTGGCGAAAAACATGATCGAGCTACCGCGGCTCGGTCCGACCCAAAGCTATGCCTACGATATGGGTCGCGAGCGGCTGCTGAATACGCTGGTCACTTACGAGTTATGGGACGATCTCATCGCCCTGCGCGACACGATGTATCTCGCTCCGGCCGAGAAACCCGAGGCGGAAACGAAGCGGCTCGCAGCCTTCGGCGTCGCTTACTTCAAGCGGGGCGACGCCGCCCACGGCGAAGAGATCATCCAAGGCCTGCAAACGGTGCTGAAGAAAGCACGCGAGGAACGTTTTGCCGCTGCCGATGCCGCGGAAGTGAAAGCCAAGACCGACAAAAAGTCCGACAATGACATCGCAACTGCGATGGCGACCGCCATGCGCGGCTTTGCCTATCGCATCTCCACCGCGGAAGCGGCGATTGCCGAGGTGCAACTCTACCGCGCACTGGCCGATGGCAAGAATGGCGAGGTGAAGGCACTTCTACCTCAAGCTCGCGACGTTTCCTCGGAGCGCAAGGCGCGCATCCTTTTCGCCATCGGCGACGAAGCCGGCGCCTTGAAGCTGGCCCGCGAAGCCTCGGACGCCGATGCAGCGCAAGTGCAGCCGCTAGCCAATCTCGCCAATCTGCTCTGGCAGAGCAAACAGCCCGATGCCGCTCGGGAGACCTTTGAAAAGCTGCGCAAGGTCTCGGCCAATATCGATCTCGATATGCCCATCTTTGAGCGCCTCGCGCCGATCATTGCGGACCGAAAGCTCCCGGCCGACTGGCGCGCGCAGGCCATCGCCGCGAAGGATGCGGGCGAGCGGCCTGACATCAAGACGCTCGGCCCCTTCCGCTGGCATCCCTACCCCGCCCCGGTGTGGAGTCTCGTCGATCAACACGGCCTGCCTCAATCGCTCGCGGCGTATCACGGCCACCCCGTGCTCGTCGTCTTTTACCTCGGCAGCGGTTGCGCCGGCTGCATCGAGCAACTCAACATCTTCGCGCCGTTGAACTCGGACTTCACCGCCGCCGGCATCTCCATCGTCGCGGTGAGCCGCGATTCCGCGGACGGTCTCCAGCGTACCTTCGAGAAATCCAAGGAAGCCAGCGGCTTCCCCTTCCCCATCCTCTCGGACTTTTCGCTCGATGCATTCAAGGCCTACCGCGCCTACGACGATTTCGAAAACATGCCGCTCCACGGCGTCTTCCTGATCGATGGCGAGGGTCAGGTGCGCTGGCAAAACATCAGTTACCAGCCCTTCCGCGAAGCCCAGTGGTTGCTCGGTGAATCGAAGCGCCTGCTCAGCGTACCGGGACCGATCGAAAGCAAGACCGCGGCGAAGTAACGCTTTGCTAAAGCTTCGCCTCGCGCCGGGAGAGCAGGTCGATGAATTCCGAGCCGGTGGCCGCCGCGCGTAATTCTCCCTCCGCGCTGGGATCCTTGAAAACGCGCGCAAGCAGGCCGACGATGCGCAGGTAGTCCGCCGCAAGGGCGCGCGGTACGGCGATGCAAAAAATGTAGCGCACCGGAAGCTCCACATTGGGAAAGACGATGCCCGCATCGGAACGCCCGACGGACATCACCATCTCGTTCACGCACTCGCCGCGCGTGTGCGGGATGCACAGCGCGAAACCACCACCCGGTTCGGGCAGGCAGGGCGAAGAAGCTTGCACGCCCTTCAGCAGGGCTTGGAAATCGAGCACCGCCACTACGGTCTTCAACAGGCCGGCCACCTCCTCGATGGCGCTCTTGGCGTCGGTAGCGCGCAGGTGAAGCGCAACGTGATCTGGGCGGAGGAGATCGGCGACAGTGATCATATGGCAGTGCCGCTCCATTTGAGTTTCTGGCGGAGCACTTCGAAAAAGGACATGCCGGGAAGCATGGCGAGTTGGAGACGTTGCGGGGCTTTGGTGATACGGATCAAATCACTGGCAAGGATGCGCACGGAATTCTGTCCGTCGAGCGTAAGAAATACTTCGGCCTGATTCGGCGACGGCTGGATGCTGATGACCGAGTCGTCGCTGACCAGCACTGGGCGCATGGTGAGCACGTGCGGACAGATGGGTGTGACGACGAATCCTCCGCTATTCGGAATGAGCACCGGCCCTCCCGCGCTGAGCGAGTAGGCGGTCGATCCGGTCGGCGTGGCCACGATCAAGCCATCGGCGTTGTACTCACTCAGATTCTCGTCATCGACGATGACGTTCAGCTTGATGAGCTTCGATAATTCACCGCGGCTGATGACCGCATCGTTGAGCGCAATGTATCGCCCGAGCCGCTGGCCATCGCGTAACACCTCCACATCGAGAAGCGTGCGTTCGCTGAGCCGATAGGTGCCGGAGGCGATCGCCTCAATGGCATCGCGCCACGCCGCCGCGCTGACGCACGTGAGAAAACCGAGCGTCCCGAGATTGATGCCGAGAATGGGGCGAAACGCATCGCAGGCCTCGTGCAGCACTTGCAGGATTGTTCCATCGCCACCGAGCACCAGCAGCAGCTCGCAATCGCGCACCAGCTCGGCATGCGAGGCGCCGGGCGTCGCGCCGATGGCCTCCGCCGTCATGCTCTCCAGCAGGAGCGGCAGGGAACGCCGCTCGCATTCGGCGACGATCTCGCGCACCAACTCCGCCGCGCCCGGCTTGCTGTGATTGGCGATCAGACCGATGCGACACGCAGACATGCGAGGAACTCCTTGTTGCCCTCGCCTCCGAGGATGGGCGATTCGATCAAACCAGTCCACGTGAGGCCGGGCAGCGTGGCGACGAAGGCACGGATCTTCTCGACGGCCTGCTCGTGCAGGGCGGCATCGCGGACGACGCCGCCTTTGCCCACATCCTCCTTGCGGAGTTCGAATTGGGGTTTGATCAAAGGGATGATCACCCCGCCATTGCTCAGCAGCGCGAGCGCCGGAGGCAAGATCAAAGTCAGCGAGATGAAAGAGACATCGATGACACAGAGAGCGATCGGCTCCGGAATATCCTCGCGCGTGAGATGGCGGGCATTGAGCTTTTCGCGGACAACCACCCGCGGATCGCTGCGGATTTTCCAGTCGAGCTGCGAGTGACCGACATCGATCGCGTAGACCTTGGCCGCACCATGCTGCAGGAGGCAATCGGTGAAGCCACCGGTGCTGGCGCCGATGTCCAGGCAGATCGCGCTCGTGGGATCGACCTCAAACGCCTTCAGCGCTCCCTCCATCTTCAACCCACCGCGCCCTACATAGCGCTCGCTCGTCTTCACCTGGATCGTGGCGTCCTCCGCCACGCGCGTCCCCGGCTTGTCCGCCCGCTGTTCGCCCACGCTCACCGTCCCGGCCATGATCGCTCGCTGGGCCTTTTCCCGGGACTCGAAATAGCCGCGGGCGACGAGAAGTTGGTCGAGGCGTTGTTTGGTGGCGGGCATGAGCGGGCTTGTAGCGTTAGTTCGCGGTTTTTGGCTTTAGTGCCCGCTTTTTCAGGTTTGTGGAAATTGAATCCGTGAAAAGGCTTGAATCCGAATCATTTTCCAAAGAAATACACCGCCCCGCCATGCCAGACGCCAACCTCCGTGAGGAGATCAAGGAAATGATGGTCGAAAACCTGATGCTGAAGGTGTCGAAGGAGGAGATCGCTGACGATCTACCGCTCTTCGGCCCCGGAGGTCTCGGGCTGGACTCTATCGACGCGCTGGAATTGGTCGTTTCGCTGGAGAAGAAATTCGGAGTCAGCGTCGCCAATTCCGAGACCGCGCGGCAGGCGCTTGCCTCGGTGAATACGATCCACGATTACGTCGTGGCGAATCGCAAGTAGCCGCTGATCGCGGAGCGACACGGAATCGCCGTCCCTCTGGATCGGACGCCCGCCGATTGAATATCGCTCGGGCCTACGGCTTCACTTCGGGCGCCGCAATGGTCGTATTCGCCGGCAGCGGCTCATAGATCACATCGGCCGTCACACTCTGCTTGAAAAGCGTCACCGGCACCCGCGAGCGGCGCACCACCCAGCCCGTGCGGCCCTCGGGAGCCAGCCACTCCTGCGGGAGATCGTTCACATCGCCCTTGTCGTCCTTCTCAGGCGCCACGCGCAGGTGCAGCAGGTCCACGCCGTTCGCCGGTTCCTTACCCACCAGTTCGTAGGTCGGTCGCCGAGGCGAACCGATGACCAATCCGCTATCGAGCGGCCCCATCAAAAGCGTGACAAAAGAATCGTCCGGCTCCGTCGGCCGCCAGCTCTTCCCGTCGTCGTCGCTCACATAATAGTTCCCGTCCTTGTGCAGGAGCCGCAGCGATTGCTTGCCCGACATGGCCAGGTCCCAGTCATCCCCCACCTTGCGGACCTTGATGTGCAGCTCAAATGGATCGCGCTTGATCGTCGCATCGACCGAGAGTGCCGGCAGCTTCCGCGTCGCCGTGCGGGCCGCCTCGAGCTGGTCCGTGGGCGAGACGGGCGCTTTGGTCTTGGACTTCTTATCCGGCGCGGCGGAGGCCGCCGCTCCCAGCGAAAGCAACAGCGCTGCCACGAAAATCCCCATCGACCGGAACAAGTGCGTTTTCATGGCCTCCATGCAAGCGGCATCGCATTCCTCAAGTCGAGCACGATGTCACAGCCCGGTCGATTGCATGGGAGCGATTTGCACTTCCCCGAGGTTTCGCCAGGAGAGCCGGCGTTCTCCAGGTGGCCCCTTTTCTGCTCATGGATATTTCCCCGCCGATGCTTCGCTCATCCTTCTTCTTGATCCTCGCTTTGACCTGCACGCTAGCTCCTGCTCAAGCCGCCCCGAAAGGCGGCAAGAAGCCGGCGAGCACAAACAATGACTTCGGCATCAGCCCGCAAACCCCTCGCCTGGTCGACTTCCAAAATGACGACCTATCACTGGCCCTCCAGGTCCTCGCGCGCCAGGCGAAGGTCAATCTTGCCGTGAGCGACGATCTCAAGGACACGATCACCATGCGCCTGGAAAACAAGACGCCCCGGGAAGCCATCGACATCATCATCGCCACGAAAGACCTGACCGTGGAGGAACAACGCGGCACCCTCTACATCCGTTCCAAAAACCCGGGGGCTCAAACTCCACTGAAAGTCGACGGCGCCGATGCCTCCGGTCTCAAGGATCTCGCCGCCGCTGCTTTCGCTCCTGCCATGGCCGCCATTTACGATGCGCTCCTCGACTATTCGGCGAAGCCGGAAACGGCGCAGAAACTGGCCAGGAGCACGCGGGCGCTTTACGAGGCGCTCGTCGCCGAGGGCTTCACCAAGGAGCAGGCGTTCCAGATTGTCCTGAGCGATCGCGGCCTGCCGTCTCCGGGTTCCAAGAAATAGAGGCACGCTCCGATGAACCGCTCCTCACTCCTTCTCTCCCTCGCCGCAGCCATCGCTTGGGCGCCGATCGCGCGGGCTGAAACTCCACTGCCTTCGGTCACCCCGGTCGAAGCACCGCCGATCACCACCGACGCCTACGTGAGCCCCGCTGCCTCTCGTAACTTCGATTTCGCCGGCGAGAGTATTAGCGACGCTCTACGCAAGCTCGCGCGCGCGGCCAAAATGAACATCGTAGTGGCTGACGGCGTCGAGGGCGTGGTGAATATTCGCATCGAGGATAAATCGCCCAAGGACGCGATGATGATCATCATCGAAGCCAAGGATCTGGTCTTCAACCAGGGCAAAGGGGGCGTCTACTACATCCGCTCAAAGAACCCGCCCATCCGAATCACCGAGGCGGACAAAGCGGCTGCCGGGAAGCCATCCGCGCGCACCAGTGAGCCGACCAAAGAAGAAGCGAGTTCATTCTTCGCGCCGGCGTTCACCGGTTTGGCCGATGCCATGCTGGATTATCAGGCCAGTCCGGAAGTTGCCCGCAAGCGCGCCCGCGCAAAGAAAGCGCTCTACGACGCATTTGTCGCGCAAGGGTTCACCAAGGAAGAGGCACTGCGCCTGATCCTCGCGAATCGGGAGACATCACCCTTTGGTTCCGGCGAATAGGCCGGCAATCGCGTACTGAAGCAGATTCAGAAGCCAGAGACGGCGCCGCTCCAGGCGGGACTCGCTTCTCACTACTTCAGGGACTGATCCACGAAATCGAACAATTCCTTCGTCGCAGGATCGTCGGGAATGCCGAGGCGGTCGTTGAGCTTGCTGTGATCGGTGTCCCTGGCGCCGAAGATTTTCACCGGGATGCCGGCGTCCTTCAGCAGCCGGCCGAGGTATTGCGCCTGCAGCGTGGTATCGGGATGCGTGGCGACATGCAGCAGTAGAAACGGCGGGATGCTCTTGTCTTTTGCAACGTGGGTCACGGCGGAGTAATCCTTCTGTTGTTCCGGTGTGCCGAATTTCGCGCGGTGCCCGGCTTTCGGCTCCGGCAAGCCGTAGACGCGGCAGCGGGTATCGGAGATGGCGACGCTCGCCGGGACATCGTAGGTATCGCCGTCCACCGGCACACAGCCTTTCACGCTGGCCAGCGGCACGCCTTCGGCCTGAAGCAGTCGTTCGTCCGTGCACAGGAGCGCCGCGAGTTGCGCACCGGCGGAGTGCCCCATGATGAAGAGCCGCTGCGGATCGCCACCGTGCTCAGCCACGTGCGCGCGCACCCAGCCGACGGATTTCGCGGTGTCGTGAATGAGATCGCCCATCTCCACTTTCGGCCACAGGCGATAGTTCACGGAGACAAAGACGAATCCCTTTTTCGCCAGGGCCGCCGGCTTCTCCTTCACATCCGCCTTGTCCCCTTGCTGCCAGCCGCCGCCATGGATCCACACGATCACCGGAAGACTTTTCGCGCCTGCCGGCGCATAGATATCCAGCGTTTGCAAAGGGTCGGCGGATGCGACGTAGGGAACATCGCGCTGGATGGTGAGGTCCTGGGCATCTGCGCTTGATAACAAGCACACCGCAGCGAGGAGACGGATCAGTTTCATGGGAGATTTTTGGGGGGATGAAAGGCTGCCAGACACAGGCGCCCTTTCCTCGGGATAAGTGCTCGGACAGTGAAAAGTTTGGGTCTTTTCTCCGCAATCCCTTCAGAAGAATTATGGGCGGGCGGGGCAGACTTGGTATGCTGGCCGGGTGCGTTTCCTCCCTTCGCTTTTCGTCTTCCTCGCCTTCACCTGCTCTACCTTCGCCCAGACTCTCGTCGCGCCGCGACTGGACGTCACCCAGCCTCTGCTGCAGCAAGGCAACGCGCGTGTCGTGCTGGTCGGCGACAGTATCACCGGCCAGAGCCGGAATCACCCCGCTGGCTATGCCTATCAATTGGATTGGGCGCTGCAGCAGGCGTACCCGGGCTGCCATCCCAATATCATCGCCCTAGGCGGGAGCGGTCAGGGCGTGCAGGCGTGGCTCAATACCGAGAAGCGTTCGCGCACGGATTCGTTTCCGCTCGATGTGAAAGGCATCGACGTAAAGACCGAGCTCGATCAACCGGCCGACGTGCTCATCGTGATGCTGGGGATGAATGATGTGCTCGCTCCTTACGTCGTGGATGAACCTGCTTCACTAGACCAGTGGGCGGCGAACTATCGCGAACTGCTCAAGTCTCTGCAAAGTCGGCTCAAGCCCAAATTCACGGCCATCGCCACACCGACGCTCTGCACGGAAGACGATCGATTCTCCCCGAAGAATCGCATGATGGCGAAACTCATCGATCGCCTGACTGCCATGCTCAGCCAGGACGAGCTCGTGCTCTTGCCCACCCACGACACGATGGCCGCTGTCCTCGCGAAAGGGCGCCGGCTCAAACCCGATTTTCACGTCACCCACGACTACGTGCATCCGAACGAAGCAGGGCATCTCGCCATCGCCATCGGCATGCTTAGCGGTCTGCACGAAACCGCTGCGGCCAGCCTGCTGGAGGAGAAAAGGCTCGCGAAATATCTCGAGCAAAACCCGGGTGACGCGCCCACGCTTTCCTACGGCGGCCTGCGGCTTTCCCCGCTAAATAAGCCAGAGCGCAAAGTGTTCTTTCTCGATGCCATCGCCCTGCCCCCGAAAACGGGTCCGAATGTCGTGCCCATGGTGGAGGCAACAGGCGAAGGCTGGGAGATTCAGGAGACATCTTCGTCGGTTCCCACAACTTCGTTTCGTCTCATCGGCCCGGCCGATCGTCATGAAAATCCGGTGAAGCTCAGCACCAAATCCATATCGCGCGACGTGCCGATTCCCGCTCCGTGGCTGGTCGCTGCCGGGCTTATCCGCAAGCCTTGGAACGAAAAGCAGACGCTGGATGAGGCGCTCTTCCGCGGCCCGATCGAAGAAGCGATCGAAACGCGTGGCAGCTTCACCACCGCAAACAATCCTGCCACCGACAAGCCGCTGGAATGGAAGCCGTATTTTGCCACAGTCGACTACACGGGCGGCGCCAATCCCGACAGCGTCGACTTCGCCGCCGTG
>JBGGMZ010000303.1:0-16147 GCA_041287745.1 Chthoniobacter sp. | reverse complement strand
AAAGAGGGTGAGGAAAAGCCGTCGCAAGGCGCGATCCGGCGACGCGGGCGGCGCTGAAGTCCCGCTGGCCGTCATGGGCGAAATGTGCGGGCGAAGTCTTCGGCCCGGCGCTCGAGCTCGGTGCCGCCGGTGAGTTGGGTGAAGAGGCGCTCGAGTGTGCCCGCGCCGCTCGAGGCCACGAGCGCCTCGGGTGTGCCGTCGAGCAGGAGCTTTCCTTTGTCGATGATGAGCACGCGATCGCAGACGCGCTCGACGACATCCAGGATGTGCGAGCTATAGACGATGGTTTTGCCTTCCCTCGCGAGCGTCTGGATCAGCGCCTTGAAGCCGACAGCGGCATTCGCGTCGAGCCCATCGAGTGGCTCGTCGAAAAAGACCACGGGCGGATTGTGCAACAGGGCAGCAGTGATCACCACCTTGCGTCGCATCCCCTTGGAATACGCACCGAGCAACTTGTCGGTGAGCGTGCTGAAGCTGAGGTCGAAGAAGGCGATGAATTGCTCGATGCGCGCGCGGGCCGCAGCTTCCGGGATGGAATAAAGCGCCGCGACCATCTCGAGATATTCGAGGCCGGTGAGCGACTCGAAGACGGCGCCGGATTCCGGCACGAAGCCGACATTGCGCTTCACCTCGAGTATGTCGCGTTGCAAATCGTGGCCGCAGATGGTGGCGGTGCCGCTGGTGGGTGCGAGCATGCCGGTGAGCATTTTCAGGGTGGTCGATTTTCCCGCGCCATTGGGCCCGAGGAAGCCCACGATCTGCCCGGCCGGGATTTCACACGAAAGTTGATCCACCGCGGTTTGCGCCCCGAAGCGTTTCGTCAATTGCTGTAACGAAATCATGAGGGGTACCTATGTGCCCGTGAGAGGATGCTTTGGCGACGAAAATCAAGAATACGCCCGCCCGTCAGCTCGGAAGCGGCAGCGGAATATCGCTGAGGTCGAGCTGGTCCTCGTTGCGGCGGGAAGGTGGCAGGGCTGGGGTCCGTACGCGGATATTGCGGGCTGGCCTGGTGGTTTCTGTCGGCACATTGCGAGCCACGGCCGGTGCCGGCGCGAGCTTTTCGTTGGCGACATAACCGGCGACGCCGTTGTCGGTGACCACTTTCGAGAATCCCGACTCGCGCTTCAGCATGGTGACGGAGGCGCCCTTCGGCAGTTGGAAGTCGGGGCCGGTGTATTGTTGCGCCATGGCGTTGTCGAAGGTGTGCTGCGCGAAGCCGACATCCTGCGCCGGCCCCTTCTTATAGAATTCCGCAAACGGCGCGGAGATCACGAGGCGGCTGCCCATCGGCACGGGATCGCTCGCGCAGCCGGCAAAAAAAGCGAGCGCACTGGCGGCAAGCAACAGGCGGAATGGGAAGCGCATACTCCTGAATCGCGAAAGCGCCCGCGTACGGCGGTCTGAAGCATGCAGCGGAGGAGGCTGTTGCCGGCAAAGGGAGGGCGTGATGTCGCTTGCGCAGGGCATAGGAGCGGCCGAACTGTACAAGAATCTCGTTCAACTAAAGCGCGCTGCAACTGGCAGATGCGAATCTCCAATCGCAACCCATGAAAACAGAACAGCCCCATCCCGAAGAACTCGACCTCGCCATTCCCGACATGGACTCGGAGACAGCCGAATTGGCCGTGAAGGCCTCGCTGGAGCAACTACCGGGGATGATAACCGTGCGTCTGGTGGAGCGGGGAGCTTTTGCCCGCTACAATCCGAACGTCATCAATAAGGATCAGATCTGCATCGCCGTGCGCCAGGCCGGCTACCGAGCCAGCATCTTTCAGGATTCGAAAAGCGGAAAGACCGGCCTTTCTTCGCAGTAGCGAACGAGGCTAGTTTTCGTTCAGCACAAAGAAGTCGCTGGCGTGGAAGCCGGCCAGTTTCACCGCTTCGTAAAACTGCTGTTCGAAGGCGAGCTGGGGGTCGAAATGGACCCGCATACCCTCCCAGCGGAACTCCGTGGCGTAGACGCCCGGGAGATCTTCCACGGCGGCCTTCAGAGCCAATGCTTTTTCGGCGGAATGGATGCCACCGGTGATCTGAAGTACCCCGGTCTTTTCGTGGGCATGGACGAGCGCGTTCATACTTCTGATTCGCGCGTCATCTCCGCACCGGCCCCCCAGGAGTCGCTATTCCACGGAGTGAGACTCAGGCGTCAGCTCTCGCTCGGCGAAATCTTTGAAGCGCTCGAGGTCTTCCTCCAGTTCACGTTGCGGATCGGTGCCGAAGAGTCGAGCCAGAGCCAGTGCCGCTGAGCCGCCCACAGGAAGCAACTCGATGCAGACCTTCACGTAGGTTGCCGTGTCGGACAATGTCTCGAAGCGGACGGAGCCGGCATTTTGCAAGCTGGCACCGTGGACCGATTGCCACGCGATGAGCTCGTTTTCGTGCTCGTTGATAATCTCCGCGTCCCACTCCAGCGCAGGGCCGAGCGGGCCGCGCGCCTTCCAGTGCGAGTGCCAGGAGTCGAGGGGTTCGACCGACTCGACGTGGCGCAGGATGCGCGGCAACTGATCGATGGCCCGCCAGAATTGATATAGCTCGGGGGCAGGGCACTGAACTTCCACGCCATATTCGATTTTCAAGCCCTGGTTGCCGGGCACGCCATCGCGCTGCCGCCGGTCGAGATGATCGACGCCGAGGAGATTGTAAAGTGGACAGTGGCCTGTGGCCCCGCGAAGGAGAAACCCGGCGCCACTGCCGAAAAGCGCGGCGCGCAGGGGTCCGTGTCGAAAGATGCCGGCGCCGATGAGCGCCCCGCCTGCCATGATGGATGCCAGACGTTCCGTCAGGCCGAGATTCATCTGAATTCGGCTCAAGCCTTGCCCGGCGAGTTTCTGCAGAGATCGAAATGTCGTGCTCATATCAGCTCCGATTCGCAACGTCCTGCGGTGGTGGTTGGATTTTGTCGCTCAAGGGCCGACCCTCAGGACTCGGGTCTCACCTCGTCGCAATCGTAAAGAGAGCACAGACCCGTCCCCAAGCAACTCTCCGGAAAGGATATCTTTAACCGGCCCCGGCTGGCCCACATCGAGATTCAGAGGGCCATCCTGTGACGCATGCAGAGCGACAAAGGGGCCGCTGGCGTAAACGTTGCAATCGACGTTGGTGTAAAGGTGCACGCGCGCTTTGCGGGCCGCTTCGCGCAGTAGCTCGCTGGTGAGACCCGGTGCGCCGACAAAGAGCGAGGAAGACCGATTCTTCGTGCTCATCTGGAAAGCGACGGCGCTGCTTCCATCCGGGTAGGTGAAGAAGGTTTGGTCGACGGGGCCTTCTACCGCGAACAGTGGTGTGATCGGGTGCGGTACCCCGAATGCCTTTTCGAGCTTGGGAGTATTGATTGCAATCGGAGAGGCCCACGCTTTGACATTCTCGATGCGGCGCAGATGAAATCCCGTTAGCTCCTGCATCGCTTCGAGAGACACATGTTCACCATCGAAGTAGCCGGGCGCGTAACACCACACGCATACGCTGCCGATCGTGGCGGCGAGTAGCTTTTGGCGTTCGTCCGCCGTGAGACTCCACGCATTGAGGAAGACGTAAAGTTTGGCGTGGACCTTGCCGGCGATCACGTCATCGAGCAGATACTGTCCGTAAGGGGCGCCGATGCGGCCAAGAGCGGCACGCGTGCTCGACACGGCGGGTCCGATGACTGCCTGGCCGCCCGCGGCGACGCGCCAGATCGAGGGCGCATCGATCACGGCGGCGATCTCCGGATGAAACGGAGTGGGGGACTGCAGCATCGCGTCATCGAGTGCCTTCAGCTTCGCCATTTGTTCCCACATGCCCGGGTCGCGAAACCAGCCGGTCGCGCCGAGATCCATCCACCACGTGGCGAAATTGCGCAGTGACTCCTGCGCGACATTCCGCGTGAGCTCGGCATTCGTCTCCGCGAGCGTGGTGACGTGGTCGCGGTAGCCCGGCTGCGTGCCTGTGGCGAGATAGGTGTGGGTGTCGTCTTCGTTCAGCCACATCTTGCCGGCGAGGGCGACGCTCTCCGCGGCGGTCATGGAGGGTGCGCTCTCGCCGAGGCCGCGGTCGGAGTAGGAAATCGGCGAGCAGAGAATATCGATGTCCGGACAATCCAGCACGCGGCGCAACGCGTAGTGTCCCGACGTGGCGGGGCCGTTGCCGACGGTGCCGAATTCATGCAGGTAGCCGTAGAAGAAGAGGACGAGCTTTTTGCCCGCGGTGACCTGGCGCACGGCCTGAGCTAGTGTGCGCACACAATCCGCCATCGCCTCCTGCTGGAATTCCGCCCAGTCGATGAGCGCTTGCTCTTTCACCGGATGGCGGAAGATGCCCGCGGGTGCGGCGTGGCGGGCGGCGGCTGTCGGTACTGCGACGTTTTCGATCATCACAGCGGAATCATTCCACGCACGCTGCAGCGCTTCGTTGCTTCGATAGCGTCGGGCCAGCCACCGCCGCCATTCGCGCAGGTCGGCGGGCGCATAGCCGTTGAGGGGCTGTTTCCACGTGTCCTCGTAAAACCATTCACCGGTGTTTTGCCCGACCGGGTGATAGCCGGCCACATGATCGCCGAACTTTTCCTCCAGATGTACGACCAGCGCCGCGAGCCGTTCCGAGGCCAGCTGACGATACAGCGGCGAAGCCGGCACCGCGGCATCGCGATGTCCATCCTCCCACTGCATCACTTCCTCGGGATGCGCCTCCTTCCACCACTGGGGGGGATTCATGGGAATGCGCGGGATGAGCAGCGCGTGGGGATTGGCGGCGAGCACCGTGCGGCAGGCGGCATCTTCCGAGCTGAAGTTGGCGGCCTCAGCCGGTTTCGGCCATGGCAGGCCGATCGGAAAACTGACGAAATCGACGCCCACCTGTGCCGCCATCTTGATCTGATCAGGGAATGGATCAGCCGGGCCGCCGAGATGAAGGAAAGGCTGGCCGGGTTGGTAAAACTCGATGTGCAACGAGCGCGCTGGCGTTGCCTTGGCCCACATCTGCACACGGTAATGATGGCCCTCGGTGAAATGCAGCTTGGGGTGATGATAGATGTGAAAGTCCGGCCACTGGCCATCTGACGGTGCAGTGAGCTGGACATGAAGACCGCCGCTATTGTCCTGGCCGGCCGTCGGCTCCACCGCGATCTTGCCCACGGTATTCGCCGCGCCCTGGGGCCAGAAAGTCCAGTCGCGCTCGAAGTCGTGCTGGCCGTTTTCGAAATCACTTGGCGGAATGATTGCGCCTTTTTCGCCGGCTTCCGTGACCTGGATTTTGTCGAGATACACGTCGCCCGCGCCATTCCCGAACCGGAAATGCATGGTGCCATTGTCCGCGCTGTCTGCGGCCGTGAATTCGAAATCGATCTGCTGCCACTCCGGCCCGATGGGCAAGGCCGACGAACCCGGAGCGCCGAAGAACATGCGTGCCCGCACGGGTTGGCCATTCACCACGATGCGCGGCGCGCCATTGGGCGACTCGACGCGGGCGGCTAGTTCGGCGGCGAAGCTGCTCGCGAGAAGGAAGGCGGTCAGCAACCACGTGGCGACAAGGAGACGAGCCAAAGCGATCATGGGAGGATCGGAGTTTGAGCCAGTCGCGGCCATGACGCACGGAACAAATCATTCCGCCGAGCTCTTCAGCCTTCAGTGATGCGCGAGTCCATGCCAACCCTGCCAGAACATGTAACTGGCCAGGACCATAAGCAGAGCACAGGAAAGATAGGGCGCCTTGCGCATCAGGTCGCCGAAGCCGCTGAAGCGTTTCTCCGCGTGGCCGACACTCCACGCGGCGATCGCGCCGACCGAGACCATGGTAAGAGCCAGGCCGAAGCTGAAGGCGGCGACCAGCGCGAAGCCGAGGGTAAACTGTTTCACCTGCAGGCACACGATCAGGACGGTGAAGGCTGCCGGGCAGGGGAGCAGACCGCCGGTGAGGCCGAAGAGGACAATCTGCGGAGTGGTGACCTGCCGATTCAGGAACCGCTTTTGGATGTCCATCGCGTGAGCTGCCTCGTGGGCGTCCTGATAGTCCGCGCCGGGTGCCAACGGTCCGTGAGAATGGCCGTGGTCGTGATCGTGATCGTGGTGATGATGATCATGATCGTGCTCACGGAATTGCGCGGGATAGCGGTAAGTCTGGCCGTCGCGGGTCAACGTGAGGGTCAGGTCAAACTCGTGAGGCTCCGGGATCTCTGTGGTCGATTCGAGGAATCCTTCTTTCGCCTCAAAGCTGAAGGTCTGGCTGCCGCCGCCGATACGCAATGTTTCCACCACGACACTCGCGGCTTCGGGCAGGTAGGCCTTCCCATTTTCTGAAAAGGCCAGGCGAAATACCGGCGGGACGTCCTTCTCGAAAACGGAAAGCTCCACCGTGCCCCGGCCAATATCGATGCGCTTGGCCTCATCGTGATCGTGGTCGTGGTGGTGATGATGGTCGTGGTCCGCAGCAGCCTGGACATCGCGCCGTGTCCGCCAAAACATCCAGAGGGCGAGGCCAATGATGATCACGGCCGAGGCGATCTGGAAGTACGGCTCGGTCGTCTCGGCATTCCAGTGGCTGCCATATTTCAAGGCCACGCCAGCAAGGAGCCAGATGATGAGCGAGTGTGAAAAGGCCGCGGAGAGCCCGAGCAGCGTGGCCTGCCAGACGGTGCCGCGAACGGCGATGATGAATGCGGCCATCATCGTCTTGGAGTGGCCCGGCTCCAAGCCGTGCAATGCCCCGAGCAGGATGGCCGTGGGGACGAATACCCACGCATGCTGGGTGCCTTGAGAGAGGGCTTGGGAAATGTCGGTCAGGGCGAGAAACATCAGATAGGAGCATACCCCTATACCCCTTATGGACAAGGGTGGAGTTTCCGTGTTAAGTGGCGGTCGTGGCGACTACGTTCGTCGCCCAAAGCCGAATGCACATTCACACTGCCGAAGAGAAAAAGGCGCTGCAGGTTCGCCTGCGCAAAATCGCCGGCCAGGTTGCCGCGATCGAGCGCATGGTGGAAGAAGATCGCGATTGCCCGGACGTGCTCACGCAGGTGGTCTCCGTGCGCAAGGCACTAAAGTCCTTTGCCGAGGTGGTGATCCACCAGCACGCTCATGAGTGCATCGCGCACGCGGCCGATCCCAAGGAAGGACAGCGCAAGCTGCGGGAATTGCTGACGGTGCTGGAGCGCTACGTGGAGTGAGGCGGCGAGGCGCTTACTGCGCCTTCGCCCAAGCGAGCCCGTCGGCATTTTTGCCGACTTCGATGAGCGTGCTCACCTTGAACTCCTTGAGGTCGATCACACCGATCTTGGCGCTGGCGTCGCAGGAGACGTAGGCCACGGCGCCATCGGGGCGCACGAGGATCTCCTGAGGAGCGCGCGGGAGTTCCAGTTCCTTGATCACTTTCTTCGCCTCGAGGTCGACGACGGCGACGGTGCCGAGGCCGCAGCAGACGAGCAGGTGTTTGCCATCGGGCGTGGAAGCCGTGCCGTAGCCGAAGTCGGGCAGGTCGATGCGATTCGCCACTTCGTTCGTCTTGGTATCGATGACCACCAACTGCGGCTTCGTCTGGTCGGAGGTGTAGACCCAGCGGTCATCCGGGGAGAGCGAGATGCGCTGCGTCTTGCCGGCCACGGAGATGGTGGTGAGGAGCTTTTTGCTCTCCAGATCGAGCACGGAGACGGTGCCGGTCGAGACGTTGGCGGTGTAGCCGCGCTTGCCATCCTTCGTCACAGCCAGCATGTGCGATTCAGGGTGCCCGGTCGGAATGGTGCCTACGACCTTCAGCGTGGCCGGATCGATGACGGTGATCGAGTTTTCAATCTCGGTGGTGACGTAGAGGAGATTGGTCTTTTCGTTGTAAATCGGGCAATGGGGACGAAGGCCGCGACCCAGTTCGATCTTATCGCTGGTGGCGCGCTTGGCCACGTCCAGCACCTGGATGAAAGTCCCGTCGGTGCCGGGCTTGCCGACGCCGGAATCGCCGTAGATCGGGAGGAAAGCGCGCTTGCCGTCGGGCGTGGCGATCACTTCGTGGCAGGTCTTGCCATCCTCAGGGACGGTGGCGACCTGTTTATTGGTGGCCGGATCGACGTAGGACAGGGTCTGGTCGGCCTTGTTGGTCACCAGCAGCCAACCATGGGCGTCCTCGGCAGAAACGCGGCCGAAAGCAGCCAGGCTGAGTGTAAGCGCCAGCGAGGCGGCGTGGAGGAGAGAACGGGAGCAGATCGGGGAAACGGGATGCGATTTCATAAGGGTGCGGGGCCTGCGTTTTGGGTGGGGGAGGAACGTAGGCAAAAAGGGGCAACGATGGGAAGAGCGGATCCTTGAGGGAACATCCAACCCCCAACATCCAACATCGAACATCCCATAGGGGCACGATGTCCGCCCCAAGCATGCGTCATCGGATCACGCATGCGTCATTGGATGTTGGGTGTTCCGCCTTTCATGGAAGTAGTTGTTGAGAGGGGAGAATGATGCTTTATGAACGGCTCTCTTCGTTCTGCCGTTTGCGGAGCGTTTACTTTTTATGCACATCGATGTCGTTCTCAATCCTGCGGAAATCGCGTTGCTTCCCACGCGTGACCTTTCTGGGACGACTTGCGTCGTCTTCGACGTGCTGCGGGCGACTTCCTCCATGGTGACCGCGCTGGCGTACGGGGTGAATGAGATCCATCCGGTTTGCACGATCGAGGAGGCCCATGCGTTGAAGCCACGCGTGCCGAATGTGGTGCTCGGCGGCGAACGGCAGGGTGACCTCATCCCCGGCTTCGATATCGGCAACTCGCCACGTGAATACACGAACCTGAGCGGTCGCCGCATCGTGACCACGACCACGAACGGCACGGTCGCTCTGCGCGCCTGCGAACTGGCGGACCGCGTGTTGGTGGGGGCGCTGCTCAATCTCGGTGCCCTTGCCGAGACGCTGCGCGCCAGCATGCCGAAATCCGTGCTGCTGGTCTGCGCGGGGACGTTTGAGACCTTTGCCCTCGAGGATGCCTATGCCGCCGGCCGGCTCATTCCGCTTTTGCCGGCCACCAGCCGGAGCGACTCCGCCCATACTGTCGCCGCGATGGCCCTCCAGTATCCCAACGCGCTCGAAGCGCTCGAGCTCGCCCGCAATGGCCGCGCACTGAAGGCCACGGGTCGCTCTGCGGATGTGGAGTGGTGCGCCCAGGTATCGCGGTTTAATGTCGTGGGCCAAATGGAGGCGGCCGTCATACGGCCGTTGCCAGCATGACCTTCGTCCAACGCTATACTGCACCGCTGCTCGCCCGGATCCCCGATGTCTCGGACATCCCGACCGGCCGGCTGATCGGCATCGGCATCGCCGTTTCGTTGCTGTTGCACTTGCTGGCCTTCCTGCTGATCCCGCTCATCAGCCTCTTTTTCCATGACAAGGGGGTGGATTTTGCCAAGGCATCGCTCAAGCCGCGGAACATCGAGTTGCAAATCATCCCGCCTGAAGAAGAGCCTCAGGCCCAGCCATTCAGTCTCGCCCCTCCGCCGCCGGAGCGGTTGTTCGTCGATTCGCGCGGATTGGATATCGCGAAGGATCCGGCGGAGCACCCGATCTTCGAATCCGACGAAAACATGAGAGCGGCCAGCGAACAGCCGGCGACTGGGGACTCGCTCCTGCCTGGCCAAGTGGGGAAGGATCGCGCCTTCAATGCCTTTCAAAATACCCGCTCGTTACTCGGGCCGGCGCCGGAGCCCTTCGCGCCCACGCCGCCTTTGGCTCAGCCATTGCCCGCGCCTCCTCCGCCCACCGTCCAGGTAGCGCAGCAGACACCCGCGGCGCAGCCGGAGAACCTGCCGCAAGATCCTACGCCACCTCCTCCGGATGCCCAGAAGAGTGAGGAAAAAACGCCCACGCCGGACAAGGAGACGGCAAAGGAGAAGACCAAACCGACCGATCTCAAGGCGGTGGAAAAGATGCTCGATGATGAGATCGCACTGACCAAGCGGGAGCTGAAGCCCAAGGCCGTGACCCAGATTCAGCCCTCGGCACATACGCCTTCGCCCGTGGCCCACGCCGCGGTGCTGCGTCCGCTGGACGAGCCGCAGCAGATGGCAAAGCTTACCACACCTGCGCCGCCAAAGGCGCAGCCGCGGCATGACTCCGGTTATCAGCCGGAGCAGGAAAAGAATCGCATCGAAAGCAGCATCTCAAACCGCGGCAAGAGCGCCATCGATTCGATCGGCACGCCCATGGCGAAGTACCGGAAGATGGTCAACGATGCCATCGGCTCGCGCTGGTATTACTATATCCACGACAGAATGGATTTGATCGCCTTCGGTTCGGTGAGTATCAGCTTCATCATCGATGCCAAAGGGCACATCTCCGGCACGAGAGTAGAAAAAAACTCCTCGAACCAAAGCCTCGCAGATGTCTCCATACGAGCCATTCGTGACGCTGAAATCGGACCACCGCCCAGTGACCCCGACTCGCCGAACAGCCAGGCGCCTCTCGAGTGGACCCTGACTTTTACTTACTACCCATTTTCCAAATGAGCCCCATCCTCGCCGTCTCGCTTTCCTCGGCATATCACTTCTTCCACGATGGAGGCTTCTTCATGGCGCCCCTGTTGCTGTGTTCGGTCATCTCCGTCACGGTGATCGTGCTGCGCGGCCTTGCTCTGCGCCGGGATATCATCATGCCGCCGCTCATCGAGCGCGAGGTGGAAGCCATTCAGCCGGGCGATGAGGATGCGGCCAACCGCCTGGCACGATTGGTCAGGCACGATCGCTCGACCCTGGCCCGCATCGTTCAGACTGGTTTGAACCATCTCAATTGGCCGAAATCTGAAAACATGGAATCGGTGCAGACTCGGGCGCGGCACGAGATCGTGCGCATGGAGAGCGGCATTTTCGTGTTGGAAATCATCGTGGGTATTGCGCCGCTGCTCGGCCTGCTCGGTGCTGTCTCGGGCCTCATCTCGGTCTTTGCGGCATTCGGCTCGGACAGTGCGGCTCAGGACCCGCACGGGATCGCCAAGGGCATTTCCGAAGCGCTGAGCACCACCATCGTGGGCCTGGCCGTCGCCATTCCGAGCCTCATCGCTTACAGCTACTTCACGAAAAAAGTAGAGACCATGGCGGCGGAGATGGAGTCGCTCATCGTGGAACTGCTGTCCAAGTGCTACTACCACCAGGCACATCATGTGGCGCCCGCGCAATCCCTTTCGCATATCGAGAGCTACGCACCGCCAGCACCGCTCGAGGAGGAGCCGCTGACATGAAGTTCTACGCACGCCCGCGTCGTACACCGCAGGTCATCATCGTATCGCTCATCGATATCTTTGCCATCCTGCTCATCTTCGTCATCGTCACGACGACGTTTAAGAAGATCCAGCCGGAGGTGACCATCAAGCTGCCCGAGTCGAAGAATGCGGTGTCCTCGGATTCCAGCGAAGAGCCGGTGGTGCTCTCGATCTCGGAAGGTGAGGATATCTTCCTCGATGCGAAGAAGGTCTCGCTCCAAGAGCTGACCCCAGCGGTGCAAAAGCTCATCGCCGAAAAAGGCCGCCCCAATCTCGCCATGAAAGCCGACAAGAAGGTCTCCTACGGTTTTCTCATTCAAGTGCTCGACGCCCTTAAGGAGGCCGGCGTCAAAGGTAACCTCTCGGCCTTCACCGAAAAGAAATAGAACGCAGGAAATGATTCTGGAGATTGTGAAATACGGTAACCCTGTCCTCCGCGAAAAAGGACGGGAAGTGAAAGAAGTGGACGACAAGATCAAGCAGCTCGTCACGGACATGCTGGAGACGATGCGCGCCGCGAATGGCGTGGGCCTCGCCGCCCAGCAGATCGGCGTGCCGATCCAGCTCACGGTGATCGACGTCGCTGGCATCGAGGATCGACCGAGTGCGATGTGGATCAAGGACAAGGAAGTGCCCATCGAGGAGCACATGCCGCTCGTGTTGTTGAATCCCGTTTTGAAGTTCAGCGAAGAGAAGGAATCCGGCAACGAAGGTTGCCTGAGCTTTCCCGATATCACCGCGGAAATCACCCGCAGCAGCGGTGTGAAATGCGAGGCGATGTTGCTCGATGGCAAGAAGATCGAATTTGAAGCCGCGGGCCTGCTCGCCCGCGCTCTCCAGCACGAGACCGATCACCTCAACGGCGTGCTCTTCATCGACCGGATGAACGCCGCCACCAAGGCAGGTATCTCGGGCAAGCTGAAGCGCCTGCAGAAAGGCAAGGGGAAGTAGAGGCCATAGGTCGTATAGGGCCTATCTGTCCTATACGACGATTGGCCTGCGCTACCCGCGCTTCGGCGGCGGCACCAGCACCGACTGCATACCGGCAGCCGTAGCTGCCGCGATGCCCGTGGCAGTGTCTTCGAAAACGAGGCAACGCTCCGGCGCGACGTCGAGGCGCAGGGCGGCTTCCAAAAACGGATCCGGCGAAGGCTTGCCGCGCTGGTAATCTTCCGAGCAGACGATCGCCTGGAAGAGCTCGACGATGCCGAGCGCGCGCAGCGTACTCATGACGACGCGGCGATGGCCGCCGGAGGCGACGGCGAGTGGCTTTTGACCGTGGTATTGCCGCGCAAGCGCGACGACCGGCTCGATGGCTGCGACCTCGTGGCTCATCTCCAGGAAGAGCGCTTCCTTGTGCGCCACGGTTTCATCCACGGGCAGGTTGTGGCCGTGACGTTCGTTGAGGATTTCCACGATGCGCGCGGTGGGCACGCCACCGAGTTCGTAGAACATGGCTTCCGGGAAAGTGCGCCCGTGTTCACCCAAGGCGGTGATCCACGCCTTGTAGTGCGTGGGCATGGTATCGGCGAGCGTGCCGTCGCAATCGAAGATGTAGGCTTCGAAATCGCCCGGGGGCAGTTGCAGGGAAAAGGAGAGGGGAGACTCCACGGCGCGCTAGCCTTCGAAGGCTCGGGCGACGATGGAGACGTTGTGGCCCCCGAAGCCGAAGCTGTTGTTGAGCGCGACCTTCACCTTGTGCTCGCGTGCCGTGTGCGGCACGAAGTCGAGGTCGCATTCTGCACCGGGGGAATGCAGATTGATCGTCGGTGGAATGATGCCGGTGTTGATGGCCTTGAGGCACACCACCGTTTCCACGGCGCCGGCGGCACCGAGCAGGTGTCCGGTCATGGACTTGGTCGATGACACAAGCATACCGCCGCGGGCGTGGTCGCCGAAGACAGCCTTCACGGCGCGTACCTCGGCGATATCGCCTACTGGAGTGCTGGTGCCGTGGGCGTTGATGTAATTGACGTCGGTGGTGTTGAGGCCGGCCTTGGCCAACGCCACACGCATACTGCGCTGGGCCTGCTCGTGGTTGGGCAGGGGAGCGCTCATGTGATAGGCGTCGCTCGTGAGGCCGTAACCGCCAATTTCACCGTAAATGCGGGCGCCGCGCTTCTTCGCGTGTTCGAGCTCCTCGAGCACGACGATTCCGGCACCTTCGCCCATCACGAAGCCGTCGCGATCCTTGTCCCACGGGCGCGAGGCCGCGGCCGGATCGTCGTTGCGGGTGGAAAGAGCTTTCATCGCGCAGAAGCCACCGATGCCGAGCGGGACGATGGTAGCTTCGCTGCCGCCGGCGACAAAGGCATCCGCCTCGTCGTCGCGGATCATGCGCCAAGCTTCACCGATGGAGTGCGCGCTGGTGGCGCAGGCGGAAATGGTGGCGTAGTTGGGGCCTTGCAGTCCGAATTCCATGGAAACCATGCCGCTGGCCATGTTGCCGATGAGCATGGGAATCATGAAGGGGGACAAGCGGTCCGGTCCCTTGTTCATGAGCACGGTGTGCTGATCTTCGGTCGTCTTCAAGCCGCCGATGCCCGAGCCGATCATGCAGCCGAAGCGCTCAGGATCGCCGATCGGTTGAGTGATACCGGCATCGATCAGGGCCTGCTTCGCGGCACCGACTGCGAGCTGGGTATAGCGATCGGTGCGATTGACGTCTTTCGGCTTCTTGAAAACGCTCTTGGGCTCGAAGCCACGGACTTCCCCGGCAAACCGGCAATCGAACGCGCTGGGGTCGAAATGCGTGATCGGGCCGATGCCACTCTTGCCGGCGATCAGGTTTTGCCAAAAGGTTTCGACATCGTTGCCCACAGGCGTAATAACGCCCATTCCGGTAACGACGACTCTTCGGGGATGACTCATAGGGCGCGCAAAGTGAGCGGAGAACACCGTCACTGGCAAATGGAAATTACCGTTTCCCATCCCTTTCCGGGGAGGGAAATCTAATTTAGGCAGTAAAATTAGCCTGTCCGCCCGCTCCTGTGCCGCATTTGTTGCTTAAAAATCCGTATTCGGCTCGGCGAGATCGAGTTCCTTGATCCATGCGTTGCGAAAGCGCACGTCATGGCCTTCGCACTGCAGCTTGAGGCCTTGGGGCGTGTCGGTGATGCCTTTACCGCCGTCGTTGCCGCCATCGATGCCGGATTTCGCGCCGCCCCACACCTGGTTGATCGGCACATTGGTGTGCACCTTCTTGCCATTGAAATACATGGAGACGAGCGGCTTCTCGGTGAGCTTGCCGTCCTTGAAACGCGCGGCGCGGAAGACGATGTCGTAGGTGTTCCACTTGCCGATGCCGAGATAGGCATCGTAGGGCGAGTCGGTCTCATTGATCACCGCGCCCATGCCGTGCTTGGTCTTGTCGCCGTCGAAGATCTGGATCTCGTAGCGGTTCTGTAGATACACGCCGCTGTTGCCCTTTTCCTTCATGACGAGGAACTCGATGTGCAGGCGAAAATCGCGATAGGGCTTCTTCGTTACGATATCGGCGGCGCCAAATTTGCCGCCGTCCGCCGCGCGGTCGTCGGTCATCACGCAGGTGCCGCCATCGATGGGGTCGGCCACGATCTGCCATTTGATCGGCATCGCGGATTTGAAGCCCGGGCCTTCCCAGTAGATCCATTTCCCATCGAGCATCTCGCGGGTGCCATCGATGATCGTTTCCGCACCGGCGATCGGCTTCGCCCCGAGGCCGATATTCGCATCGGCAGCATGGGCGCCGGGCAAGGCAAGGGCCAGGGCAAAGAGCGCGGAAAGGAGAGGGGAGGAACGCATAAGCATGGGACGAAGAACACCAAATCGGCGTGCGGCGTCCAGCCTTGATCATGCGTGCTGAGTCGCTTGCGTTTTGGAGTGCGCCTGTCCTCTGGCGCATTCGAAAGCCAACTCTCAAAGCGGTAGAGGACTACCTAACTCCAAAACGCAGGCGACCTCGCTCGCCCTTTCCAATCCGCAAACCCGCGCTTAAGTGTGTGTCCTCCATGTGGTTCTTCGCCCTTATCTTTCTTGTTCTGTTTCTCGGGGATCTGGTTTGGGGTTGGAAGACTTCGATGCGGGTGCGCCGCTTGCCCCGGCCTTGGGCGGGGTTTGCGATGGCGAGCGTGATCGCGTTTGCCATGCTTCAAGCGGCGGGGATCATCCTCCTCTTCTTTGGACGCCGGCTGGACTGGCCGGTCGAAACGTTGTTTCCGAAACCGATCATCGCGGGTGTCTACATCTGGCATTGCCTGGTGCTACTGCCGCTGGCGTTTCTGTGGTTCCTCGGGAGAATCGCAGCAGGTGTCCTGAGGATCGCGCGTGCGCTCAGCCGGCTGAAGAGAGCGGAGACACCGCAGCCGCGTAGTGAAAATGACGTGAGTCGACGCGAGTTCGTCGCGGCGTCCCTTTGCACCGCGCCTGCCCTCCTCGCTCTCGGCGGCACGGGCATGGCCGCTTATCAATGGAATCAGTTTCGCATCCGCCGCCTCACATTGCCGCTGGCGAATCTCCCGAAAGCGCTGGATGGCCTCACGATCGCCCAAGTCTGCGACTTGCACGTCGGCGTTTTCACGAGAGGTGCGGTGCTGGACAAAATCGTGGAGGCGACCAATAGCCTCCGGGCGGACCTGGTGATGCTGCCGGGCGACCTGATCAATTACTCCCTCAGCGATCTGCCGGTGGCGCTCGATGTGGCGAAGCGTCTGGAGGGCCGGCACGGTTCATTCGTTTGCGAAGGAAATCATGATCTGTTCGAGAATCCCGAGGCCTTTCGGAAGCTCACGACCGATGCCGGTCTGCGTCTGCTCGTGAATGACACGGCGATGCTCTCCATTCGGGGCGTGCCGGTGCAGGTGCTGGGCTTGCGCTGGGGCGCGGCCTACGGGGATCCGCGAGCCACCAGCTCTCGCGGCGACCTCGCGATCGAAGGATCCATGAAAGAGTTGCTGACGCTCCGCCAAC
>JBGGMZ010000302.1:0-7565 GCA_041287745.1 Chthoniobacter sp. | reverse complement strand
CGGAGCGCGATGGCGAGGGCATTATCTGTGATCAGGATTGGAGCCAGGAATCACTCGATCGCCTCAAATCCTGCCAGTTCCCGCTCTATTCCGGCTATGACGTTGGCCGAAACCGGGATTTCTCGGTGCTGTCGGTGTTCGAGAAGATCGGCCAGCAGTTCATTATGCGTGGCATGTTGCGAATGGAAGACATGCGATTGCCAGAGCAGCAGTGGCGGCTTGGCCAGATCATGAAGTTCCCCAGACTGCGACGCGTCTGCATTGATATGACCGGCCTCGGGCTTGGCTTGTTCGAGTACTCGCGTAAAGACTTTGGCGGGCGTATTGTGGGCGTCGATTTCCGTAAGACCGTACCAACGACCGAAAATGTGCAGAGCAGTGGCACTAAAACCAACACCGTACGGGTAACCGAAGCCATGGCCACAGAGCTGCTGCATCTTTATGAGCAGGGGCACATCTGGCACCCGTGTGAGGATCAGTTGCGTGCCGACCTGGTGAAGCCGGAAAAACTCATCACGCCCGGTGGCCGTGTATCCATCGCTGCTACCCGCGATGAAGCCGGCCATGCGGATCATTTCTGGAGTTTCGCGCTGGCTGTGGAGGCTGCGCAGGGTTCCGGCCCGTTCCAGTACGAGCCAGTCAAGGCGGCACGGGAGGGTGTTGGACTCAGGATGGAGCGGCGCAGACTTGTGATTTAGTGAGATTTTCGCACGCACAGCACCCGCATCACCCCAGCCCTTGGACGGCTTGCGGCGCATCCGCGATGCTGATGCAAATCAATGGCATCGTCTGTCCTCACTCCTGAGCGCGTCATCTGGCACAAGCGCACCCGCTTCAATCCGCTGAAGCAGTTGACGCCCGAACGCCTGTCGCAATACCTGGACGGGTTCCGCGCGGGCACGCTCAAGGAGATGGCCTATGTGATGGACGTCATCGAGGAGCGCGACGACATCATTCGTACGGTGTCGATGAAGCGTAAAAAGGACGTTTCCCGGCTGCCATGGTCAATCCTTACCGTGGAGAGCGAAGACGAAGGAGGTAACGCACGCGCCGAGGAACACAAGAAGGTGCTGGAATCGTTCTTTAATCACCTCACCGTGACGAACGCACTGGACGAGAACGAGCGCGGCGGTGTGCGGCTCCTGGTGCGGCAGATGATGGATGCTGTGGGCAAGCGCTATGCGGTGCATGAGGTCGTATGGAAGCCACAGGCAAAGCGCAAAGCAAAGGACATGGTAAGTACCAGTGACACGGGAAGTCTCTCCGCTGAGCTTCGCTTTGTGCCGCTCTGGTTTTTCGAGTCTGAGACGGGCCGGCTTCGCTTCCTCCCTGACGACAACGCAATAGCTGGTGTGCCCATGGATGAAGGCGCATGGATGGTGACTGTGGGCGATGGCGTCATGGTCGCGTGCTCCATCGCCTACATGTATAAGCGCCTGCCCATGACGGATTGGCTGACGTACTGCGAACGTCACGGCATGCCGCTCATTCGTGGCAAGACCAGTGCGACACCCGGATCCGAAGAGTGGGAGCGGATGGAGCAGGCTGTTGCTAATATTTGCGCCGATTCCGCTGCGGTGATGAGCGAGGGCGAAGTCATCGAGGCCATCGACCTGAAGGGTTCTGGCGAGCTTCCGTATCCTGCAATGGTGGAGCGCATGGACCGCGTGCTTACGTCACTGTGGCGCGGCGCGGACCTCTCCACGATGTCTGCTGGTACGGGCAAAGGGCAGGGGGCCAGCGTGCAGGCCGGCGAGACTGACTTACTTCTTGCGGACGACGCCGAATGGATCAGCGAGTCCATCAACATGTCGCTGGTCCGACAGGTCATCGCACAGGTTTTTGGCGAGGAACCTCTCGCTTATTTCAAGATCACCCCGCCCGAGCCTCAGAACGTAGACAGCGATATCAAGATTGATACATTCCTGGAGAAGTACGGCGCGCGGTTGTCTCGACGTGATGCACTGGAACGCTACGGCCGTTCCGAGGCTGATGCTGGCGAGCCTGTGCTGGAGCTTGCGGAAGAACCTGCGATGCCAGGTGCGCCGCCCAAGCCCGGACAAAAACCAAAGCCCAAGCCCGCCGCTAATACAGCGCCATCAGGCTCCATTGATACCGATTTTCAGGATCTCTTCAACATCGCCCGCGACCGTCTGGCCAAAGCGCAGGCAAATGCACTCGCGCCGCTGCGTGAAACGCTTGAAGCCGCGCTTCGAGTTCCTGACGAGGGACTTAATGAGTCCCTACGAGAAGTGCGCCGCCAACTGCCCGACATCCTTGCACGTGCCGACCGCTCCAAGGTCGCCAACGTATTCGAAGAGACAGCAGGAGCGGCAGTCCTTTCCGGTCTGACTTATACCCCAGAAGGCGAAAACCAAATACAGAACATTAAGCCTGAAGGTTATGACTTTTGTGATTGCCAAAATATATACATTGAAAACCTGAACTGCAAAAAAGGGTGCCAATGCGGTAAGTCGTGCATTGTTAGATCTAAGGAATGCAAAAAGGATGCTGGCGCTATGCCAGTGGTTCAAGCTGATTCCGGTCCATTAAGCAAGAAGTCAAAAAATAAAGTGCATGAAGATGTAATCAAGGCGGTGGAGGCTATTGCCACTAAATTAAATCCATACGTTAGAATATCTGAAGTTGGCGAGAAACTAGATATTGCTCCATCCAAGCTTGAATCAATTATTAAAGAAATGATTTCACAAGAAGGAAGCAATCTATCCTGGATGGGCATGGATGATCCTTTATCTTTAAATAAATATGACAGGCTTTACGCAATAGATAGCGGACTCGGAAAGCCTAGAACACATTTATTCATAAAAGGAAAAATATGAATCTCTTTTACGGCTTCGGCGTACCGAACGCCTCTTTCGAAACCCTTCAGCAGGAGTGGATTCAACTCAGCCCTTACGGCGAGTTTCCGCACACGATGGGTTTGCAGGTGGTGAACCGTACCTCGGCCAGCGCAATGGCCAGCAACTTCAACAGCATGCTGGGGAAGTTGAAGCGTGCCTTTGGCGGCTGCCCGTTCTACATCGGCCATCCGGATCTGCCGGGAAGCGCGAACGCTGGCGAAGACCGCGCCTATGGATGGATTGAAGAGCTTCAGGCTCGCGATGACGGTTTTTACGGTCGCGTCAAGTGGACGGAGAGCGGCAAGAAGCTCATCGCAGACGGTGACTACAAGTTCTACTCCCCGTTCTGGCAGTGCAGGCAAACCGGTTCCGCCAACGGCCGTAAAATCCTTTCCCCTGAGCGCCTGATCAGCGCCGGCCTCACCAATAACCCCAATATCCCCGTGCTGGCGCTCTCGAATTGTAAGTGCCAGGAGTCCGCCAGTTCAACCTCTACCACAAAAACAACCATGCTCACCCCTGAAGAACTCCGCCGCCGCCTGGCTAACGTGCTGGCGCTACCTGATGACGCCGATGACACCGCGATTAATGCTGCCTGGACCGAACTGCAGAAGGATCCGGCGGCGAATACTGTGGTCGCCCTGCGTACGAAGGCGACTGACGCCACCGCCAAGGTTACCGCGTCCGAGATTTCCCGCGATGCCGCCGCCAAGGAACGCGACGAACTGAAGACGGCCAACGCCGCCCTGTTTGCCGAGCGCGCCGTTTTCCTGTCCAACAGCGCCGTGGCAGATGGCCGCATTACTGTGGCCGAGGCTGCCGAATACCAGTCACGTCTCGCGGATCCCGCGCAGTTCGCCGCCGCCAACAGCGCTCTGAAGGCCGCCGCGCCCAAGGTGCACACGCAGTCTGTCACCTCGAATCTCGGCAATCGCAAGGCTGAAGTCGGGGCTGGCATCGATCGTCAGGCGAAAGTCGCCGGCCTGGTTAATGCCCGCATGAAGGAAACCGGCGAGGACTACGGCCAGGCATTCACCGCGGTTCGCGCCGCCAACTCTGGACTATTCGCCCAGATGCAGCAGCCGCAGTCTGCCGCTGCTTAACCCCAACTCTCAACTGTCAGGGATTCCTTGACAGTTCAACCTCTCAAAACACCCCCATTTTATGGCCCGTAAACCCGCCGATAACGACCCTGACGACAAACAGGATCTCCAGGAAGTCGAAGTAACGCCTTCCGCCGCCGACACTGCCAAGTTTCGCGCGCTGGTAAAGCAGAAGATCGCTGCCGGACTCCCGCGTGAAGACGCCGAGGAAGTCGCCAAACGTCAGATCGAACACGATAAAGCCCTGGAAGCTTCCAAGCCCGTTAGTGTTGCCAACTAACACCCAGGCTTACCGCCTAACCTCTCTCTCTTCTCCCGTACAAGCTTACCTAAGTTATATATGAAGCACTTCCTTCTCTACCTTCTCTCCTTTGTTTGGATCTACCAGCATAAGCATCAGCCGATCCTCTGCGCCAACATCGCCGAGGGCACGCACAAGGGCGCGCTGACTCGCAAGTCTGACGCTGCGATCGCAACCCGCTGGTCGCTCGTCAAGATCGGGACCGACGCCGCGCATGTTGCCGTTACCGGTGTCGGTGACATCCCTAAGTACATTTGCGCCGATGAACCCGCTGCAGCTGAGGAAGACGTTTCCGTCCAACTCCTGGGCGCGACGGACGAAACCCGGCGTGGTGTGGCGAGTGGCACTATTACCGCAGGCGATTTCATCGTTCCCGGCGCAGCTGGCACCGTCCGCACCCTTCCTGCCACCACCGGGACTTATTACATCATCGGCCAGGCTGCTACCACGGTCGCTACCGGTGAAATTGTCGAGTTCGACTCCTGCATTCCCGTCCAGCGCATCGTCGCCTAACCCTTCCTTCTCTATTGGTGCGGGCGAAATCCGTCCGCACTGATTCGAACACAACTCTTCTCACCACACCCCACTATGACCACTTTCGCCCCTCCTGTCATGGATGAGATTCTACCGGTCGATAACGGCAGCATCCATCTGTCACCCGACATCATCTACGTTGCCAACGAAGGCCGCTTCACCAGTTCCTTCTATTCCGAGCCGCTGAGCACCTACGCCGTTGGCTGGCGCGATCCCGAAAACATTGAAGGCACGCTTGAATTCGTTGCGCCTGCCGTGGAAACCCAGCGCCGGTTCGAGTTCAAGAAGTTCGCCAACGCCGAAGAGTTCCTCAGCGAAACGGATGATGTCCGCACCCCGCACGCCGACTTCAAACGCGTCGAGTTCACCGGTACCAGCGTCAATGAGAAGACTCTCAACAAGGGCCTTACCGTCGTTGTCGATCTTGATGCCGTCCCGAATCCCACACTCCGGAATTGGGAAGACAACTACACGGCCAAGCTGATGCGCCGCCTGTATCGCAACGAACTGCGCCGCGCCATCACCCTGTTGTCCGCCGCCGCGACAAACACCGCCAAGACCTGGGACACGACCGCCGGCAAGGATCCTGACATGGACGTGATTGCGGACCTGATCACCGCTACCAACTCCAGCGGTATCCGCCCCAACCGCGTGCTGTATGGCGACACAGCATGGCAGAAGCGGGCCCTGGCGCACCGCGCGCAGACCAGCGCCGGCGGCTTCGCTTCCTCAAGCCTCACCCCCGACGCCGTTGCCAGCATCCTGGGGGTTGACCGTGTGGGCATCTCTAAGGAGCGTTACCAGAGCGCGGCAGCCACCAAGAGCCAGATCGTGAATAACCTGGTGCTGATGTACAACGCGATGAGCGGCGCGGGCGTGGAAGATCCGTCCAACATCAAGCGCTTCGTTTCACCCTGCATCAACGGCCAGCGCGTCCGCGTTTTCCGTCAGGAGCTCAACGCCAAGTTGGTCGCCATCACCGTGGAGCATTACAGCAACATCGTGGTGACGAGCACGCTCGGTATCCGCCAGCAAACCATCTCCTAAGTGGTCACGTGACCCGCCGCGCCTCTATCGCAGCAATGCGAAAAGCGTAATTCGGCGGGTGTTGAGTCAATCCGCCGCTCTCCCGGACTTAAACATGGAGAGCCACCACTTTCTATTTATATGAGCCAACTTCCGAATTTTTGCACGGGCCGCGAGGGCAGCGGAGAGATCATCAACGCTGAATGGAATCTGATACCCTAATATGTCCTGGATCGCCCTAACGCCGGAAGACATCGACGCGGCCAAGGCTGGCGCCCAGGTCGCCGCACTGCGCACAGCCGCGCTTGCCGGGGGGCAGGTCGATCCCATCACGGACGCCATCACGCGCGTTACGCTTCAGATCCGCATCGCCGTCCGCAGCTGCGAGCGTAACCGGCTCGACTCTGACGAAACCCTGATTCCCGGCGAACTCAAAAGCCTCGCGCAGCGCATGGTCTACCGCGAGTTGCAGCAGCGCCTCAACGTCTCCCGCACTGCTCTGGCCCTGACCGAAGACGACCGCATGCACTGGGATAAAGACATCACCATGCTGCGCGACATCGCCCGGTGCGACCTCGTGGTGTCCGCTCCGGATAACCCCACATCGGACGGCGTGCAGGCTGCCGGCAGTATCCGGGTTGTGTCGGGGGCGCGCCGTCAAGTGAGCCGGGACAGAATGAGAGGATTAACGTAACGTGAACTTTGGCCGTCCAGTCCAATTCAGCGAAGCCGTCACGAGCCTGCGCGTCCGCAAGCAGATGCCGACCTCGCTGACGACGGATCAACTTGCCCAACTACCGGCGCAACTCCGCGAGAACGCGTTCTTTTCCGCCCGGGTGCTGGACACGCACTTCCTGCAACTGGCTCAGGATCTCATTGACCAGATCATCGGTCAGCAGGACATCAATGACGGCAGCTATCCGGCGCGTCCCGGCCAGATAATGGATCGCTCACTTGCACGCCTGAAGTTGAAAGAATACCTCGCCTCTATCCAGTACCTGCCGGAAGTGGGCGAGGCCGGTACACTGACCGATCTCAGCAGCAACGGACGCCTTAACCTCATCCTGGATACGCAAATCCAGATGAATGCTGGTCGCGGTCGCTACATCAAGCAGCAGGATCCCGACCTGCTCGACATGTGGCCGTGCTCTGAGCTCGTGCGCGTTGGACGCCGGGAAGCCCCGCGCGAGGAAGTGGACGGCGCCGACCAGTTCAGTTCCAGAGACGGATTCGGGGGCGAATACTGGCCGCAGGTGTGGGAAGTTGCAGGCGGTCAGTTCTACGGGCCCCGCCGGCGCATGATTGCCAGGAAGAACGATCCGATCTGGATAGCCATAAACAAAGACTTTGGCCACCCGTACCCGCCTTTTGCCTGGCGTTCTGGCATGGGCCTGCGTGATATCCGCCGCGATGAGGCTGAGAGCCTGGGTGTGATCGGAATCAACGAGGTGATCGAGCCGGATCCGAATGCAGCAGAAATGCCGGAACCGTTGCCGCAGCCACAACTCAGCAACGCCCGACCGGATGTCTTGCGCTGGCCGGAAGGAGATCCCGAGGGCCGCGGCGGACAGTTCCGGCCCAAAGGTGGCGATGATGCCTTCATTAAAGGGTATAAAGAGGCGAAAGCCAGGTACGAGACGCACCTCGATCCAGAATATGCAGCCATCACCAAATGGGTAAAGGGAGAGGCCGATTTTGCGCATAACAGCCCGCTCGGCAAACTCATCTCGTCTGCCATGG
>JBGGMZ010000301.1:0-15967 GCA_041287745.1 Chthoniobacter sp. | reverse complement strand
GGCGCCGCTACAAGTCGAAGGGCTTCGGCTACGCCGAAGCATCTGCAGGGCACCAGCTCCATAGAAACGGGAAATTTGTGCCGAAAACCGCGCATCTACGAAAAGCTTCGTTGACATAATACGAAGCGTTTCGTAGTTAGGTCGTAATGCAGCCTTCGCCCCCCAAGCCGACCGACGCAGAATTGGCCATTCTCCAGGCTCTCTGGCGAGGTGGCCCATCCACGGTCAAGGAAGTGCAGGAACGAATGGAGGAGGGGACGGGCTACACGACGGTTTTGAAATTCCTGCAGATCATGGCGGAGAAAGGATTGGTCCGGCGGAATGAGGAGCAGCGGGCTCATGTGTATGAAGCGGCGGTGAGCGAAGCGGATACCCAGGACCGGCTCGTGACCGCTTTGTTGAAAAAGGCTTTCGGCGGCTCGACCTCGAAACTGGTGCTCCAAGCGCTGGCCTCGAAGAAAGCTTCCCCCGACGAACTGGCGGAAATCCGCCGACTCATCAACAAACTGAGCAAGGAGTAACCTATGACTCTTCCGACCTGGATGCTGGAACGCGTGGAACAACTGGGCTGGGTGCTCGTGCACTTTTGCTGGCAGGGATTGATCCTCGGCGGCGTGCTCTGGCTGCTGCGAGCCGCCATGCGGAAGCAATCGGCTCGCGCGCGCTATGCGGTGCTTTGCTTGGGACTGGCGGTGTGTGCGATGGCGCCTGGCGTCACTTGGGTCGTCCTTTCGAAAAGCGCGGTGACGCATCCGCGGGCCGTGCTGATGGTCAGTGACAAAGTTGCGGTCGCTCCGGCAATGGCGCCCGCAGTGATGGAGCCAAAGCCGGTCTCAATGCCACTATCCTCCACGGCGAAAGAGGAGCCACGCCGATGGGATTGGGCATCGTTCAACGACCGCGTTCAGGCGTGGCTGCCCATGCTGGTGAAGCTGTGGGCGGCTGGAGTTTTGCTTCTCAGCCTGAAGCTCCTTTATGGCTGGCTGCAAGTGTGCCGGCTCCGCAGTTCTGGAGCGCCGGTGAAGGACGTTGCGTGGAAACGGCGTTTCGACGGGCTGGCCGAGCGGATGGGCGTGCGTGTGACGGTTCGTTTTCTCGAATCGGCGGCGGTCGGAATTCCCACCGTCATCGGCTGGCTCAAGCCCGTCGTCCTGGTGCCCGTGGCGTTTCTGAGCAGCCTGCCGGTGGATCAAGTCGAAGCGATCCTCGCTCACGAACTGGCCCACATCCGGCGGCTCGATTACCTCGTGAATATCGTCCAGATGGCGGTGGAGACGCTGCTTTTCTATCACCCGGCGATTTGGTGGCTAGGCCGCGCGATCCGGCAAGAGCGCGAGTATTGCTGCGACGATCTCGCCGCGGAAGTCATCGGCAACAAGCTGGTCTATGTCGAGGCGCTGGCGGCCTTGGAAGAAGGCCGGGCGGATGTCGGTGCCCTGGCGCTGGCGGCGAGCGGCGGCTCTTTGCTCCAGCGAGTTCGCCGGCTCCTGGGCGTGAAGACGGCCCGCCGTTCACCGTCTTCCCTGGCGCCGTTGTTCATCGCCGTCGGCCTGGTGATCCTGTGCTCGTGGGGGGCGCATCATTCCGTGGCGCAGCAGGCTCCGGAGACGAACGAAGATCCCTTTGGCAACATGGATCTTTCCCAAGGTAAGACGGATGACATGAGGTGGCGTCAGATGTCGTTCCGCAACGCCATCATCGACGACAACCTCAAGCTCGTGGAGGCATTCCTGAAGCACGGCATGAAAGTCGAACCGGTGAACCTGAAGTCGTCCATTGGCGATATTCTCTACGACGCGGCCTATTTCAGCCGTGATCCGAAGATGCTCCAGTTGCTGCTCGCCCATGGGGCCAAGCCGGCTGGCGACAGCCACGATCGCGATTCGACGGTCAACAAGACCTTGCGGCTCGGGAACAAAGAGATGGCCGAGATCCTGATCGCGGCGGGAGCAAAGTACGATCCCATCTGCTACGACGCAGCACTCGGCGAAATCGAGGACTTGAAAAGGCGCGATGCAGAACAACCGCTCGACGTCAAGGCATGCAAGGACGCACTGGAGTATGCCGCGAGCGCCGGACAGGTAGAGACCTTTGACTGGCTGTGGGCGAAGGCCCGTGGCGAAGACGCTGCGGCCGCAACGAAGAAGCTGGCGGATTTCTATAGGCGATCGGCCAGCAACGGGAATCTCGCCTTGCTCCGGCACTTGCATGAGATGGGTGTGAAGCCAGCGGACGGCGGGACCGAGGCGCTAGGTTACGCCGCGTCACGAAACCATCTGGCGGAAGCGAAATACCTTTTGGAAAACGGAGTGGTTCTGCCGAAAGATCCGTACGTCCTGCGCAACGCAGCCGGCGAGGGTTACCTCGAGCTGGTGAAGCTGTTGCTCGATCATGGCGCGGATATCAATGCGAAGGACAGCGAGGGATTGACGCCGCTGGCATGGGCCGCCTACGAGGGGCGGGACGATGTGTGTCTACTGCTGGTGCAACGGGGGGCTGACATGGAGGCGGAGAGTAAACGGGGGGAGACGGCGATCACCTACATTATCGGAAGCACGCACAGTCCCAAGGCGCTGGCGCTCATGCTGCAGAAGGGTGTGCATATTCCCGATGCCGATGCGAGTGGCGGTTCGTTGTTTGATGCCGCGTTCAGCTTCATTCCTCATCAACCGGGCAAGACCGGTTTTCCCGGCCGGGTGCTAACCATGTCGCAACTGCGCGAGTACGAAAAACGGGAAGAGCAGGTGATCGATCTTCTGGTAGCAGCGGGGTTCGATCCCAGTGGCAAGCCGGGCAAAGTGACGCCGCTCAAGGCGGCGCTGCGCACGAATCACTATCCCGCCGTCCGCGCGCTCCTGCGGCACCATCCCGATCTCAACGTGAAGGACGATGAGGGTGATCCACCGATCATGGCCCTGTTCAACCATTGTCACGGTCGTTTTCCGCTCGATGTGCTGGAGATGCTTCTTCAGCAAGGCGGCGATCCGAACAAGAGCTACCCGATCCCGAACCTGACCCCGCGCACGGAAGTCACAGTGCTCGAAACTGCCATGGGGCTGTATTCCCGCTCCCACACCGGAGACATGGACGATCACCGTGCGGTCATCCGCATGCTGCTGGAGCACGGGGGGAAATTTCCGGGCGTCGAGAGCGAGGCTGGGCAGGCTTTGCTCACCGCCGCCGCTCGCGGGGATCTCCAGAAAATGGAGGAGGCAATTGCGAAGGGCGCTTCACTCGATGTGAAGGAAAGCTTCGGCTACACACCGCTGCTCATCTCAGCCCAGTTGGGATATTTCGACAACGTAATCTGGCTCATCGAACGCGGAGCGGATCCGAAAAAGAGCTATACGAAACTGGGCGGCTCACTGTTACCGCCAGTGGTGGAAGCGAATCGCGCGGATATCGTGAACCTGCTCATCGTCAAGGGGCTCGAGGCGAGCCAAATGGGGGGCGCCTTGAATGAAGCGATCGAGAACGGGAACGCCGAAATCTTCGATACACTGATCGCCGCGGGAGCAAATCCCAAGGACGGCAATCTTTTCCTCTGCATCCAAAGCGGGCGTCCGGAAATGGCCCGTGTCTTGTTACAATTCGGCGCGGACCCGCAGCCGCTGCCGGCGAATGAGAATCGCGGGAACGTCTATTGGGCGGTGTATTACGATCAGCCGGAAATCGTGAAGCTGCTGCTGGAGCACGGAGCGAATCCCTCCCTCGTAGACGCGTATGGTGAGACGCCACTCGCCAGGGCGAAGAATTTTTGCAAGGCAGCGGTGCCAATCCTGGAAGAGGCAATCGCCCGACGCGCTACGGAAGCGAAGAAAGACGAAGTCAAAAAGGACGAGGCGAAGTAAAGAACTGCGGATCGGCTGCGGCCGCGCGCGGAAACGCGCTCAGCGAGCACCCTTGCTGGGAATGCGCGTGATCGCCTCGGCCAGCGCGCGGTAATCCTCGGTGCTGTTGTAGGCCTGGGCGGAGATGCGCACGTAGCGGCGCTTTGGCTCGCCCCAGCGCACGACCGGCACTTCGATGCCGTGATCCGAGTGCAGCTTGATCTGCACGGAATCGAAGCGCGCGCCATCGATCGGTGGTTGCTGCAGCGGTTCGGGTAGCGGCAAGGTGGCCATGCTGGCGAGGAGCTCATTCGGGCAGGGCAGGGCGAGATTGAAACGGCCGGCGATCAAGGCCCGGCCTGCGCTGGCCAGCATACGGTTGCGGTCCCGCAATTCCTGCCAGCCGCCAGGTAGAAGACATGCGCCCCACCTGATCGCCGCTGGCACGCTGAGCCATGCGGTGGGATCAAGAGTGCCCGGCCAGTCAAAGCGATCGTGATACGCGCTGCGTCCCGGGCGGCGGGTATTCTCGCCATGGCTCACGACCGGCGGACGCAAGGCATCCTGGCGATCCGGCCGCGCCCAGAGGAACGCGGCGCCCTTGGGCGCGCAGACCCATTTGTGCAAATTGCCCGTGTAGTAGGCGGGACGTAGCGTTCCGACATCCAGCGGCACAGCCCCGGGCGCGTGGGCGCCATCCACGAGGGTATCGATGCCGTGGGCCTCGAGCGCGCGGATGATCTTCGCAATCGGGAAGACCAGAGCGGTGGGGCTGGTGATGTGATCGATCATCGCCAGCCGTGTGCGCGGTGTAACGCCGCTGAGGATTGCCTCGATGATCTGAGTTTCATCCCGCAATGGGAAAGGCACCTTCACCACCACGACCTTCGCACCAGCGCGCGATGCTGCCTCGGCGAGCACGTTGCGGCAGGCGTTGTAATCGTGATCGGTGGTGAGCAATTCATCGCCCGGCGAAAGCTGGAGCGAGCGCACCACGGCATTCACGCCAGCCGTGGCATTGGCGACGAAGACGAGATCGGATGGATCGGACTTCAGGAAGTCCGCGAGGTCATTGCGCGCGGCGTCGATCAGGTCAGGCAGATCGCGCCACAGAAATTGCACTGGCTGCCGTTCCATGCGGGCGCGCCATTCGCCTTGGGCCTCGAGCACGGCACGCGGGCAGGCGCCGAAGCTGCCGTGATTGAGAAACACGACACCGGGATCGAGCGTCCAATGTTCAGAGTGGGAACTCGGCATTCTTCAAAAAAGCGCTTAGGCGCAATTTAAGCAGGAACGGTCGAACCCTTCCACTGATGGCGCTCGAGAAATTCCTCCGCCAGTGCCTTGTAAGCCGTGGAGCCGAGGCCGTTCGGCTCGTATTCGAGGATCGGCTTGCCGTGGCTGGGCGCTTCACTCAGGCGCACGGTGCGCGGGACGACGGTCTTGAAAATGACGTCGCCGAAGTGGGTTTGCACTTCGTTGATGACCTGCGTGGCGAGGTTGTTGCGCATGAACATCGTCATGAGAATGCCGCCGATGGTCAGCGCCGGGTTCGCGCCGCACTCGCGGATCTGGTTCACGATGTGGTGAATCTTGCTCAGGCCCTCGAGGGCGAAGTATTCGCACTGCAGCGGGATGAGAAGTTCATCCGCCGCGGCCAGGGCGTTCGTCATGAGAATGCCGAGAGAAGGTGGGCAGTCCAGAAGCACGAAATCGAAGGTCGCATCGGCCCGCAGCGGCTCGAAGGCGCTGCGCAGTCGGGTGAGATGGTCATCCGCCCGGGCGACCTCGATTTCCGCGCCGGCGAGCGCCATGTCGCCGGGGATGATCCACAGGTGTTCCCAGCGCGTCGGGACGACCTTTTCCGAGATCGGAGCGCCGCCGAGCAGAGGCTCGTAAATGCTGTGTCCGTCGATGGTCGGCAGGCCGAGCGCGCTGGTCGCATTGGCCTGCGGGTCGAGGTCGATGAGCAAAGTCTTCACGCCGCGCGCCGCGAGGCAGGCGGCGAGGTTGACGCTGGTAGTGGTTTTGCCGACGCCGCCCTTTTGGTTGGCGACCGCGATAATTCTCATATAGGGGGCGGGAGTTTAGGCAGGGTAAAGCGTTTGAACAGAAATCATTGAAGCAGAGGGGAGACCAGAATGCAGAACATCCAACATCCAATGGGGCAGGCGCGTGTTGGAAGGCGCACGGTAGCAGGAAACCAAATTGGATGTTGGATGTTGGGTGTTGGGTGTTGGATGTTCTGCCTTTCCGATGATCCCGATTACCGAACGTTTTCTCTCTGATGCCGGCGGCTGGCAGGCGCTGAAACAAGCGCGCAGCCTGCACCAGATGGGCCGGGTGATTGCGGCAAAATACGAACCGCCGCTTCTGGAAGGACGGGTGCGGGAAGGGGAGCAGGAATTTCGCTCCGGGCTGAAGATCGTGACGGCGAGCAATGTGGAGAATCTCTGCACGTGCCGCGAATCGCGCCAGCGCGGGGTAATCTGTGCGCATTCGCTGGCGGTGGGGTTGGAGATCATCAAGCCGCGGACGGAGGTGGCACCGGCAGGGGCGACGAAATCATCCGGCTTTGCATCCGTCGGCAGTGGGGCGCGTTCGTCGAGCACCAGGACGGTCCCGCCCGGTGAACGGCCAAAGTTCCATCTCCAGATCGAGGGGTCACTCAATTATCTCACGGCAAAACTGGATGCGGAATACAGCTCGGGCAAATCGACACTCGCGGGTTCGCGCCTAGCTCATCCCGCTGAGGAGGCAGCCGTGGCGCGATTGGAGAAGGCGGGCTTCACGGGTCCAGATGCGAAAGGAGAATTCATCCTCAAGGGGGAGCCGAAGATTCTCACGTTCTTTGCGGGTGAACTTCCGAGGCTGCAGCGCGACTGGAACGTGACCCTCGGGGCGCGGTTCGATTACGTCACGCGCGATATCGAGCGCATCGAGCCAAAGCTGCAGGTGCGTGGCTCGGGCGAGAATTGGTTCGACCTCTCGCTGGAGCTGAGCAGTTCCGGCGGCGAGCAATTTTCCGCGGTGGATATTCAGCGGCTCCTGCAGTCCGGCCAGAGTTCGACCCGGTTGAAGAACAAGAAAATCGCGGTCTTCGATCCCGGGGTGATCGATGAACTGCAGCAGGCGCTGACCGACTCGAATCCCCAACAACGCCAGCCGGGGATGTATCGGGTCTCCAGCGCGCACGCCGGTTATCTCGATTCGCTGGCCAAGGAGCAAGGGGCGCGAGTTCGGGCCGATGCGCGCTGGCATGGCTGGACGGAGACTTTGCGCGACATCACGAAGCTCCCCACAGTGCCACTTGGGGATCTAGAGGAAGTGCTGCGCGCCTATCAAAAGACCGGCGTCTACTGGCTGAAGTTTCTCGCGGCGAATAGTCTCGCGGGAATCATCGCCGATGAGATGGGTCTCGGAAAGACCCTGCAGGCGCTGGCCTTTCTGCGCTCGCTCGGTGGGCGCGCGCTCATCGTTTGTCCGTCGTCGCTGGTTTTCAATTGGGTTCGGGAAGCCACGCGATTCACGCCAGAGCGCAAAGTGCTGGTGGTCACGGGCGAGGGGAGAGCAAAGCTTTTTGGAGCCCCGATAGAGGAAGCTAATTTAGTGATCACGAGCTATCCGCTCCTGCGCCGCGACATCGAGCGCTATCGCGACTGGGAATTCGATGCGGCGGTGCTCGATGAGGCACAGCACATTAAGAATCCCGAGAGCCAGAATTCGCAGGCTGCCTGCGCACTCCGGGCGCGGCATCGTATTTTGCTCACCGGCACACCGATCGAGAATTCTCTGCGCGACCTCTGGTCGTTGATGAATTTCCTCATGCCGGGCTATCTCGGTTCGGCGAAGGATTTTCGTGAGCGCTACGAGCGCGATATTCAAAACGATCCGCTCGGCGGCACAGCGAAGCGCCTGCTCCAGCGCATTCGCCCCTTCGTGCTCCGCCGCACCAAGCGCGCGGTGGCGACGGAGCTGCCGGAGAAGATCGAGCAGGTCGCCTATTGCGAGCTCACCTCACAACAGAAAGAGGTATATTCGGAGTTGGTGAAGACCACGCGCCGCACGCTCTCCGACCTGGCCGGCGGCAAAGACCAGGGCAAGGCACGCATCGCCATGCTCACCGCGCTGCTCCGCCTGCGCCAGGCGTGCTGCGATCTGCGGTTGCTCGGGCAGGAAGGCCTCGAGCAGGAGCAGTCTTCGGCCAAGATCGAGCTCCTTCGGGAGCTGCTGGCCGAGGCCGTGGACGGCGGCCATCGCGTGCTCATCTTCAGCCAATTTGTCTCCATGCTCACGCTCTTGCGCGAAGCGCTTACCGCGGATGAGATTCCTTTCTGCTATCTCGACGGCTCGACCAAGGATCGCGCAGCAGAGGTGGATCGATTCCAGACAGGGGAAGTGCCGGCGTTTCTCATCAGCCTCAAGGCCGGTGGCGTCGGCCTGAATCTCACCGCGGCGGATACCGTCATTCACTTTGACCCGTGGTGGAATCCCGCAGTGGAAATGCAGGCGACCGATCGTGCACACCGTATCGGTCAGGAGAAGGTGGTAACGGCTTACAAGCTCATCGCGCGGGATACGGTTGAGGAGAAGATCCTGGCACTGCAGCAGAAGAAGCGCGCCCTCGTGGATGCCACGATCGAGAGCGAACAGCCGTTGATGGATGGGCTGAGTCTCGATGAGATTCAGTCAATGCTGGAGTAGACCCGCCCGATTTGTCCGGCTTTTAGGCTACTTCACCGTCTGCTCCACGCCGACCTTCGCCAGAACTTCCGGCGGCGGTCCGTCGAAGCTGGCCAGCGGCGTGTTGCCCACATAGCCGATGGCCTTCCATCCCGCCTCGGTTCCGTAGTAGGCACTCGCGGCCAGCGAACGGAACTTCGTGAAGAACGCTGCGGCCTTCTTGAACTCTGGCTTGGCGTCGGCGGGCCAGCAGATGTCATCTGCGATCGCGCGCTTCTCCGCTTCTCCCAAGGCTGCGAACCCCTTCGAGAAACGCTTCTTCGATTCGTCGTCCAGCCATTGCAGACCTGGTAGCATGGCGTCGCGATCCTTCTGCTGGAGGGGATACGGCGCGCTGACCCACTCGTCGATGTAAGCTGGCACCTTGAGTTCGCTGGCGGCGGGGCCGAGATGATCCGCGGGCAGGATGAGATCCGCGAGCGCCGTGACGATGTCGCGTTGGGCCGGCGTGAAAGTGAGCGGCCAGAAATCGCCCGGGGCATAGAACTTCGAAAGATCCGGATCCATGCCGTAGCCTTTCGCCGCGGCTTCTCCGGCGGCGGGCGCTGCACTGGTGAAATCCGGAAGCTGCGTCGCGGCGGCGACAGCAGCAAACCACTTCAAGACGGTGCGCCGGGGAAGCCGTGTCGAAGTTTCGAAAATGGGTTCGTCGCCGTTCACAGGTTTCCTTTCTTCGCTTCTTCCACGAGATGATCCGCCGCCCGCCAGGCCATCGCCATGATGGTCAGAGTTGGGTTCTTGTCCGCATTCGAGGGAAAGGGGGAGCCATCGCAAAGCACAAGATTTTTCACGTCCCAGACTTGGTTCCAGGAGTTGCACACGGACTTCTTCGGGTCATCACCCATGAGCGCGCCGCCGACTTCGTGGATCACCTTGCCGCCCTGGTCGATCACCTCTTTAGCCGTCGAGCCTTTGCGCATGCGCACCTTGCCGCCCATGGCCTCGATCATCGCGCTGAAAGTCTTAATGCCGTGTTCCACCATGTTCACCTCGTGGTCGCTCCAGCGCCAATGCCAGCGCAAGACGGGGATGCCCCATTTGTCCTTCACCTCCGGGTCGAGTTCGGCGAAGGAGTTTTCATTCGGGATCATCTCACCGCGCACCGTGTAGCCGAGAAACGAGCCAAAGTAACGCCGGGCCTCTTCCTTGAATTTCGTGCCGTAAGCGCCCTTCGCAAGGTCGTCGGAAAGCGGGTTGCGTCCGCCGGGCATGGGACGCGAGCCGTTGAACTCCACGTGATAGCCGCGGGGAAAATTCAGCTTCCCGGCGAGCTGCTCTTTGTAGAGCCACCACGGGATGTAGGAATGCGGGCCGCCCGTGCCGTCTTCATTGTGCGGCGGCAGATTTTCCAGCGCGGGAATCTGCCCACCCACGCTACCGCCAACGGAATCCATGATGTATTTGCCCACAAGACCGTTGGCATTGCCGATGCCCTGCGGAAAGGCCGCGCTCTTCGAGTTGAGCAGGATGCGTACGGTCTCGCCGCTGCTCGCCGCGAGGACCACGGCTTTCGCCTTCACCCGCGCTTCCTTGCCGGTCGTCTTATCGATGTAGAGCACGCCGTTCGCTTTGCCATTCTGCCCAACCGTCACTTCGCGGGCGTGTGCATTGGGAATGATGTCGAGATTGCCCGTGGCCAGGGCCGGCGGGAGATGGACGGTGGTGCTCTGGTAATTCGCGCGGATGCTGCAGCCGCGGTGGCAATCAGTCGCCCAGAAGCAAGCCGCCCGCGCGCGCATGGAATCGGCGACGATCTTCTGCGCCCATTCGTTGCCGGGATGCAGTTTCGCGGGGATCGTATCCGCATCGAGCGGACGCGTGAGCACGGCGCGGTGAATGGGGATGACCGGGATGCCGAGCGGCTTCACGCTCTTTTGCAGATACAGCTCGGCGATACGTGCCTTGGGTGGCGGAAGCAGCACGCCAGCCGGCGAATCAGGGTTGTTCTCCAGGCCCTCATTCGTTCCGAAGACGCCGATGAGCATTTCCACCTTCGTGTAGTAAGGCTCCACCTCTTCGTAGCTCACCGGCCAGTCGAAGCCGAGGCCATCGCGGCTGCGCGGCTTGAAATCGTAGGGTCCATTGCGCAGCGACATGCGGCCCCAGTGGTTCGTGCGGCCGCCGAGCATGCGCGGACGCCACCACTGGAATTGCTCCTCCGGCTTGTCGCTGGCTTGCGTGTACGGCTCATCCGGGATGTTCCAGCCGCCATCCACGGTGGCATCGGTGAAGCCCATCTGCTTGTCCGGCGTGGGTGTGCCCAGCAGCGGCGTCTGCTCCGGACGATGGAACATGGCCGTCTGCGTGGGCGGATCGTAGGAACGCCCCGCCTCCAACATCACGCACTTCAGTCCGGCGAGCGTGAGCGTATAGGCCATCTGCCCGCCGCCGGCACCCGAGCCAACGATGGCGACGTCGTATTCCGGCTGTGCTTGAGAGCTTTTGATGATTGCCATGGGGGTGGGGGACTAGTGCTAAGTAATTAGTGCTTAGTAATCAGTAGTCATTACTGAAAACCTATGCTTACAAATCGATCGCCCGCTTCTCGTGATAAGAGCGCAAGGCGGCATCGAAGATTTCATGGCTGCCCACCGCTTCATCCGGCGTCGCGCAGCCGAAGCGTTCGCCAAGCTGGCCGGCATGCTCCGCGGCGAAGGATGCGAGCATCTGCTGGAAGCAATCGGGAAAGCCGGCTTCGAAAATGCCTCCGGTGACCACCGGGAATGCGCTCTCGCCCATGCCCACGTCGTAGCGCTCCCAGATCTGTTCCTTGCCCCGGCGAAAGTGCCACAGCGTTTTCGTCTCCTTCGTCGAATAGCGCACGCCGCCCTCGGTGCCGAACACTTCCAGATACCAGGTGTTCATCTCGCCTGGCGCGAGGCGCTTCGTCTCCAGTCGCATCGGCACTTCGCGGCCGGCGATTTCCACGTCGCAATGCACGAGCGCATTGTCCCACGTGTCGCACGGCGCCATGCCGCCTTTGCCATCCGGGCGCTCGGTGTAGATCTTCTGCAACTGGGCATAGACGCGCTTTGGCTTCCATCCGAGGCGCAGCGGCACGTGGACGGTGTGCATGCCGAGATCGCCCATGACACCGATCTGGCCGCAGAATTTGTTCTGCCGCTTCCAGTTGATCGGCTTCGTCGGATCGAGATCACTAGCATGATGAAACCCGCTGCGAATCTCCAGCACGTGGCCGAGCTGTCCGCTGCGCAGATAGCGAACGGCCTTCTGCACGCCGGGCAGGAAAGGAAACTCCGACGAGCAACGGACGAAGCGGCCTAACTCCCGCGCGGTATCGCGAATCTTCCGCGCAGCGGTGAGATCGATGCCGAAAGGCTTTTCCGCAAAGAGATCCTTCCCGCTCTTCAGCACCTCGAGATAGAGGCCCTCGTGCAAGTGATGCGGGACGGCGACGTAGACGACATCGACGATGTCGCTCGCGCACAGTTCCTTCGAGTCCGCGGTGAAGAGCTTTACCGATGGGATACGGCGGAACCATTCGCGAACCGGCTCCGCGAGATCGCAGATGGCGGTGAGCTCGAGTTGCACGGGAGCATCCGTGAGGGCGCACCAGCGGCCAATCGCGCTGGCCATTTCGCGGCCCATGAGGCCGCCACCGATGATGCCGAGGCGCAGCGTTTTCATTTCGCGGCCCCGATGAATTTCGCCGCGTCCTTCGCCGTGGCGCCGTCGTGGACGATGGCCATGAGCGCGCGCGTCATGCCCGCGGGATCGCGGTGCTGGATGATATTGCGGCCATACACGATGCCCGCCGCGCCTTGCTGGATGAGCTTCTCCGTGCGGTCGAGGATCTCGGCGTCGGGCGCCTTGCCGCCGCCACGCACGAGCACCGGGATGCGCCCGGCGATCTCGACGACCTTGTGATACACGCTCACGTCGTCGGTCGGGTCGGCCTTGATGATATCCGCACCGAGTTCCACCGCCTGGCGGACGAGCGGGAGGATCTTCTCCAGGTCGCCATCCACCATGTAGCCGCCGGCTTGTTCATTCGGGCGGAAGACGAGCGGCTCGATCATGAGCGGCATGCAGTAGCGTTCGCACTCCGGCTTGATCTTGAGGATGTTTTCGATGCACTGGTCGGTCACTTCCGGCTGGCCGGGAATGCGGAAGAGATTCACGACCACGCAGGTGGCATCGAGGCGCACGGCTTGCTCGCAGGCGTTGCCGATCATGCGGCTGAAAAGCGAGCGCGGAAGATCAGCGCCGTAAACATTCGCCACGTCGGTGCGCAGCACGAGCGCGGGCTTTTGTTTGCCCGGGATGCGCTGGAGCAACTCAGCCTGCCCGATGGTGAGCTGGATGGCATCCGGCGCCGCGTCGACAAGCGAGCGGACGGCGTTGTCGAGATTCTCGATACCCTGGAGAAAACCGCGCTCGTTGAAAAAGCCGTGATCGATAGCGACGTCGAAGCAGCGGTTGGACTTGGAGTTGAAGAGACGGTTGAGGCGAAAGGCTTTCATCGTTGGGGAACGCAGAGCGTGTCTGCCCGCGGCGCGCGGGGCAAGCGGATTGTATACAAAAGTAATTTGGCGTCTGAAATGCCTGCTATTTGGGGAGCAATTCCGCGACGAGGGCGCGGATCTTGGTTTCCACTTCGGCCGCCTTGGCTTCGGCTTCCGGCAGGGGGAGGCCAGGGTTCACACCTGGCCGTTGGTGGCCGATGTCGCTCAGCCAGGCGTCGCCGAGAAGGTGGACGTGTTGATGGATGAGCTTCTGGAGTTCCGCGCCTTTAGGGTTCTTCGCGAGGTCGGCCTGAAATTGCTTCCACCAGTCGACATCAGCCGGCACGAGCCCGGCGATGAGCGCGTCGGCGATCAAGGCGTGGCCTTCGGCATTCGGGTGCACGCCGTCCTTGGCGAAAACGAAATCGGGATCAGTCCTGCGCTTGGCGATGATAAAGGCATTCATGGGTCGGTGGATATCAATCACCCGCCAACCCTTGGCTCGCTGCTCCATCAGCCATGCGGAGTATCGATCGAGCACGAGATTATATCCGCCCAGTTCCGAGATGGGTTTATTTCCGTCGGCGTCGGGGTAAGCTCGCGCGTTGAGGGCGTGAAAGGAAGGCGGGGTGACGTGAATGATCTGCGCGCCGACGGCTGTGACTTTGCCGTGGAGCCACTCCATGCCTTCGCGGAACTTGGCGAAGCGAGATTCATCGAGTGGCAGATAGATGCCATCGTTCATCCCATAGCAGGCGAAGACGAGATCGGGCTTGGTCTTCGGCAGCGCACGGTCGAGACGCTCGTGCAGGTCGGGGCGCGGGAATTTTCCACCCGCATGCCCGTCCTCGGAAAGGCCGGAAACGGTCTCGCTGGAGAGGCCGATGTCGATGACTTCGAATTTGCGCTGCGGATATCGCGCGAAGAGATACAGCTCAAAGTCTTCCACATATCCGCCGCCGTGCGTGATGCTGTCGCCGAGGAAGACGATGCGTTTGACGCCGGGAAGAAAGTCATCCGCAGCGCGCAGGGTGGGGGAGCAGAGGGAGACGCAAAGAGCGAGGAGTGCAGGGAGGAATCGCATGGTGTGGGTTATGCAATGCGGTTTGCGCGGGGAGTGCAAGCGGCGGGTGGCGTATGGCAGCGGAGCGTTCGTAAAAACAACTCGTCATCCTGAGCGATGCGGAGCGAAGGACCTCCAATATCCGGGGGCGAAGACGGCGGGACGATGGACGCCGGGTTACGCGCAGGGTTGTGGAAGCTCCACACGGACGCTGCCTACGAATACGTGAGAATTGCCCCGCAGCCCTCTAGGCGCCTCGCTTGGCCTGCGCCCAGCGACTTTGACGGCTCCGAGGAGAGAGGGCGCTTACGGCTGGAGGACGATCTCTCCGGCTCCGGGCACCGCGCCATACTGCGCTACGCCATCGTGAACCGGCGCGTTTGTCTTCGTCTGGCCCTGCGTGACCGTGCAGCTTTTCCAATTCGCCGGGATCTTTGTCGTAAGCGTGAGCGGCTCATTGTAGAGCACAGGATCGGTTTTTGTAGTCAAGGCCACGCGGATGCGATTGGCGCCGGACTCCACGACCTTTGCCTCCGCGGTTTCGCGCTCGCTGGTGTACTTTTTCCACGAGGCACAGTCAGTAATCCAGATTTCGTCGCGGTGTTGCTCCAGCTTGTCGAGCAGGGCGGTGAACCATTCCATGGGCGTGACCAGCCAGTCGCCGCCGACGCCGTGAAAGACGAGGTAGCCCATGTCGCCCTTGGCCAGCGCCTTGTCGACGACCGCCAGGGTTTCGTCGGCCGTTTTGTAATTGATGGGCGGGCCGGCGAAGGGCGGCCGGTCGATGAGGTGATGCTTTTCCAGCGCGGCGGCCTGATCATCCTTCGAGACGATCCACGGCACGCCACCGGGCTTGCCCCAAGCCATCAGGTAGGGCTGTTTCTGCTCGGGATGTAGCGCGTAGAGCACTTCATTGCACTTGGCCAATTCCGGCTCGAGTTCCTCGGCATTGTTCACGCCTTTGTGCGTGAAGGTGTGATTCGCGACCACGATGTAAGGGTTCTTCGCCGCCTCCTCCCACTTGGCCTTGGTCCCGGCCCACACGCCGTTGCCCGTGACGAGATAGAAGGTGCCGACGATCTTTCGCTTCTGTAACTCTGGCACCACATTCTTAAGCTGGCTCGGCGCGCTGTCATCGAAGCCGAGGAGAAAGCAGGCCTTCTTGCCGTCCTTCCACTTGAGGACTTGGGTGTCGCCGTCGGCGGCGAGAGCAGCAGATGCACTAGCAACGAGCAGCGTGAGGATCGGTCGGAAGCGGAAAGATTTCATGAACTGAGGGACAAACTAAGTCTAAAGTTGCTGCCGGTTTGAAGCGTGATCAACTGCTCCTACTGTGGCATTACTTTCGTCGTGGGCGGATAAGCGGAATCAGGATGAATAACAACGGCAAGAGAACGATTACAGGCCAAGCAATGAAGCCGACAATTGGAACCGCGCCAAACAAGGCTATCGCCGTAATTACGCAAAGCAATGCCACCACCGCAGCAAGGCGCCCGAAGAGTGTCATCGTCCTTACTCCTGCGTCGGCAGCACGCGGATCTTGATATTCCGAAACGCCACTTCATTCCCGTGGTCTTGCAGGCAGATGTGGCCGGCGTCGGCTTTGGCGAAGTCGGGTTTGTCGGCGAATTTCGATTTGGCTACGCGGGCGTGCCAGTCGTCGGAGCCGATGGTGTATTCGACATACTTCACGCCATTCATCCAATGCTCGCACTCGTAGGTGCCGGCGGCGGTTTTCTGGCAGCGCAGGATGAAGTTATTCCACTGGCCGGCGGGCTTGGTGGCGTCAATCTCCGCAGGGTAGAGCTGGTAGAGCCAGCCGGCTTTCTGCGGATCCTTGCCGAGCACGTTGTCGAGGATCTGCG
>JBGGMZ010000300.1:0-14231 GCA_041287745.1 Chthoniobacter sp. | reverse complement strand
GCTAGGAAAGCCTGATCGTGCCTGATCGTGCCTGATCGTGCCTGATCGTGCCTGATCGTGCCTGATCGTGCCTGATCGTGCCTGATCGTGCCTGATCGTGCCTGATCGTGCCTGATCGTGGTGAATCGAACCCGGGATTTTTCTCCGTCCGATCCAGTTCAGTCGGCATCCAATCCCGGCTGAAGCCCGAAGGAACTACGAGAAGCTACGCAAAACCACCACCACACTCGTCCGCCTTCCGTCCTCCGCCCATATCCTTTCCGTTGCGCGCCCCCATAGTTGCGTGCTAGATGCCGTGTCACCCCGTGCGTTATTTCAAAGTCACCCTCCTTATCGGCTTCTTCGTGGCACTGCTGGTCGTGCTGCTCTATGAGGGGAGTCTTTTCCTGCCTTCGGACTCGGCTCTGGCGACCCTGACGCTGCAGAATTACGTACCGGCCTGGCAACGCGCGGTGCAGTATCCGCTTTTCGTCTTCTTCGCCTTCGCCATCGCGTGGACAACGATCGATATCCCGCGGAATTCCCTGAAGGCGGTCGTGGCTGCGGGGGCGGCGCTGCAGATCATCAGTATGGTGTGGGTGCTCCGGCTCATCGGGGTCTTCTTCTCGCCTTTCCCGAGCCTGGTCTCGATCGTGGTGGCCTTCGCCGCAGGCATTATCTATTCGCGGAGCGAGGTCGGCAGCCGCAAGCGGGTGATGCGCCAGATCCTCGGCGACCGAGTCTCGACCAAGACCTTCTACGCGCTGCTGAACTCCTCCGAACCGCTCAACCTCGAGGGCGAGCGCCGCGACATCAGCATCCTCGTCTGCGAGATCTTCAATCACGACGACCTCGAGGCCTCCCTGACTGCGCCCGACTATGTGGCGTTGACCAACTCCTTCCGGCGCAATGCGGCGGACTTCCTCGTGGAGCGGGGCGGGTATCTCGATGAGTGCGACGGCGAGAGCCTGCGCGTGATCTTCGGCGCACCATTGGCAAACCCCGATCACGCCCGCATCGCCTGCGAGGCCGCGTTGGCGCTTACCGAGCGGCTCGACGAGGTGAATGCCGAGTGCCACGGCGTGTGGAAGCAAATGTTCGACTTCCGCATCGGCGTGAACTCCGGCGAGATGGTCATCGCCGCCTACGGCTCGAATCGCCTGGGCACCTTCAGCGTCGCCGGCGAACCCGTGGAATTTGCCCGCCGCCTCTGCCGCGCGAATCTCATCTACGGTTCCCGCATCCTGCTCGGCACGAATTCCTTTCAGAGCGCCGAGGCGGACATCGAGGTGCGCCCGATGGAGCTCATCCAGCGCTACGATGATGGCGGCCGTGAAGAAATCTATGAGCTCCTCGCCTTGCGCGACGTGCTCTCCTTCGAGGATCTCGAGCGCCGCGATCTTTTCTGGCAGGGCGTGATCTACTACCGCGAGCAACTCTGGGACGACGCACTCGGGCTCTTCCACAGTGCCCGCAGTTCCAGCGGCGCGGATGGCCCGGTGGAATTCTACATTCGCCGCATCGAGCAATTGCGCGCGGGCACGCCGGCGCTCGATTGGAGTACGTCGCGGTTGTAATGGAGAGTAGCCATCGGTGATGAAGCGAATCGCTTATCCCGCCGCCATCCAGGCGCTCATTGCTGAACTGAAACGGATGCCTGGAGTCGGGCCACGCAGCGCGGAACGCATCGCCCTGTGGATGCTGCAGTCCCGCGATGCCCGGTTGCTCGAAATCGCGCGAGTCATCCGCGATGTGCACGAAACCATCCATGCCTGCCCTCGCTGCGGCTTCTTCACTACTGAAACGCTCTGCGAAATCTGCAGTGATCCGGAGCGCGAGGCAGGGCAGATCTGTGTGATCGAACAGCCTACCGAAATTCTGCCGCTGGAACGGACCGGCGCCTTTCGTGGACGCTACCACGCGCTGGGAGGCCGTATCTCCCCGCTCGACCACGTCGGTCCGGAAGACCTGCGGATCGATGCCTTGATCGAACGGATCAAGACGGAAGCGCCGTCGGAGGTCATCCTCGCGCTCGGCTCCGATGTGGAAGGCGAAGCGACAGCGAACTATCTGGCCTCGTTGCTGCACGAGTTACCCGTAGCCGTGACGCGGCTGGCGCAAGGGCTGCCGGCAGGCGGCGGCCTCGAGCAGGCGGACGAACTCACACTCAGCCGCGCGCTGGCGGGGCGGACCGCCGTAAAAAGCTGAGGACAAGGCATCCCTTCGCCGTGCCGGGGCGTAAAACTTCGCACAGATGAGCACCGCCATTCATTGGTTCCGCCGGGACCTGCGCATTACCGACAATACCGCCCTCGCCGCCGCGGTGGCGGCGCACGATCACATCGTGCCGGTCTACATCGTGAGCGAGTGGAAGGGTGAGCATCACTGGTGCGGCGCGCCCCGGCAGGCCTTCCTGTGCGACTGCCTGGAATCACTGGCGAAGAATATCGATACGAAGGGCGGGCGGCTGATCATTCGCCAGGGACGCGCGGATGAAGTGCTGGAGAAGCTCGTGAAACAAACAGGCGCCGAGGCCATCTACTGCAACCGCGATCCTGATCCCTTCGGTCACGCGATGGAAGGCCGCTTGGAAAAGATGGCGGAAAAGCTCGGCATTCGTTTCCATGCGCACAAGGACGTGGCTCTGCATGAGCGGGAGGAATTGCTCACCGGCAGCAGTTCGCCGTTCAAGGTCTTCACACCTTACGCCAAGGCCTGGCTCAAGCTCGACAAAGCCGCGCCGGGCAAATCGATCTCGAAGATTTCCACGCCGCCGCACATAGCGAGCGATCCCCTGCCCACGTTGCAAACTTGGAATCTCTCGGGCGAAGCGAAAGTCCTCGATTCTGGCGAAGCAGCCGCCCGCAAGCGTCTCGGCCGCTTTCTCGACGGCCCCATTTTCGAATATGCCGCACGACGGGACCTGCCTGCGGAGGACGGCACCTCGCGTCTTTCGCAGGATCTCCGCTGGGGCACGCTCTCCATCCGCGAGGTCTACGCGAAGTGCGCGGAGGCGGCGCACAGGGGGCCGCTCGCACATCGCCGCAATGCCGGCACGTATGTCAACGAACTCATCTGGCGGGAGTTTTACATGCAGGTGCTCTGGCATTGGCCCGAGGTGCTCGATCAGGAATTGCAGCCACACTATCGGCAGCTGAAGTGGCGGGATCATTGGCGCCCGGAAAAGAAGGACGGTGGCGAGGACTTCCAGAGCTGGTGCCGGGGCGAGACAGGCTTCCCCATCGTGGATGCAGGAATGCGCCAGCTCGCAGCGACGGGGTTCATGCACAATCGCGTGCGGATGATCGTGGCCATGTTTCTAACGAAAGACCTGCACGTCTGGTGGATGCATGGGGAGAGCTGGTTCATGCGGCACCTCGTGGATGGCGAGATCGCGAGCAACAATGGCGGCTGGCAATGGAGCGCGAGCACGGGCACCGATGCCGCGCCGTATTTTCGCATCCAGAATCCCTGGTCGCAGACCAAGCGCTTCGATCCCGATGGCGTCTATATCAAGAAATGGGTGCCGGAATTGCAGGACATCCCGGCGGCTCGATTCTGTGAGCCGCCGCCGGAAAGCACTCCCTTGGCGAAGAACTATCCGCTTCCGATCGTGGATCACTCCGCAGAGCGGGACGTCGCACTGGAGATGTTTCGCCGCTGAGTGCTGCCGGCTTGCCGGTAAGGGAGACGCTTGTCTAACATCGTGCGATGAAACTGCTCCCGCTCCTCTTTATCACCGCTCTCGCTGTGTCGGCCTGCTCGTCGCCGCAAGAAAAGGAAGCCGCGCGGCAGCGTGAACTGCGCAAGGAAGCGCAGGAGAAATTCGAGGAGCAAAAGGAGAAGGATAAGGAGCGGGCTGAAGAGGTGCGCGATGCCCGCGAACGCGCCTCCGAGGACGCGCGGAAGCACCAGGAAGATGTGGCCGACGCCCGGCGCCGGGCCGCAGAGGACGGCGCGCGTTACAAAGCTTACGAGGCCGAGTACGCCCGACAGCTCGGGAAAAAGCCCTCCCAGCTCACGCCCGAGGAGCGGCAGTGGGTGCGTGACCACTTCTAAAGTCGCTAACAACCGTTCCCTCCTTGCCAGCTCCGCGGCAAATTGCCTAGCGTGCGCCCCCGATGAAGTATTTGCCCCCGCTCGCCCTCGCCCTCGTCCTGACCTCCTGCGCAATCACGCCCGAAGACAAGCAGGATGCCCACCAGCGCAAACTCCAGAAGGAGGCTCGGGAAAACTTCATCGCGATGAAGGCGCAGGAACATCCAGGTCGCGATGTCGTCCTGAACGACGAAGCGCGTCCGACGCCGAAACCGGGCCTCTTCGCTTCCAGCGCACCGCAGCCTGCGCCCGCATCACGAAGCCATTCGGCCCAGCCGACGCCCGTGACGCGGCCCGTCTTCGCCTCGAATCCCGAGCCTTGGTACGCCCACCCCACCCATTCGCTGGCCTCGCGCGACGACACCGTTTACTACTGGCAGGTGGAATCCGCTCGGTCGCGCACGACCCCGCGGGAAAGAGCCGCCGAGGCCAAATACGCGCAAAAGCTCGCGAAGCGCCCCGAGAATCTCTCCCCCGAGGAACGCCTCTGGGCCCACGAGCACTATTGATCCCCGGCTGAACCCCGAAGCTCGATAGCTGCATTAAGAAAGCGAAGAAATGTTGGCCCGCGCGCCGCGAGCCGCTATGCACAGCCGCGCCATGTTTTTGCCCCTCGCAGTCCTCTCCCCAAACACTTTGCTGCTGGTCGCGCTCATCGCGATCGTCGCCCTGGTCCTCCTGATCGCGCGATTCAAGCTCAACGCGATCATCTCCATCACGCTCGTCTCGCTGCTGCTCGGCCTGGCGACTGGCATGGAGCCGGGCAAGGTGGCGGATAGTTTCAGCGATGGCATGGCCTCCACCCTGCGCAGCCTCGCCCTCATCATCGGCCTGGGCACCATGCTGGGACGGATGCTCGCCGAATCGGGCGGCGCCAACGTGGTCGCCGCCGGCATCGTGCGCATCTTCGGCGTGAAACGGCTGGATTACGCCGTCATGGCCGCGGCGTTCATCATTGGCGTCTCGGTTTTCTTTCAGGTCGGGCTTCTGCTGCTCGGGCCGGTAGTCTTCGCATTGGCCCGTGAGACGAAGACACCGATCCTACGCGTCGGCCTGCCACTCGCCGCGGGACTCTCCACTGCGCACGGCCTCATTCCTCCGCACCCCGGGCCGCTCGCCGCGATCGGCATCCTGCACGCGGATATTGGCAAGACGATCCTGTGGTCCCTCTTCGTAGTTGGTCCGCCGGTCGCGCTCGTGACCGGTCCTTTTCTGGCCCGGCGCGTCGCCCCGTACGTGCCGGTGGAGTTCTCTGGTCTCGGCGCCTCCGCGTCTTCCAAGCCCAGCGCGCCCAACGCCCCCGGCTTTGGCGTGAGCTTGTTCACCATCATGTTGCCGGTGCTGCTCATGCTCATCCCGGCCATCGCCATCAAGCTGCCGACCGAAGCCGACGCCACCGCGCTCGTTCGCCAATACCAGGCGCAGCAAAGCCTCGCCGCGCCGCTGCCCGCGATCGCCGATCCCGCACCGGCCATCACGCTGGAACAGATCGCGAAGACGGAGCGGATGGCGCATCTGCACACCTGGGCGGAATTCATCGGCAATGCCAACGTCGCCATGCTCGTTGCGGTCCTCGTCTCGTTTTGGACGTTTGGCCGCGCCTGTGGTCTCAACGGTCATCAGGTCCTGCGCTTTTCCGAGGATTGCCTTGCGCCTGCCGCGGGCGTGATGCTGGTCATTGCGGCCGGCGGTGGCTTTAGCAAGGTGCTGAATGCTTCCGGCATCGGTGATGCCCTCGCCACGATCGGGTCGAACATGCACATGTCGCCGTTGCTGCTCGGCTGGCTCATCGCCGGCATGATGCGCATCGCCGTGGGCTCCGCCACGGTGTCGGTCATCACGGCGGCGGGCATCATGCTGCCGATCGTCAATGCCGATCCGCACATCAACAAAGAGCTCCTCGTACTCGCCATGGGCGCCGGTTCGCTGGTTCTTTCGCACGTGAACGACGGCGGTTTCTGGTTGGTAAAGGAATACTTCGGCATGGACATCCCGCAGACCTTGAAGACGTGGACCGTCGTGGAAACGGGCATCGCCGTGATGTCCATCACGCTGATCCTGATCGCGAACGCGATTTTCTAGTCCGAGACGGCTGAGAAGGATGCGCGAATGTGCCCTAGTCATTCGACAATTTGCTTATGCCATTAATCGGGTATGCAATCCTCTTGCTCCTTCTATTCGGGATCACGACCACCGGCATTTACCTGCTGGCGTCCGGCTGGAGACGTCGGTCACGGACGCTAAAATCGCTCGGCGCAATTCTGCTTTTGTTCGTCACCGCCGTCATCGCTCGCGCACTGATCTTCGAGAACGCGCTGGAATGGAATGTCGTCGTTTCCGATTCGGAATTGATCGGCACCTGGTCCGATAAAACGGAGACGCTCACGCTGAAATCCGATGGCACCTTCAGCTATCGGACCGCGGCGGGTTCGACTACCGGCCAGTGGGATCGGGAAGATTGGAATTTAAATCTGAAATCCGAGCAGGCTGTGATTTCCGTTCGCGTCGTCCGCTATTTTCATCACCCTCGTATCATGACACATCCTCCTGATGATCCCGACGCTTGGGATGGCAATCCGGGACTCGAAAAGCGGTAATCCGACGAGCACCTGCCGTTGGGCTTGCACCAGTCGCCGTTTTCTCGAAAGTGCCGGGCTTCATGACCGGTCTTGAAATCCTCGCCCTCGCCGCCTCGGCCACCGCTGCCGGCGCGATCAATGCCGTCGCGGGTGGCGGCACGTTGCTGACTTTCCCCACGCTGCTGCTCTGCGGCACGCCGCCGATCGTCGCCAATGCCACTAGCACGCTCGCACTGGTGATCGGTACCGCGGGCAGCATCTTCGGCTTTCGCCAGTATCTCGCACTGATCAAGGCGTGGCTGGTGCGGTTCGTTCCAGTGAGCGTCGCGGGCGGCTGGCTGGGAAGTTGGCTGCTCACGCACACCAGCGACCAGCTTTTTGGTCGTCTCGTTCCTTTCCTCATTCTCTTCGCGACGATCCTCTTCCTTGCCCAGAATGTCTTTCGTCAGATGGCGAAACGCGAGGCGGCTGCTCCGCATACAGGGCATCGCGGAGTGTGGGTGGCGGTGGTCTTTCAATTCGCTGTGGCCGTTTACGGCGGCTACTTCGGGGCGGGCATAGGCATCCTCATGCTCGCTTCACTCGGCTTTCTTGGGTTGTCGGATATCCACGAAATGAATGCGCTGAAGAACGTCTTGGGTTCCCTCATCAATCTCGTGGCCGCCGTGGTCTTCACGGCCAGCGGGCTGATCGATTGGTCGAAGATGGGCATCATGACCGGCGGCGCGCTGCTCGGCTATTGGCTGGGCGCGCATTACTCGCAGCGACTGCCGCAGGTCGCTGTCCGCCGCTTGATCACGGTCATCGGCTTTGCGATGTCAGCAGTGACCTTTTGGAAGCAGTTTCGGTAAGGGATAGGACCTATATGTCCTATAGGCCATATATGTGCTATTAGTGCAGCACCGAGCGCACGACCTCGTGCACGGTCGCCCAATCCACATTCTCCACCTGCTGCCATGACCCGATCCCCGTCGGCAGCACGAAGACGTTCTTTCCGTCGCGGAATTTCTTGTCCATCTGCATTGCGCGGACGACGCGGTCAAACAATCCCGGCTTGTCGGCAAAGGACACGGGCAGCCCCGCTCGCTCGATGAGCGGTTGCAACCGATCGAGGAACGACTGCGGGCACACTCCCAGCCGCACCGCCAGGCGCGTGGCCGCGATCATCCCGATGGCGATCGCCTCGCCGTGGGTCAACTCGTAGTCCGCGCTGAGCTCCAGGCCATGCCCGATGGTGTGCCCGAAGTTGAGCACATTGCGGATGCCCTTTTTGTCGAACTCATCCTGCTCCACCACGCGCGCCTTCAGCGCCACACACTGCGCCACGATGTCCGTGAGCACCGCTGGATCCAGCGCCAGCAGCTTCTCCAGGTCACCACGCTCCAGTTGCTCGAAAAGCGACGCCGAGCACACGCCGCCGTACTTGATCACCTCGCTCGTACCGCTGCGCAATTCGCGCGGGTCGAGCGTCCGGAGCAGGTCCAGGTCGCACACCACCAGCCGCGGCTGGTTGAAAATCCCCATGATGTTTTTCACCCCGCCGAAATTCACCGCCACCTTGCCTCCCACGCTCGAGTCCACCGCCGCGAGCAAAGTCGTCGGCACCTGCACAAACGGCACTCCGCGGCGAAATACACCTGCGGCGAATCCACCCAAATCGCCCACTACCCCGCCGCCGAACAAAATCACCAGCGGCACCGCCCCGGTATCCGGAAACGCCTGCAACAGCGCCGCACACGTCCCGGAAAATTCGTCCCAATTCTTCCCCTCCTCGCTCGCCGGGATGTCATGCCGCACCACATGGCGGAACTCTGCCGCTTCCAGCGCGGCGCGCAGTTTCTCGAAATGCAGCCCGCCGACCTTCGCATTCGTAATGACGAACGCATCCACCTGCCGCAATCCGTGTCCTCGCAAAATCTTTCCGAGTTCCGACAGTAATCCCCCTCCGATCACGATCGGATAGCTACGCGGGCCTAGGTCGACTTCGATACGGGCGGAATTCATGGAACGGACATTTTTCATGGCAGATGGCAGATTGCCAATGGCTGATTTGAAATTTGCCATCGGTCATGTGCCATCTGCCATCCGCCATCCGCCATCCGCCATCCGCCATCCGCCATCCGCCATCCGCCATCCGCCATCCGCCATCCGCCATCTGCCATCTGCCATCTGCCATCTGCCATCTGCCATCTGCCATCTGCCATCTGCCATCTGCCATCTGCCATCTGCCATCTGCCATTCGGCATTCCTCATTCGTCATTCCAAATCCCTCGCTTGCACCTCCGCCGGAGTCGTCGCATGCTTCGCCCCCCTTTTCCATGAATCACTCGCCCGCCCTGCTCCGTTCGCTCGCCGAAAAAGTCGGCACGCCCTTCTGGCTCTACGACGCCCGTGTCGTCCGCCAGCGGATCGCCGACATCCAGTTTTTGACCGATACCGACGGCGTGCAGGCACGCTTTGCGATGAAAGCCTGCCCGGCCACCAAGGTGCTGAAGGAGATGAAAGCGGCAAATATCTGGATCGACGCCGTCTCCGGCAATGAGGTGCTGCGCGCGCTCCGCGCCGGACACCCGGGCGGACATCAGCCGCCCGTCATCGCCCTGACCTGCGATGTCTTCCGAGACAACGCCATGCAGGTCGTGCTGGAAAATGGCATCCTGCCGAATATCGGCTCCCCCGGCCAGATCGCCGACCTAAAGAAGGCGGGCTACAACGGCCCCGTCTCCATCCGGATCAACCCCGGTTTCGGCCACGGCCATGTGAATTCCTGCGACACCGGCGGCCCGAGCTCGAAGCACGGCATCTGGCTCGATGATCTCCTCGCCACGAAGGAACTGGCCGACAAGGCCGGTCTCGAGATCACCATGCTCCACGCCCACATCGGCAGCGGTCCGCAGTTCCAGGAGTTGCACGACAATCTCACCCGCCTCGCCGCGGAGTTCGTCACGCTCCTTCAGAAATTCCCGAGCGTGAATGCCATTAGCCTCGGCGGCGGCATCCCGCATAATTACAAGGACCACGGCGCGCAGGTGCCGATCGAGCCGCTGCACGATCTCTTCGTTTCCTGCCATCAGCGCCTCGTGGCCAAGGCCCGCCGCGACCTGCGCCTGGAGATCGAACCCGGCCGCTATTACGTCGCACCCGGCTGCACCCTCGTCGCCCGCGTGACCGATGTGAAGCAGACCCGTAGCAATGAAAAAGGCAGCGGCGCCACCTTCGCCATGGTCGATGCCGGCTTCGTCGATCTCGTCCGCCCCGCCATGTACGGCAGCTATCACGCGATCGATATCGTGGGCAAGGACGACGAAGATCCCAATGTCCCACGCGAACCCATCGTGGTCGCCGGCCCGCTCTGCGAGAGCGGCGATATCTTCACCCGCGATGACCGCGAGCTTCTCGCCCCACGGATGCTGCCCCGCCCCTCGCCCGGCGACCTGCTCACCCTGCGCGACGCCGGCGCCTACGGCTACGCCATGTCGAGCAATTACAACTCCATCGGCCGCGCCCCACAGCTCTGGCTGGAGGAAGACGGCAGCGTGGAAATGATCTCCCGCCGCGAGACGATCGACGACCTGCTCAAAGCCGAAACCAGCGAGCGGCTGCAATAACCCGTCTCCCGGACGGGCGCGCTCTCACGCCTCCGATACTGGCTGCAACGGCGGTCTATGACCGTCGCTAATCTCCCGAAATCGCGATCCCACTTCGGCCGGTAGGCCCGGCGGTCATAGACCGCCGCTGCAACGATTTGTTTTGCGAGAAGGCCGGAGATTGGTCACAACCGGCACACGCTACAAAGGCGTTATAAGAGTGTAATTATGAAACTTCTCGCCGCCGGCCTGCTTCCCCTCGCCCTCGTTTTCTTTTCCTCCTGCGCTTCGGTCAGCGTGAGAGAGGAGCACCGCACTGCCGGCAAGCCCGCCCAAAAGCCGGCGAAGATCTATGTCGTCGATTTCAATACGACCGGCGCTTACAAGATCGCCGGCTCGGAAGCCAAGGACCCGGAGACTTTCAAAAAGAAGATCGCCGGGGTGCTCGCGAATTACACGGTGAAGAGCGTGAGCGCCCATTGCGTTCCCGCCGAGCGCGTCACATCCCCCCGCGGCTTGCCGCACAATGGCTGGCTCGTCACGGGTGAATTTGTCCGCGTCAACACCGGCAGCCGTATTCTCCGCGCGGGCGTAGGCCTCGGCGCCGGCGGCTCCAAAATGGAAACGCGCGTCTCGGTCATCGACCTCTCGGGCAATGGCCAGCCTTTCCTGACATTCGAAACCACTGGCGGCAGCAACGCCATGCCCGGCCTGCTCGAGAGCAGCGGTCCTGGCAGTGCGGTAATGAGCATGACGAGCCAGGCCATGATGGGCGTGACCGATGACTCGGCGCGCACCGGGCGCATGATCGCCGGTGAACTCAATAGCTACATGATCGAGCACGGCTGGCTTCCGAAAGAGAAGAAGTACTCCGCGAAAAAGCTGGGCGACTATCAGCTCGTTCACGAGCAGTACATGCCTTGATCGATCGGTAGAATGACCGCACGTCCTGCGCGTGCTAAAAAAAGAAACCCGGCTGCTGGAAAGCAACCGGGCTTCTTTTTTGATATCGGAAATCAGTCTATCCGCCGTGGGCCTTCTTGGCCGCCGGCGTCATCACCGAGCCATCGTTGCCGACCATGTCGCCGTTTTTCAAGGTGACGGTCTTGCCCTTGGCATTGGTCACGGTGCCGCCGTAGCACACCTTGCAACCATTCGCGAGGGTCACGTCCTTGGTCATTGGGGTGAGTTTCATCATCTTGCCGTTATACATGATATACATCGGGTCCGGGCCGGCCATGACGGAGGAGCCGAGGCAGAGTACAGCGCCCAAAGCGAGCGCCATGCGGGTGATATTTGAGGTCTTGGTGATCATATGTTCTGTGTTTGATGTTAATCGTTCGGGAATGGATTGATGTGCCACTCAACGAGGGGGAACGAACGAATGATCAATTTGATTGCGTCAAAATCGCAATTTCAATTCGAGAGAACTAATATCATCACAGGCCTCTGAGCCTGTGATAGTTATGCATGAATATTAATCCCCACCTTTTCCGCGGGATATCCTTGGCCGCCTTTACTAGGGCGCGCCACCGCCGCCCTTCACCAGCAGCGGCTGGGTCGTGCGAAGATAGGCAAACAAATCGCGCACCTGCTGATCGGTGTAAGCGTCGAGCAACCCCTCGGGCATGAGAGAGACGCCGGCGTTTTTCATGTCGGCGATCTCCGCGCGGGTGAGCGAGACGTTCTGCCCATCGAGGCCGCGCAGCACGACGACTTGCGGCGCCTGCTCGACGAGGAATCCGTTAATCACACGCCCGTCCTTGGTGGTGACGAGGAAATTTTCATAGCCCTCACGAATCTCCGCGTTGGGATTGATGATATTGAGCAGCAGCGCATCGAGATCGTCGCGCTTGAACTTGGTGAGATCCGGACCGACCTGACCACCTTGATTGTGCAGCGTATGGCAGGCGCCACAGGTGCCCATGAAGACGGTGTGACCCGCGTAGGGATCCCCGGTGCCACCGTCGCGCAGCAATACGCCAAGGCGCTGGATCTTTTGCGCCATGTCCGCAGACGTCGCGCGCCCGGCGGAGCCCCAGATCTTTTCCGTGCGCGCGGTCAGGTCGTCGGTGGTAAAGAGCTTGATCTTGCGCACCACTTCCAGCGGCACCTGCTGATGCGAGATGCTGCCGCTTTCCACGGCGCTGATAAGTTGCACCGCTGAACCGGCCCGGCTGGCGAGCAGGCTCAGCGCAGCAGGCTGCGAGGCCTTGCTCAGCTTGGGAAAACCAGCCACCACGCGCTTCGCAATCTGGGTATCGTCGTAGGGCGCGAGCGCGGCCAGCGCGGCCTTGCGCAGCGGCTCGTCCTTGGTCTTCTCCACGAGCTCGAGCAAGACTGGCACGGATGCCGGCGCTTTCACTTCACCGAGGATGGTGACGTACTCCAGGCGGGTTTGTGCAGAGGCCTTTTCATCGGCGATGACCTTCAGCGCCTTGTCGATTGCCCCGGCGTCGCCCTGCCGAAGCGACAACGCGACGGAGCCGACGTGGTGGCGGCTCATCGCGGCGACGAGTTCATCCGGCAGGCCGGAAAGCGGGCGGCCCTTGAACGCAGCCTCGAAGCCGGTCATGAGGATCTTCGAATGCTCGGGCGTGGGCGACATGTCGAAGATCGTGGCGCAGGTGAGCAGGTCCTTGCGCGCACCGGTCTGGGCGTAACGGCGCATGATGCGCTCGAGGATGTATTGCTTCACGAGTGCGCGGTCCCACAGCGGCGAGTCCTTGAAAAAGGCGAGCACCGCATCGCGATCATTCTGTGCCTTGGCTTCGATGGCCCACCAGAGCAGCAGCGGCTGGCGTGGGTCGGAGGTATCGGCATCGTGGCCGAGCAATGCGCGGACGATGGGCAAATCCTGCGCGACGGGGAGGCGCTTGGCGGTGCAGGCAAATTGCGCGCGGGTCTCCACGTTGGTTTCCTTCTCCGCAACCTCGGCGAGTTTCTTCGCGACTTCGGGCGTGACGGAATCGGCATCGCCGAGCAAGCGCGCCGTCCACATGCGCACATAGGGGTCCTTGTGATCGAGCAGATGCACGCCGGTTGCAGCATCGAGCCCGCCGCTGCCATGCAAGGCCCACAAAAGCTCGAGCGCATACTGGCCGTCGTTGGCGTCGATCTGTTTCTTCACATCAGGCACGATGGCGGCGTCGTGGCGATCGGCGATCAGACGCTGCACGGTCTGCCGGACCCACTTGTTCTCGCTGCGCAGATCCTGCACAAGTTGGGCCGTGGTCTCCTTGCTGTAATCGGGCGTGGGCTTAAACGTGGAATCCTTCGCACGCAGGCGATAGATGCGGCCACGGGCCAAATCGAGCGCGCCCTGTTGCAAGTCGGAGTAGGTGCGGCTGTGCGCGAGCTGCGGCACGTACCAGTCGAAAAGGTAGATGACGCCATCTGGGCCGGCCTTGATATCGACCGGGCGGAACCATGGGTCCGTGCTCGTGATCGGGCGCTGCAGATCGCGGGTCTTGAAGGTGGATCCCTGCGGCGTGATCTCCGTCTCGACCACCTGATTCTGCAACGGCTCGGGACCAAACAAATGGCCGAGGTGCGAGGCATTTAGCGCGCCGCCTTCATAAATGAGGAAGGTGTGCGTGAAACGCTGCACCTTCGCGTGCTCCATCATGTCGAAGTAACCAAAGGTAAAGGGATTCGAGAGCGGCCCGTGTTTGTCGAAGCCTTTCTTGAGATAGGCGCCCTGCATGTAGTGAAAGCCGCGCGTGTCGCCGCCATTGTGGCCGGAGAAGATGCGGCCCTTGGCGTCAATTTCCACGCCGAAGGTATTGCCGCCGCCCTCGCAAAAGACCTCGAAGCGATGGGTCTCGGGCTGATAGCGCCAGATGTCTTGTCCCTCGATCTCGGCGATGGGTTCCTTGTCGATGCCCGGGCGCACGATCTTGGCCGTGACGGTGCTACCGTGGGCGCCGTAGAGCCAGCCATCCGGACCCCAGCGCAGGCTGTTCGCCACGGAGTGAGTGTCCTCGAG
>JBGGMZ010000299.1:0-18815 GCA_041287745.1 Chthoniobacter sp. | reverse complement strand
GGCGGGGGAACCCGACATTGTCGCCAAGTGCCTGAAGGGCTATCAAGCGGGTAACAAAACCTTCAAGGTTCACCTCGATGGTTCCAATCTGATCCCTTTCTTCAAGGGCGAGGTGAAGGAATCACCGCGCAAGGAATTCATCTACTGGAGCGATGACGGAGATGTATTCGGCATCCGTTATGGACGCTGGAAGATGGTCTTCATCGAGCAAAATCACGAGGGCCTGGATATCTGGCGGCGAGGCTTCGAGAAGCTGCGTATGGGCAAACTCTTCGACCTCTACCAGGATCCGTTCGAGCGCGGCGACAAGTCGATGAAGTATGACGACTGGTTCGTCCACCATGCCTACATGTTGTATGGCGGAACTGCGCTGGTCGCGAAATGGCTCGAAAGCTTCCGGGAGTTTCCACCTCGGCAAAAGCCCGCGAGCTTCAATCTCGACGAGGTGATGCGCAAGTTGTCCGAACCGCCGGGCAGCAAGTAAGGCCGCGAAACTCCATCTGCGTTCCCAGCGTCCGATCCGCTTGGGACGCGCTCCTTCTCTCCCGGAATAAACCGAAACCAAACTATCTATGATGAAAGTAAAATCGACCTCTGCGCTCGCGGCAACCAGCCGTCCGCGTCGGTGGAAGCACTTGCTGCGCGCGGCGCAGTTCACGGCCCTCGCCCTCCTGTCGGCGACTGCGTCGTTGTCTACCCAGGCGGCGGACAAGAAACCGAATATTCTCGTCATCTTCGGCGATGACATCGGCGTCCCCCAGATCAGCGCCTACACGCAGGGCCTGATGGGCTATCGCACGCCGAACATCGACCGCATCGCCAAGGAAGGAATGCTCTTCACCGATGCCTATGGACAACAGAGTTGCACGGCGGGACGTGCATCATTCATCCTCGGGCAGGAGCCATTTCGCACCGGTCTGTTGACCATCGGTATGCCCGGCGATCCTCACGGAATCCCGCCGTGGACCCCGACCATCGCAGACGTGATGAAGCAGCAGGGCTATGCCACCGGGCAATTCGGCAAGAACCATCTCGGCGATCGCGACGAGCATCTGCCGACCAAGCACGGCTTCGATGAATTCTTTGGCAACCTCTATCACCTCAATGCCGAGGAGGAGCCAGAAGGTTACTTCTACCCGAAAGATCCGGAGTTCAAAAAGAAGTTCGGTCCGCGCGGCGTCATCCACTCCTTTGCCGACGGCAAGGTCGAAGACACCGGCCCCCTGAATACCGCTCGCATGCCCACGGTGGATGAAGAATTCCTCGCCGCCGGCAAGGATTTCATCCAGCGCCAGGTGAAGGCAGATAAACCCTTCTTCATGTGGTTCAACACCACCCGCATGCATATATTCACCCACCTCAAAAAAGAATCGCTAGGCAAGACGGGCAAAGGCATCCACGCCGATGGCATGGTCGAGCACGATGCCATGGTGGGCGAACTGCTCAACCTCCTCGATGAACTGAAGATCGCCGATAACACCATCGTCGTTTACACCACCGACAACGGCGCGGAGATTGCCCTCTGGCCGGATGGTGCGATGACCATGTTCCATGGCGAAAAAGGCACGACTTGGGAAGGCGGCTTCCGCGTTCCCATGATGATCCGCTGGCCTGGGACCGTGAAGCCCGGCACGGTGAGCAACGAGATCATCTCGCTCATCGATTGGTTTCCCACGCTCTGCGCCGCCGCCGGTGAGCCGGACGTGAAGGCGAAACTGGCCAAGGGATATTCCGCCAATGGCAAAGACTTCAAAGTCCATCTCGATGGCTATAACTTTAAGCCTTACTTCGAGGGGAAAGAAAAAGCCGGCCCGCGCGAGTCGATCTTCTATTTTGATCAGGGCGGCAATCTCAATGCGTTGCGCTGGCAAGATTGGAAGGCGAGTTTCGCTCAGAACAGTGCTGGTAATATCGCGACCTCCACCCGCCAGTTGCCCGCTTGGTCGTTGATCACCAATCTCCGCATGGATCCTTACGAGAAAGCTCAAGACGAGGCCGCCGGCTGGGCGGATTTCGTCGGTCGTCAAATGTGGTTGCTCGTGCCCATTCAGGCGCAGATCAAGAACTTCTTCTCCGACTTCGCCGAGTATCCGTATCAAGCCGGTTCGACGCTCAATCCCAGCGGCATCGGCTACGGCATGCTGAAACAACAGGAAGCGCTCAAGCGACTCAAAGAACTAGAGTCGATGAAGCCGAATTAATCCGCCATCCCTCATTGTAACGGCGTCTCCGGCGTTCCAAGCGCCGGAGACGCTTTCGAGTTCAGATATGCCCCGTCGCAAGTGGCCCCATCATGGCCCCGCGATTTTATCAGTGAATCAATTATGACCGCCCGCGAACAAATCCTCGACCTCAAGCAACGCATCAGTGCCGCTGTCATCGGCCAGGAGGCCGTGGTGGATCAACTGCTCATCGCGCTGCTCGCCAATGGCCATCTGCTCATGGAGGGCCTGCCCGGCCTGGCCAAGACGCGCACGATCAAGACACTCGCGAAGAATCTCGAGAGCCAGTTTTCGCGCATTCAATTCACACCGGATTTATTGCCGAGTGATATTACCGGCACGGAAATCTACACCGGCGAGGGGGCGGGTGGTAAGTTCGTCTTTCAGCAGGGGCCGGTCTTCGGGAATCTCATTCTCGCCGATGAAATCAATCGTGCGCCGGCCAAGGCCCAGGCCGCACTGCTCGAGGCGATGGAGGAACGGCAGGTCACGATCGCCGGCAAGACGCACCCGCTGCCCGATCTTTTCCTCGTCATGGCCACGCAGAATCCAATCGAACAGGAGGGAACCTATCCCCTGCCCGAGGCCCAGATGGATCGGTTCCTCCTGCATGTCTTTGTCGGCTATTCGAATGATGAGGATGAGCGGAAGATTCTGCGACTGGTGCGTGGCGAGGACGCAGGCACGGCGCCCGCAACAAATTCCCAAGTACCGGCCAGTGCGGTAATGGACGCGCGCAAGGAAGTGCTCGCCGTACAGATTTCCGAGACGGTGGAAAAATACATCGTGGCTTTGATCGCGGCGACGCGGCGGCCGGGTGATTTCAAGGAATCCAAAATCGCGCAGTGGATCAAAGTCGGCGCGAGCCCCCGTGGCACGCTGGCACTCGATCGCGGAGCGCGCGCGCGTGCCTGGCTCGCCGGGCGCGACACCGCCACTCCGGACGACGTAAAAGACACGCTGCATGCCTGCCTCCGGCATCGTCTCATCCTCACCTACGAGGCTGAGGCCGAGGGCGTGACGAAGGATGCGGTGCTCGACGAAATCGTAAAACTGGTCGCCGTGCCCTGATCATGCCCGCTGCCGAGAACACCTCTGGAGTCTATGTGCAGCTTGCCGAGCTCATGGCGCTGCAATATCGCGCGAAGGGCTTCAGCTTTCTTCCCCGCCAGCCGATCCATTCGCTGCTCGCGGGGCGGTATGCCTCGCGCTTGCGCGGGCGTGGATTGAACTTCGAGGAAATCCGCCGCTATCAGCCCGGCGATGATATCCGGCAGATCGACTGGAAAGTCACCGTGCGCACGCGCAAGACGCACAGCCGCGTTTACACTGAGGAACGCGAGCGCTCGGTGCTGCTCCTCGTGGATCAGCGGCTGGGCATGTTCTTTGGCAGCGTGCGCAATATGAAATCCGTCACGGCCGCGGAGGCAGCGGCGCTGGGTGCCTGGCGCGTGCTGGCGCAAAAGGATCGTATCGGCGCGCTGATCTTCAACGACACCGCGGTCACCGAGATTCGTCCGCAGCGCAGCCACGCGGCGGCCATGCAAATCCTGCATGCGGTGGTGGAGCAAAACCACGCGTTGTCGCTCGACGCCGGCATCACGCCAAATCCCAAGATGTTCAATGAAGCGCTCCGCCGTTGCGTGCGGCTGGCCAAGCACGATTTCCTTGTCTGCGTGATCAGCGACGGCGCAGGTCACGACGAGGAATCGCGCCAGCTGATGACGCGTATCGCGCAGCACAACGACGTGCTTTTCGCTTACATCTACGACCCGCTGGAGGCCGACCTGCCCGATGCCGGTCCGCTGGTCTTCAGCGATGGTGCGAGGCAACTGGAGGTCGACACCGGGAGCAATAAGCTGCGCGACCGTTTTCGCGAGACCTTCACCGAAATGCGTGCGGTGGGAAGGCGCTTCCTCTTGCAGCGGGAGACTCCCGTCGTGCCGCTGAGCACAGCTTCGGGTGTGGTGGAGCAGCTGCGGCATCAACTCGGAGCGAGGGCATGATGAACGATCCCACGAGCCTCGATCGCCTCCACGATATCGTGGCGCCGGCACCGGCGCCGTGGTGGCCCTTGGCGCCGGCTTGGAATTGGCTGCTCGGGCTTTTGCTATTTCTCGGAGCGCTTCTTGCCCTCCGTGCCCTTCTGCGGTGGCAGCGCAATCGCTATCGCCGCGAGGCGCTGGCGGAATTGTCACGGCAGGAGCGTGCGCTCTTCGATATCTCGCGGAGGGCGCAAGCGTTGACGTCCCTCGCCGAGCTGTTGAAACGCGCAGCGCTTTCCGCCTGGCCGCGGGCGGAAGTCGCCTCGCTTACCGGTTCCGCATGGTCGGCCTTTCTTGACCGTACTGGCGGCACCACAGCTTTTTCCAAAGGCCTTGGCTCGATCCTCGAGCAGGTGAGCTACGATCCGCGAACGGCGGCAGCACTGGATGAATCCGCCCTGCGTGAACTCGCCGAACTGGTCCGGCACTGGCTCGTGCACCATCGAAGGGAGGTGGCCTGATGCTCACGCTGGCGTATCCATGGCTGCTCGCGCTACTCCCGCTGCCGGCGCTGGTCTGGTGGCTTACGCCCGCGCACCGTGAGCCACGCCAGGGATTGGTGGTGCCCTTTCTGCCGCGACTCGCCGAGCAGAGCGGCCAGCGACCGGCGGAAGGTGCCGTGGTCATGCGGGGGGGCTGGTTGCGCCGCGCCGCGTTGGTCGTGTTGTGGATATCCACCATACTGGCGTTGGCGCGTCCGCAGATTATCGAGCCCGCCATCACGAAAAATGTGCCTGTGCGCGATCTACTGCTGGCCGTCGATCTTTCCGGCTCGATGGAGACGAAGGATTTCGAGGACGCGAGCGGCAAGACGGTGGACCGTCTCACGGCAGTAAAGGAAGTGCTCGACGATTTTCTCGCGCGGCGGAAGGGCGATCGTGTGGGTCTCATCTTTTTTGGCAGCGCCCCCTTCGTGCAAGCGCCTTTCACCGAAGACCTGAAAGTGTGCCGCGAGCTGCTCGACGATGCACAGGTGAGAATGGCAGGGCCGCAGACGGCCTTTGGCGACGCGCTCGGCCTCGCGCTCACGGTTTTCGATCGTAGCACGGTGAAGCAGCGTGTGCTCATTGCATTGACGGACGGCAACGACACGGCGAGCAAGGTGCCCCCGGCCAAAGCCGCAGAGATTGCTCGGGACAAGGGAGTCGTCATCCATACCGTGGCCGTCGGGGACCCGCAGGCCGCGGGAGAGGATGCACTGGACGAGGAAACATTGAAGCAAGTGGCCGCCACGACGGGTGGCCTTTATTCGCACGCGTCGGATCGCGGGGAACTGGAGGGGATTTACAAGCAGTTGGATGAACTCGAAACGCGGCAGGCGCAGACGATCAGCCATCGTCCGCGGCGGGATGTCTATTGGTGGCCGCTGGCGGTCGGCCTGCTCATCTCTGCTCTCCAGCACGCGTGGCAATTGCTCGCGAGCCGCGCGGCAGCCTCCACTCCGCCGGCGAGCAAGGCCGCGTCGGTACAGCAAGAGGAGGCCGCAGCATGATCGGGGATTTCCATTTCCTACGGCCGTGGTTGCTGCTGACCATCCTCCCCTGTGCGCTGCTTTGGTGGGCTATCTGGCGACGGCAGAATGCCGCGCAGGTCTGGAGCGGTATTGTCGCTCCTCATCTTCTGCCCTTCCTGCTGCGAGGGACGGCGCACCGGTCGCGGTTTACCCCATTGCACCTCATTGGCATCGGCTGGCTCATTGGGGTGATCTCGCTGGCTGGCCCCACATGGCGGCGCGAGCCCGCGCCCTTTGCCGATGACACCGCCGCCCTCGCCATCGTGCTCAAGGTTTCGCCCTCCATGATCACCGAGGATGTGCAGCCCAGCCGGCTCGTCCGTTCGGTCCAAAAGGTTCAAGATCTTCTCGTGCAACGCCGCGGAGCGAAGACGTCGCTCATCGCCTACTCGGGCACTGCGCACGTTGTGATGCCGGCGACAACCGACGACGGCATCATCAATACCTTCGCGCAGGCGCTCGATCCGAAGATCATGCCCGAGGAAGGTGACGCAGCGGCCGAAGCGTTGCGGTTGGCTGACCAGACGCTGGCGGAGGCGGGCTCTGGCTCCATCCTTTGGATCACCGACAGCGTCGCGCCGGAACAATCCGCACCGCTCGCGGCGTGGCGGAAGAAATCCTCGACCCCAGTGCGCCTGTTGCCACCGCTGCTAGCCGGTGCGGAGCTCGATGAATTGTCGAGCGCCGCCGGTGTTGTGGACGCGAGCGTGGTGCGATTGGCAGCGGACGATTCCGATGTCACCGCACTGGCGCGCGCGGCGAAGTTTGCCACCGCCGCCTTGGGTGAATTGAGTGACCGCTGGGAAGAGAGCGGCTATTGGCTCACGCCCATTCTCGCTGTGCTGCTACTCGCGTTCTTCCGCCGTGGATGGATGGCGCAAACCGCCAACCGCGCATGAAGTACGCCGCATCCATCGCCATAGCCATCTGCGCGCTCGCGCTCGGGATTGGTTCGTTGCGCAATAGCCATTTCTGGATCACTGCGAATCGCCGCGGCGACTGGCTGATGCAGGAGAAGAAATTTGCCGACGCGGCGAAGGCTTACGCGGACCCCTATCGCATCGCCACGGCGCAGTATCGCAATGGAGATTTCGAGGCGGCGGCGAAGACGTTCGCCCGCGTGCCGGGGGCGGTGGGCGCGTTTGACCAGGGCAATGCGTGGCTCATGCATGGCAATTACGATGCGGCGATCGTGAGCTACGATCGCGCACTCGGCTTTCGAAAAGGTTGGAACGAAGCCGAGGACAACAAGGCACTGGCCATGGCCCGCAAGGCGAAGATGGATACCTCGAGCAAGGATCGCGCGACCGAGCAGACAAACGCCTATACTCCGGACAAGATCGTCTTCGACCAAAAGGGCGACAACAAGAAGGGCGATCCGACCGAAATGGCCGAGGGGCAGATGTCGGACGAAGAAATGCGCGCCACATGGCTTCGACGCGTGCAAACGACTCCGGGAGATTTTCTCCGCGCGAAGTTTGCCTACCAGGCCGCGAAGGAGGGCGCGAAATGAAACGGCTCATCGGATCCCTGTGCCGGCTCGCCTGCCTGCTGGTCTTCGGCGTCGCCGGTGGCCTGGCGCAGGAGCCGAAGGTGCGCACGTCTCTGGAGAAGCAGGGCGACCTGTGGGTCGGGCAGCGCGTGATCGTGGTCGTCGAGTTGCTCGCGCCCGGATTCTTTTCCGGCTCGCCGACGCTGACTCTGCCCAGTCCCTCCGGCTTGCTGCTGGTCCCGCCATCGGGCAGCCCAACGCTTTCTACCGAAACCATCGACGGCACGAGCTACACCGTGCAGCGGCACGAAGTCTCGGCATTCCCACGCAAGGCCGGCGACTTGACGATCCCTTCCTTTTCGGTGCGCTTCCAATTCAAACGCCAGCCGCTCGACAAGGAGCCGGTCTCCGCCGTGGTAAAGACAGACCCTTTGGCACTCACGGTGAAAGCGCCTCCCGGCGCCGAGCGGCTTGGCAATTTGATCAGCGCACGCGACCTGAAAGTGGAGGAGACGTGGGCGCCCAAGCCGGGTCACGCAAAGGCAGGAGATGCCTTTACACGGACCATCACTTACTCCGCGCCGGATGTCCCTGCGATGGCCTTTCCGCCATTTCCCGCTGGGAAGATCGATGGCCTGCGTGTCTATCCGAAGCCGCCGGAAGTGCTCGATGAAAGCGAGCGCGGCGCCTTGAGCGGCAAGCGGCGCGACACCTTTACGTATGTCTGCCAGCGGCCCGGCCGGTTCATCATTCCCGCGGCACGGCTGACTTGGTTCGACCTCGATGCGCAAAAGCTGCAGATCATCGACTTCCCCGCCGAGATATTCGAGGTCGCGCCAAATCCCGCCATGGCGGCTGCCACACCAGCAGCGCAGGTCGCTCCGCCCGTCACCTACACGGCAGGCTTTTGGTGCGGCTTGGCCGGCGTAATTCTCCTGCTCGCCGGCCTGCTTGCGCCCGACCGGATGTGGTTGCGTTTGCTCGCACCATTCCGCCCCGTGCATCTCGCGCCACTCAATCCGTCCGCGCCAATCCGTGACCGTTCCGTTTCATGAAACCGATCCACACCACTCGTTTCCTTGCCGCTGCAATCATTTGCACTTCCACCATCTTGCACGCGGAATCCTTTACCAAGGGGCGTGAGGAAAAGCCGCTCACACCTCAATTGAAGGCGGGCGATTATGTGTGGAAGCCTGAAGTGTCGCCGAGTGGGCCAGTGGTGATCATCGTCAGCATCCCGGAGCAGACGCTCTACGTTTACCGCAATGGCATTCGCATCGGTCGCTCGACGGTCAGCACGGGAAAATCGGGACATCGCACGCCGACCGGTGTCTTCACCATTCTCGAGAAAAATGTGAAGCACAACTCCAGCATCTATAAGGGCGCCTCGATGCCCTATATGGAGCGGCTCACGTGGGGTGGTGTCGCCATGCATGCGGGCAATCTGCCTGGTTACCCCGCGTCGCACGGTTGCGTGCGGCTGCCGCTGGACTTCGCGCAGAAACTCTACACCGTGACCAGCAACGGTTCGACGGTGATCGTGACCGACGCCAAAGCGGCGCCGGGCACCACATCCAATCCGGGGCTGCTCCTTTCCGGCAAGACGGGCGAGGCGTCGTCTGAGGTGCCACAGGGTGAGTTCATCTGGAAGCCCGAGAAATCGCCCAGCGGCCCGGTCTCCATTCTTTTCAGCAGCGCGGATCGCGAGGCCTACGTCTATCGCAATGGCGTCGAGATCGGTCGCGCTTCCATCGGCGGCGATGCGGGCAAAATCACCGGTAACTACGCCTTCAGCGCGCTGGAGAAAGTGAACTCGGACGGCAGTCACGACTGGCAGGCGCTCGGCAGCGCGGATGGCACACCCGCGCCCGATCTTAAGGCGCTCGAGAAGCACGCCGTCATCCCGTTGGAATTCCTCGCGCAAGCGCGCTCTCTCGTCACGCCGGGCACGACACTCATCGTCACCGACCAGCCTGTGAACCGCGCCACGCACAGCGCCCCTGGATTCAATATCCTGACCACACAAGTCTCCCCGAAATAACTCTCTCCATCCTTCCCCATTCATGAAAGCCATCGCCTATTGTCTCGTTGCTTCCATCGCCCTGAGCCCGCTGCAGATTCAACTTCTCGCGGCTGCCCCATCGAGCAAGACGAAGCCCACGTCCGCCAATGCGCCGACCGATCCCGGCTGGCCGCGCGAGATCACCAAGAACGGCGTGAAGCTTACGATCTATCAGCCGCAAATCGATGAATGGAAAAGTTACCGTGAGCTCAAGGCACGCATTGCCTTCGTGATGACGGGAAAGGATGGCAAGCCAGTCATCGGAGTGGCCAACCTCGAGGGCGCGACGACTGCGGACGCGGCCGCCCGCACGGTTTACATCCGCAACTTAACCGTCACTTCCGCGCGTTTTCCTTCGCTGCCCGATTCCGAGGCGGCGCCGATGGAAGATCTGCTCAAGAAAACGCTGCCGCCGCACTCGCTCACCGTCTCACTCGATCGCCTGGCCGCCGGTGTCGAGCGCAGCAAGGATGCAAAGCCGGTTAACTTGAAGATGGATCCGCCCAAGGTTTTCGCCAGCACGCAGCCGGCCCTCCTGCTCATGGTGCAGGGGAAGCCCGTGCTAGCGCCGATTGCGGGGACGAAGTTGCAGTTCGTGGTGAATACAAACTGGGACCTGCTCTTCGATCCCTCGACGTCGGCCTACTATCTTCTCGATGACAAAACGTGGCTGACTGCGTCGGCGGTCAATGGCGACTGGTCGCTCACTGCCGACCTGCCGAAGGAACTCAGCAAGCTGCCGAAGGGCGACCAGTGGGACCACGTGAAAGCGGCGATCCCGGCCAAGGTGGAACGCGGCATGTTGATCCCGAAGGTCTATTACTCCGAGGAGCCGGCGGAACTGATCGTCTTCGACGGCAATCCCGTGTGGGAGGAGATCGAAGGCACACATCTCATGTGGGCGAAGAATACCGAGAGCTGGGTCTTCCAGGATACGCAAGATCACCAGATCTACTTTCTCGTGAGCGGACGCTGGTTCCGCACAAAGGGGCGGAACATGCCCATGAGTTATGCAGGCAACGATCTCCCCGAGGATTTCAAGCTCATCCCGGATGACAGCCCGGCATCTGACGTCCTCGCCTCCGTGCCCGGGACACCTGAGGCGGAAGACGCGGTACTTCTCGCTGAAGTGCCGCAGGAAGCGGTGGTGAAATGCAAGGAAGCCGAAGCCAAGGCCAAGGTCGCCTACGACGGCGAGCCGAAGTTTGAAGAGGTGGAAGGCACCAAAATGACGTATGCGGCCAATACCAGCTCCGATGTCGTTCGCTACGAGGATAACTACTATCTCTGCCAGGATGCTGTCTGGTTCATGTCCTCCGCAGCGGTCGGGCCGTGGAAGGTCTGCGTGCATGTGCCGGAGGCGATCTATACCATCCCGCCGTCCTGCCCCGTCTATCGCGTGACTTATGTCAATGTGGAGCCCGGCGATACCGACGACGTGGTGGTGTGTAGTTACACGGGGGGATACTTCGGTTCCTTCGTCGCTGGTGTCGCCACCGGTGCAGCGCTCGTCTGGGGGACGGGCTGGTATTATCGTCCGTGGGTCGCGTGGGGCGGACGGGTGCCAATCTTCCGCCCGTGGCCGGCGACTTATGGTTTTGCTGCGGCCTACAATCCGTGGAGTGGCGGCTACGCTGTGGGCGGGCGTTACTACGGTCCCTATGCCACGGCGGGCCGGGCGGCTTGGTACAATCCCGTGACGGGAAATTACGGCCGGGCGGCGCGCGTGGCGGGTCCCTATGGAGCGCGCACGGTAGCTGCTGGTTACAATCCCCGCACGAATACCGCGTGGGCGACGCGGCAGGGGAACAATGGCTATGCCCAGTGGGGCACGAGCGCCGCGCGCCGGGGCGACGACTGGGTGCGGGCCGGGCACGTGGCGACAGACGATGGCGGTGCCGCCCGCTGGCGCGGCTCGGAAGGCGGCGGCCGTGCGTGGAAGACCGATGACCATAGCGGCGGAGTCGCCCGCCACGATGGTGATATCTATGCCGGGCGGGATGGCAACGTCTACCGGCGCGACGGTAAGGGCGACTGGTCGAAATACGGCGATGGAAATTGGGAATCCGTCGATAAGCAGGACTCGCTGAAAGACGCCCGGGAGAAACGGGCGGACAACATCAATCAGAACCGCGGTGACAAGCAACCCAACCGTCCCGACGCCCAAAATCGCCTCGGGGCCAACGGCGGCGGCGAACGCAAGATCGAGCCAAACCAGCAGGGAAATCGTTTGGGCCAGGGCGGCAGCGGACAGCAACACGTGACTCGCGAAAACATCGAGAACCGTGCGCCAGTCAAGCGGGCCGAGACGCAACCCGCCGGCGATGTCGCGAATAATCTCGGTCGCGACTTCAACAGCCGCAGCCGCGGCGAAACCCACATCCAGCAGCACCAGAGCTTCCAGCACTCCGGAGGAGGAGCCGATTTCGGCTCGCGCTCATTCGGCGGTGGAGGTGGCGGTGGTGCGCATTCGTTCGGGGGCGGTGGTGGCGGCGGTCACCGTGGCGGAGGAGGAGGGCGCCATCGCTAACTCACTCCATTGCTTATAACTATGAAGGCCAAACTCACCTCTCTCCTTCACTGTGCTGCGTTCACCTTGATGCTCGCCCGCAGTTCTGTCGCCGCGGAAAGTTACACCGCCCAGGAGCTCGCCAAACGCACCACAGAGCGCCGCGCTGTCGAGGCCATCCTCTGGGGTATGCCGGCGGTCAACTTCGACCTGATGCTGCAGGCGTTCATCAATCTCCAGGGCGGCCCGAATCAGGTCGTCTACTGGTCGCGACCGATCAATTGGAAAGATCAGACGCTCACGCCCAATTCCGACACGATCTACTTCACGCCGTTCTACAATACCAAGGATGGCCCCGTGGTGCTGGAAATCCCCCCGGCGGATGGAGGCTCGATCACCGGCAGTGTGGACGACGCCTGGCAAAACGCGATTGAGGACGTCGGCCCCGCGGGTGTGGACAAAGGCAAGGGCGGCAAATATTTGATCCTCCCGCCCGACTACAAAGAGAAGGTGCCGAGTGGTTACATCCCGCTCCAATCCGATACCTATCAAGGCTATGCGCTGTTGCGCTCCAATCTCAAGAGCGGCAGTGACGAGGACATTGCCAAGGCGGTCGCCTACGGCAGACGCGTGAAGTTTTATCCGTTATCGGAAGCCCGCAAAGGAAGCGAACCACAAACGCGGTTTGTCGATGCATTCGGAGCGATGTACGACGCCACCATTCCTTACGACGGGCGCTTCTTCGAATCTTTGAATCGCATTGTTCAAATCGAGCCGTGGCTGATGCGAGACAAAGTGATGATCGATATGCTCAAGTCGATCGGCATCGAAAAGGGCAAGCCTTTCACACCGGATGCCCAGACTAAGGCGATCTTCGAGAGGGCCGCCCGCGAGGCCCACGCCTGGATCGAGACGCAATACGAGAGGGTCTTCATTCCGCCTTTCAATGAGGGCAATCATTGGGCATTGCCCGCCTCCCAGGAAGTCGCCGAGGGCATGCCCAACTTCTTCGCACATCCAGATAGCTATCCCACGGATGGACGCGCGGTCACCTACTCCATGGCCTACTTCAGCGCGAAACATATTGGCGTCGGCCAATTTTATCTGATGACGATCAAGGACAAGGCCGACCAGCGGTTGGACGGTTCGAAGACTTATCGTCTGGCAGTTCCCGCCAATCCTCCGGTGAAGCTGTACTGGTCTGCCACGGTCTACGATGGGGCGACGCACGCGCTCATTCGTGAGACGTCGTGGTCCAGCCGTGGCTCGAATACTCCCGGTCTGCAAAAGAATGCAGATGGATCCGTGGAAATCTATTTCGGACCGGCGGCTCCGGCTGGTGAGGAGGCCAATTGGGTGCCCACTGATCCCAAAGGCCCGTTCGAAGTGCTTTTTCGTTTCTACGGTCCCGAGAAACCGCTTTTCGAAAAAACCTGGGTGCTCCCGGACATCGAGGAGGTGAAATGATCAAACAAAAACCAACCTATGAAGCCTTATCCTATCCTTGCTGCGCTGGCCCTGTCGCTTGCGCCGGTCAGCCTTCTTCAAGTCCAGGCACAGACCGCCGCACCCGCGGCGGAAACAATGATTCCCGTGACTGTCGATAACTTCCCACGTGCGGAATCCGATTTCTATTTCGCCGCCCAGGTCAAGGACGGGGCTTTCGGCAAGTTTGTTCATCGGCGCGAACCTGCGGCGATCGATAAGCAAACGGTGATCCGCTTGAATCGAGACACGCTCTATTCGAGCACGGTGGTCGACCTCGATGCCGGTCCAGTGACCATCACGATGCCCGATGCGGGCCAGCGCTTCATGTCGCTCATGGTCGTGAATGAGGATCACTACGTTCCAGCAGTAACCTATACCGCGGGGACTCACACCTTCACCCGGGAGCAGATCGGGACGCGCTACATGGTGGCCGCGGTGCGGACGCTCGTGAATCCGAACGATCCAAAGGATGTCGAGAAAGTACACGCCTTGCAGGACGCGATCAAAGTCGCCCAGCAAAAGCAGGGCAGCTTTGAACTGCCCGTGTGGGATCCCGTGAGCCAGAAAAGGGTGCGCGATGCGTTGCTCGTGCTGGCCTCAACCACCTCCGGTTTCGATCACGCCTTCGGCACACGCGAGCAGGTCGATCCCATCCGGCATTTGCTTGGCACTGCCGCCGGTTGGGGCGGTAACCCCGACAAGGAGGCCAGATACATTAGTGTTACGCCTTCGCAAAACGATGGGACGACGGTCTACAAACTGAGCGTGAAGGATGTGCCGGTGGATGCCTTCTGGTCGGTCAGCGTTTACAATGCGGCAGGTTACTTCGAGCCGAACAAATACAACGCCTATTCGTTCAATAGCATCACGGCGAAGAAGGACGCCGATGGCGCTATCACGATTCAATTTGGCGGTGACCCGGAAAAGACGCCGAACTGCCTGCCCATTATGAAGGGCTGGAACTACACGGTGCGCCTTTACCGCCCGCGCGCGGAGATACTGAATGGCACGTGGATATTTCCTGAAGCCCAGCCGGTGAAGTGATCGGTGCCTGACCTCTCGTTCCTCCCATCTCTCATATGAAAATGACCTCCTGCATCCTCGCGCTGACCGCTCTCCTTGCCGCTGGTAGTCCTGCCAGTGGCGAGGAACAAAGCGACCAGGAGCTCGTCAAGCAACTCAACAACCCCGTCTCTTCACTCATCAGCGTACCGTTCCAGTCGAACTGGGACTTCCGCATGGGACCTTTGGACGCCGGATGGAAATATACGCTGAACTTCCAGCCTGTAGTGCCGGTGTCGCTCAATGATCACTGGAATCTGATCATCCGCACCATCGTGCCCTACATTCATCAAGACAACGTCTTCAAGTCGCAGGCACCCAGCTTTCCGGGATTGCCGGAAGAAATTGTGAATCAAATCCCCGTCGATCTGCGCGGCAAGGCGCAGGATGCGGCACGCAATGCCTTCGATAAGGCGGCGAAGAAGATCCCGAACGATCGTTATCAAGATGGCCTTGGTGATATCACTCAGAGCTTCTTTATCTCGCCGAAAGAAACAGTCGGCGGCTGGACGATCGGCGTCGGGCCGGTGTTCCTCTATCCCACGGCGACGGATGACAAGCTCGGCACGGAGAAGTGGGGCGCAGGGCCAACCTTCGTTGTGTTGCGGCAGCAGGGCGGATGGACTTACGGCATGCTGGCAAATCACCTCTGGAGCTTCGCCGGCGACAATGACCGGCGCAGTGTGAACAGCAGCTTCGTCCAGCCCTTCATCGCCTATGCCACGAAGTCGAAGACGACTTTCACGCTGAATACCGAATCGACTTACGACTGGAACGAAAGCCAGTGGACCGTACCGGTGAATGTGGTGGTCAGCCAGCTCACTCGCATTGGAAAGCTGCCGGTGCAATTTGCCGTGGGCGGACGCTACTATGCCGAAGGCCCGAGCGGCGCGCCGGAATGGGGCCTGCGCTTCGTGGTGACACCGCTCTTTCCCGCCGGTGGCAAGCCCGCAGCGGCTCCGCACGACGGGAAGACTTACGCGAAATGAACACGCTATTTTTTGGCCTTACTTTTCCCTCCTATGTCCTCGCACAATAGTCCACCGCCAGTCACCCTCTCCCAAAGCGTCACACTTATGCATAAGCCACTCGTTTTCGCGCTGCTTGCCGTTTGTTTTTTCGTCACCGCTGCATTCGCCGGCCACCCGGAAGTAAAAACCGAAACACCGCCCGAACCCGAGGCGCAACCGTGGCGCTTCACCATGGCCGTGCCGGGCTGGGTGGCGTGGGAGCAGGGAACCATCGGGATCAAAGGCGCCAACTCCAAGCTGAAGCTCGGACCTAATGACATCGACCCCAAGGCCGACATGCTTCTCGCTTTGCGCGCGGATGCGCACAAGGGGCGATTTGGCGTGATGATGGAGTACAGCTACCTCGACACCTCGGATGGCGTGAGCGCGTCCGGCCTCGTGAACAAGCTCGACACTCGCACCGACGAGCATCAAGGCGAGGTGGCGCTGAGCTGGCGCATCATCGAAGGCGAGCGCGGTTGGGTGGATATCTTCGCCGGCGCGCGTTACACAAATATGTACCAGCAACTCATCCTGCATCAGGATGACGAAGCGATCGACAGCGCCAGCCGCCGGTTTGTCGACGAAGTTTCCGACCGTGTCGCAGCGGCCTTGCGCGCTGCGCTGCAACCCGTAATCGACCGGCGAATCAACAATGGCCTCACAGCGCTGGAGAATCGCCAGCCGATCCTCCCGCAGGGGCCGATCGGGGATGCCGTGCGCGCGAGAGCGGCCGCACGGGTGCAGACGATTCTCGACCAGCGGAAGGCTGAACTCGACGGCGCCATCCGCTCCGGCATCCGGGCGCGCGTGGATGCAACGAAAAACAAACTGAGCAGCGAGATCGCCAGCGCGCTGAAGAAGGAGCTCAACACCACCGTCTCTCGGACGGACCAATGGGTGGATCCCTTCGTCGGGTTCAAGGCGCGCTACTATCTGACCAAGCCACTCTACATCACGGCGCGGGCGGATATCGGTGGCTTCGGCGCCGGCTCGGACATTTCCTGGCAGGTCAATGCAGGCCTCGGCTGCCAGCTCACGCACAATATCTTCAGCGAGCTCACCTGGCGCAGCTATTACGTCGACTACGACAACGACGGGCTTTTCTACCGAACGTTCACCTACGGAGTGGAACTGACTACGGGGATCAATTTCTAGCGCGCCATAGCGTGGCTTCCCCGTAGGGCGCAAAGAGGGTCTGGCCCACGATGATGCGCTTGAATTTATGGGGCAGACGCTTTTTATGCGTCGTTTACCGGATTGCGCCTATGGTAGCGCATGTTCCAAGCCCACCAGCGTGCCGCACTGATTAATAATGATCCGGGGATGAAATGGCCTCAGTTCCTTGCCGGACCATTTGTGCAACCGGCTGGCTCCTTCGCCATCGTCGTGCAGAGCATTGTGCAAAAGGGCCCGGAGCAATCTGAGCTGAAAGGGATGATCGAGATTTCATCCGGCGCGTCCCTTCCCGTGATTTTCCCGTTCGCTGGCGTGCTGAATCTGGAGACTCGAGAAATCTCAGTTCAACAAGTGCATCCAGAGAAATCGTGGGCCGGTCAAATCTCAACGAATGGCCGGGTGATAATGCTTCAGGAAGCAGGCCAGGCGAAACCAATTCACTTGGTTCACGAGCAGACGTTAGACGAACTCTCTTAATCCGCTGAGTCTCCCACTTCAGCGGTCAACGAGGGTCCTGGCGGCTTACAGGCTCGGCAGACCGCATAGTGGAGCATCGGGCGTGACACACTCTGCAAGCCGGGCAGAGTGTGCTTCATGAATACATTTTCCTCTATCTACGCGCGCATGAATGAGCGCACCAAGCTGATCCTGGTTGCCGTCCTGGCATTTTGGCTTGGTGGCTTATTGAAAGGTGGCTCATCAGTGGGGCGATACCAGCCGTGCGGCAATTCCAGCCTCGTCCTCGATACGCAAAAGGGAACCATCTGGGAGATGAAAGGTACCAAATTTCAGGAGATGGCATCGATGCCTTGGTGAATGAATGCCGGATTTATGAGGCAGAAATCGGGTGCACATAGGGGCGCTGTGCTTTGGCTGACGGGGCTCAGCGGAGCCGGCAAAACGACTCTGGCCCGTGCCTTGGAGGAGGAGCTGCTTCGGGGAACGTTTCACCCGGTCGTGCTTGATGGGGATGAAGTCCGCCGTGGGCTGAGCGCGGATCTGGGGTTTTCGCAGGAAGATCGAAGAGAGAACAATCGAAGGGTGGCGGAGGTGGCGCGATTGATGGCGGCGGCGGGCATGATTGTCATCGTCGCGCTCATTTCCCCTTATCGCCGGGATCGCACTCGGGCGCGGAAGGTCGTGGAAGCGGCCGACGCGACGTTTTTTGAAATCTTTGTGGATACCCCTCTCGCGGTTTGCGAGGGGCGCGATTCCAAGGGTCTCTACAAACGGGCCAGAGCCGACAAGATTCGGGATTTCACCGGGGTCCACGCTCCCTACGAAAAGCCGCGTTCTCCCGATGTGACGGTTTATCCCGCGACGGACAGCGTGAGTGAATCCGTGACGACTGTGTTTCACTTTTTTGACAAAATAACTACTCGTTGATAGCGGGCTGATGAGCTGAACCGCAGAGGCGGCGCAGTCGAGCGCTTCCGGCGTGCTTTTTTTGGCTCGCGCAGGCAGAACTTCCGGATCCGATGATCCCGCTCCAATTTCCATGTCTCGAAAGTCGCTCGTTTCCCTGTCCCGGTCAGCGCGTTGACTAGCATCCGCGCGTGGAGTCGTCTGCGATTTGGAGTGCGGCAGTCTCCGCCGCTTTGGGAAGTTGCGTTCGAAAGCGGCAGAGGACGCCGCACTCCAAAACGCTGTCGCGACACAAGCACCCTGCCTCATTCGTAGACACGGCCTTTCAAACTCTCAGTCCCGCGGCTGGTCCCCTCTCCTCTTCTTCCGCGGAACACTTAGCCTCTACCCATTATTAAACAGGACGAATCCAAGAAAGTCAGCCAGCTCCCATCTTCCGAAGCAGGGAATGACCCGGAGAACGGCATTGCGAATGGCAGCGGCAGCGTTTCCCCCGAAGCAAGTTGGTCACGGCGCGATGTATTCATCGCCGCGGCAATCTTCCTGCTGAGTCTCGTGGTCTACAACGCCAACTTGCGGGTGATCGGGGCGATCGACACTTATCCCGCGCGGTATATTCCGTTCAGCATTGTCAAGCACCACACCTTGTTCATGGAGAACGTGGCCGACGTGGCCCTGCAGGGAAATTCGCCGGAGTACTATGTGGTCCAGAACGAGATGGGGCGCACGATTTCCTTCTATCCGGTGGTGACCCCCATCCTCGTGTCGCCGCTGTATATTCCCGTGGTGTCATGGCTGGACAAGACAGGGTGGACGAAGCAACGGCTGGATTTTATCGGGAGGCGCATGGAAAAGGCGGCGGCATCAT
>JBGGMZ010000298.1:0-9047 GCA_041287745.1 Chthoniobacter sp. | reverse complement strand
CCCCGTCGCGAATCGGCCGCTCATCACCTACGCCTTCGATCACCTGCTCGGAGTGGGAGTGGAAAAGATCGTCGTCAATACGCACTGGCGCTCGGAAGCCTACGCCCGCCTTTTTCCCGAGCAGACCTATCGCGGTGTCTCCCTCGCCTTTCGCGATGAGCAACCCGAGGTACTCGAGACTGCCGGCGGCATCTGGAATGTCCGCGACTTCCTCGGCTCCGGCACCTTCCTCGTCTATAATGGCGATATTTTCAGCGACCTGCCGCTCGAGCCCGCCATCCGCACGCATATCGACTTGGGAAACGAGGTGACGATGATCCTGCGCTCTTCCGGCGGACCGCTTCAGGTGGCCTTCGATGCCGGCAGCGGACGCATCACGGATATCGGTGGCCGGGTCGATGCTGCCGCCGGGCCCCGTTTTCTTTTCAGCGGCATCTATCTGGTGAATGCCGAATTCGTCGCCCGCATTCCGGCGGCTACGAAGATCAGCGTGGTGCCCATCTTCTGCGATATGATTCGCGCTGGCGCGAAGCTCGGCGGCGTCATCATCGACGAAGGCGAGTGGTGGGATCTCGGCAACCGCGAAAACTATCTCGCCGTCCACAGGGCGCTTGCCTCGCAGCAGCCCGCCCCGTGGATTCATCCCACTGCGCAAATCGCGCCAACCGCGACTATCAGTGGAGCGAGCGCCATCGGGGCAGGAGTGAGAATCGGGGAACATGCCAGTGTAAATGATTCTCTGGTGTGGGAAGGCGCGGAAATCGCTTCTGGTACTCTCCTAAATCATTGTATAATTACTGACGGTCAGCGCGTGGATGGCATCCACTCCCACGCCGATCTCTAACGCCCCGACCACCCACCCGACCATGGCCGCCGTTTCCCAACTCATCGAAAAAACCGTCTTCCGCTTCCCGCGTTTTGCACGGCAGGAAATCATCGTCCATCCGCTCGAGAAAGGCGGCTCGGATCGGAAATTCTACCGCATGGCGTTTAGCACGGATCACTCGATGATCCTCGCCAAGTATGGCCGCCAGCGGGAAGAGAACCGGCACTACGTGGCCATCGCGCAATTCCTCGGTGGCGTCGGCGTCCGCGTGCCCGAGATTTATTTTCACGACGATGAGGAAGGGCTCATCTGGATGGAAGATCTCGGCGACCGCGACCTGTGGAGCTACCGCAACGAGCCATGGCCCGAGCGCCGCGACTTGTATCACAACGCACTCGACCAGTTGCTCACCCTGCACACCCGCGCGCACATCGCCACGCCTGTCGAGCCGCCGCAGCTCCAGGCCGAGTTCAACGCCGAGCTTTATCGCTGGGAGCAAAATTACTTTTTGGAAAACTGTCTCGTGCGTCACTTCGGCCTTGATGCCGACGAGGTGGAGGAAAAGTGCAGCCGCGACCGCCTCGTCGAGATCGGCGACCAGCTCGCCGCCCTTCCACGCTGCTACGTCCACCGCGATTTCCAGTCGCAAAATATCGTCATCAAGGACGGCGCTGCCTGCTTCATCGATTTCCAGGGCATGCGCCCCGGGCTGCCGCAGTACGACCTCGCCTCACTGCTCTACGATCCGTACGTCCGCCTGCCCGAGCATGAGCGCACCGAGCTGCTCAACCACTACCTCGAGGCTCTCGCCGATTACGGCCAGCCACCCGCCGCTGACTTCACCGCCATCTACGACCTCTGCGCCATGCAACGCCTCATGCAGGCCCTCGGCGCCTATGGCTTCCTCGGCCACGTGAAGGAGCGCCCACATTTCCTCGAGCACATCCCCGCGGCCCTCACCGCCCTGCGCGAAGTGGTGGAGCGGATTCCCGGCGTGGAGAGTCTGCGCGAGCAACTCGCCAAGCTGTAGTCCAGCACGCGCAGCACCAGCGCTGTTGGGCGAGATCAGAAAGCACCCGCCAAGCTTTCCGTCACATTCGTTCGGAGCTTCGCGCTCAGTCGCGCGCGAGCTTGATGCCGCGCTGGCCGTAGGCGATGTCGAAGAGAATCGGGACGCCGGCAAATTCCTCGAGGACTCCACGGTTGGTGGTGGTGGCGATGTCTTCGTCCTGGGAAGGATGATTGAGAATCAGGCCGGCACATTTCAAGCCACGGGCGCGCACGGCTTCGACGGTGAGCAACGCGTGATTGATGGCGCCGAGACGGTTGGCGACAACGATGGCCACCGGCAGTTTCATTTCGGCGGCGAGATCGGCCACGTAGTAGTCCCGGGCGATGGGCACCAACCAGCCACCGGCGCCTTCCACGATCACGCTTTCATGCACAGCGCGGGCGCGCTCGAAAGACTCGCGGATGAGCGCCATGTCGATGGCGCGATTTTCGATGAGGCTCGCGGTATAAGGCGCTGCCGGAGCGCGTAACCACACCGGGTTGATGTCGTTCAGTTCGATCGCGCCGCCGGCGGCCGCATGGAGGAGCGTCGCGTCCTCGCGGTCGCCACAGCAGATCGGCTTGAGCCCCACGCAATCATGTCCGTCCGCTCGCAAAGCGCGGACGAGCAACGAAGCGACGTAGCTCTTGCCGACGTTGGTATCGGTGCCGGTGAGGAAGAGATTCACGCCTTAAGCGCCGATCAATTCCTGAATCTCACCCGCGATCTTATCGGCCTGGGCGTTGATGCGGTCGCCGTCGCGGCCTTCGATGAGGAGGCGGATCTTCGGCTCGGTGCCGGAGTAGCGCAGCAGCACGCGACCGGCGCCGGCGAGTTCCTTCTCTGCTTCGGCGACGAGCTTGGTGACGGTGGGCAATTCCTCGAGCGGCTTCTTCTCGCGGACCTTCAGGTTGCGCTGGGCTTGCGGATACTTGGACAGACAGGCTTTCAGCTCGCTGAGCGGCTTGCCGGTCTCGGCCATGATGCGGAGGATCTGCAGGGCGCTGACGATGCCGTCGCCAGTGGTGGAGAAGTCACGGAAGATCATGTGGCCGCTCTGCTCGCCGCCGACGTTGAGTTCGCCCTTCATCATCGCCTCGATGACGTAGCGGTCGCCGACCTTGGTGCGCAGCACGCGGCCGGCGTTCTTCTGCAGCGTCTCGTCGAGGCCGAAGTTGCTCATGATCGTGGCCACGAGAGTGTTTTGCGCCAGACATCCGCGCTTGATGAAATCGAGCGCAGCAATGGCCATGATCTCGTCGCCATCGACGACGTCGCCATTTTCATCGCAGAGGAGCACGCGGTCCGCATCGCCATCGTGGCTGATGCCGACCTGTGCCTTGGTTTCTTTTACGATGCGCTGAATTTCCTCCGGGTGCGTGCTGCCGCACTCGCGGTTGATGTTGCGTCCGTTCGGCGTGTTGTGGGCGACGATGATCTCGGCGCCGAGCTCGCGCAGGATGCAGGGCGTGGACTTGTAGGCGGCGCCATTCGCACAATCGACGGCGATACGCATGTCCTCGAGAGTGCGCCCGCGGGGAAAGCTCTGCTTGGCATACTCGACGTAGCGCCCGAGCGAGTCATCGATACGCGTGGCACGGCCGATCTTCCCGGCGGTGGGACGAATGGATTCGATCTCGCCGCTGAAGACGAGGTGCTCGATGCGCTGCTCGATCTCGTCGTCGAGCTTGTAGCCATCGTGCCGGAAGAACTTGATACCGTTATCCTCGTAGGGATTGTGCGAGGCGCTGAGCACGATGCCCGCATCTGCGCGCAGGGAGCGCGTAATATAAGCGACACCCGGAGTGGGCAGCGGCCCGATGAGGAGCACATCCGCACCGAGCGACATGACACCGGCGGCGAGCGCATTTTCCAGCATGTAACCGGAGAGGCGCGTATCCTTGCCGATGACGATCGTGGTCCGGCCGCTCGAGCGGCCGGCGAGCACGCTCATCTCCGTGAAGACATGCGCGGCGGCGCGGCCGAGCTTCAGGGCGGTCTCAGCGGTGACGGGCTCAATGTTCGCGGTGCCGCGAACGCCATCCGTGCCGAAGATCTTGCGACCGCCGTTGGCGCTTCCGCTTTTGGGAGTGGGTTTATTTTTTGGGGCTGGCATTACTGCTAAAGTCGAACTTGTTTTTCGCATCGGTGGTCTTATTGAGCTCAATAAGAAAGTTAGAAGGCGAGACGGTCGTTGCCAGGCTCCGATGAATGACCAGCCACAGTATGACGGCGAGCACCAGCGACAGAAGTTTTGCCAGCCAGTTGTTTAGAATCACTTTCATCTTTGAGGGAAAACAGTTCGGCAAGGCGATGATCGAAACTCTCCGGGTCAAAGCTTCTTTCGATCAGGCCCCGATGACAAATGGAAACGATGCCGGTTTCTTCCGAAACGACGATGACGATGGCGTCCGTCTCCTCCGTGAGACCCAGGGCGGCACGATGGCGCAGGCCTAGCGCGCGGTCGAGATCGGCCCGCTGAGTGATGGGAAAGATGCAGGCCGCGGAGACGATGCGGTCATTACGAATGATGATACCGCCGTCGTGCAACGGAGTCTTCGGGAAGAAGATGCTGACGGCGAGTTCGGTGGAAAGCGCGCAATCGATCTTCACGCCGCTCTCGGCGAAGGCTTCGGTATTCTGGCCACGCTCAATGGCGATCAGTGCGCCAAGCTGGCGATTGGCGAGGTCGAAGGTGGTCTCACGCACCAGCTCCAGCGTCGCGCGGCTTTGGTTGGTGGCGAGGAAAAGCCGGTGGCCGCCCAATGCCGCGAGGCCGCGACGCAGCTCGGGCTGGAAGATGATGACCAGCGCTACGAGCAGGACGTTCGACAAGCTCCCGATGATGGCGCCGACGACGGTAAGGCCGAGGATCTGGGAGAGCAGGTTTACCGCGAGGAAGAGCACCACGAGACCGATGAGCACATTGGCGCCCGGCGTGCCTTTGAAGAAGCGCCACGTGTAGTAAATCGCTACCGTGAGAAAGATGATTTCCAATCCATCCTTCCAATGATTCTCGGCGAGCTGCAGCGCGTTCATGCTGCGGCCTCCTCGCCGAGAATGGCCTCGGTCATGCGCAGTGCTTCGACGTTGGGCCGCACTTCGTGGACACGGAAGATGTTCGCGCCCCCCGCGCGACCATAGCTCGTGAGCGCCAGGGTGGGCCAGGCGCGATCGACGAGCGCATCGCTGCCAGTGATCTTTCCCAGGAAAGATTTGCGCGAAACACCGAGCACCAGCGGCCGCCCGCCAACCCTCATGGCATCAAGGTTCCGCAGCAGAGCGACATTGTGCTCCACCGTTTTACCAAAGCCGATTCCGGGATCGAAAGCGAGACGCATGGGATCGATGCCGCACGCTAGGCACGCTGAAAAAGTTTGTCGAAAAAAATTCGTGATTTCCGCCACAACATCATCGTAGTGCGGTGCGCGCTGCATATCGCGCGGCGTACCCTGCATGTGCATGGCGATCGCGCCCGCACCGGTGTCGCGCACGACCTCACGCATCGCGGGTTCACGCAAGCCGGTGACGTCGTTGATGATTTCGGCGCCAGCTGCGATAGCGGCCCGCGCTACAGCGGGCTTCATGGTGTCGATCGAAAGAACGCAACGTTGATCACCCGCGAGCCGTTCGATGACCGGCAGCACGCGCCGTAATTCCTCCGTCTCGGCCACGGGCTCCGCGCCTGGCCGGGTGGATTCGCCGCCGATATCGATGATCGCCGCGCCTTCCTCGATCAACTGCCGGGCGTGAGTCACAGCCCTCTCGACATCGATGAACTGGCCGCCATCCGAAAACGAATCGCTCGTGATATTGAGCACACCCATGATGAGCCCGTGATGGGCGAGGTCGAAGGTGCGGGTGCGGGTTTGCCAGAGCATCCCTGCCGCATCGCGCTTCTTGTCCGAGGGTGCAAGGCAAGATTGCTTTTCGTCGAGAGTTTTGTAGCGTCCAAAACTACAGCCCAATGCCACCCATGAAAACACTCCTCGCCATCCTGTCGATCCTCGTCGTCGCCCTCGCCCTGCCCGTCTCCGCAGCCAAAAAAGGCAAAGGCGGACATGAAGCTGAGCCCGAAGCCCGCATCACCGCCGTCGGACCGGCCAGCATCACCGTGTCTCTGGGTCTGAGTGGAAATGAAAATTTCGAGTACAAGCTTAACGAGCAGACAAAGGTGACGCTGAATGGCGCGCCAATCGCCGCCCGCGATTTGCGCGCGGGGATGGTCTGCAAGATCGAAGCCGATGCCAACCACGTAGCGACTTCCGTCGCCGCGAAGGATGCTCCCGCCCATCCGGGCAAGCATCGCGTCGGCTAAGCGGGATACTTGGAGGCACTCAAGCCTCCGCGATCAGCGTCTCCCACTCTTCCTCGCGGAAACCGACCACACCGGCGCTCTTCGTAAGGGCAAAGGGCCGCTTCACGAGGTTTCCATTCGATGCCAGAAGTGCGAGGGCTTCTTCCTCGCTGAGCTTCGGCAGCCGCGTCTTCATATCGAGTGCACGATAATCCTGCCCGGCGGTATTGAAGAGCTTGCGCAGGTCGCCGCCGACATACCCGAGCATCTTCCGAAGTTCGGCCACCGTCGGCGGTTCCTCGCGGATGGGGATCACCTCATGCGCGGTCTTCTTTGTCGCGAGAAACTTCAGCGCCTTCCGGCAGGTGTCGCAATTTGCGTAGGCGTAGACTCGCAGGCTCATTTCGGCATGAGGCCGAGATTGCGCACGATCTCCACGGTCGAGCGGGCCTTGTTGAGCGTGTAGAAGTGCAGGCCCGGAACTCCGAATTCCAGCAGTGAGGCACACTGCTCGGTGGCGTATTCGATGCCATAAGCAGCCGCGGCTTCATCATCTCCCTCGAGCTCCGTAAGCCGGCGCAGGAATGGTTCGGGCAATTTCGCCCCACAGAGGGAGACGAAACGCTTCGTCTGCCCGGCGGAAAGAATGGGCATGATGCCCGGCACGATCGGCACGGTAGCGCCGAGCTTGCCCACCATGTGGTCGCAAAACTCGTAGTAGTCCGTGTTATCGAAGAAGAGCTGCGTGATGACGAAATCCGCACCGGCCTGAATCTTGTCCGCGAGGTACTGCCAGTCCACGAGCTTGCCCGCTTTCTGGGCGACGTGCCCCTCCGGAAAGCCGGCGGTGCCGATGGAGAAACCATTGCGCTCACGGATGAAAGTGACGAGCTCACGCGAATACTCGAAGCCACCCTCGGTCTTCACGAACTCGCTGCCAGCAGGCGGATCGCCACGCAGAGCGAGAATGTTCTGAATGCCCCGCGCCTTGGCGTCATCGAGCACACTGCCAAGTTCCTCCTGCGTGGAATTCACGCAAGTGAGGTGCATCATGGCCGGCAGGTTGTATGCGCGCTGGATGCGCTCGACCATGCCGAGCGTCTTGTCGCGCGTGCCACCGCCGGCGCCATAGGTCACCGAGCAATAGGCCGGCTTGATCGCCATGAGCGCGGGCACTGTCTTTTCCAAGAGCGTGCGTTCGCCCTCCTCAGTCTTCGTGGGGAAAAACTCAAGGGAGAGCACCGGCCGGCCCGCCTGGCGTGCCTCGGCATAGATATCGCGAATGAACTGCATGAGACCGCGCAGTGTGGACGCGCTTTACGGCGGCGACAAGCGCTGGCGTGTGTCAGTCAGGAGAAAATCCGAAACCTCACGCCACCAAGGGGCCAAAGGGCTGAAATTGACCGTATTGTGCGTGGCACCCGGGTCGACCCATCGGCGCTTCGGACCGGCGTAGCTATCGAAGAGCAACTGCCCTTGGGGCGCGGTGACGACTTCATCTTCGCTGGCGATGAGCACTGCCAAGGGACCACGATAGTCCCGCAGCGCGGTGACATTGTCCCAATGGTCGCGCAGCATCAGCCGCACAGGAAGGAAGCCGAAGCGATGGGCAGCCACATCACTCATGCGCGCATACGGCGTGAAAAGGAACAGCCCTCGGACGTCTTTCGGCTTCCGCTCGGCAAGCGCACTGGCCAGACCGCTGCCCAGCGATTCGCCCAGCAGATAGATCGGCCGGGCGTCTTCCGCCTTCAGCGCCTCGATGGCCTGCTCACCCGCCTCGATGAACGACTCCTGCCCCAGCTTGCCCGAGCGCGCGCCAAAGCCGGGATATTCGAATAGATAAACGTCCCACAGACCTCCATTCTCCATTTGCCCGAACCCTTGAATATAATGGGTGCGCATGAGCGCATAGCCGGCATTGCCGTGGAAGACGACTAACCGGTTCGCCGCTGGTGGACCGGGGCGGCTGCTTTTCCAGCCGATGATCGTGCCATTCTTGTCCTTCCACGGCTGACACTGCAGTTCTCCCGCCTTCTCCAACATGCCGGCCTCGGTCTTGTAGAAAGGGAAATACATGATCCGCCTCTGGAAAATACCGACCAGACCACAGACCACGAGATAGGCAATCACCGGCAGGTAGACCATACGATAGAGTCTCGACTTGTTCACGGGGTGCATCGACAAGACATCGTCGCCCGTGTTTCTTCAACCAAGAACCCATCTACGCCATGCGCCTGTTCCCACCCCAGTTCCTCGCTTCTGTGCTGATCGCCGTCGTGTGCCTGCCATGCGTGGCGCAAGAACCACCCAAGCCCACTCCACCGCCCTACGAGAAACGCGCCGAGCACGATCCGAATGGCATCGGCACCTTCTATCTCGGCCGGGAGATCGCCCACGTGATGGGACACTCCGCTTTCAACGTCCAGTGGATGGAACGAATCGATCGCGAGGAAGAGGAAGGCACGACCGCGTTGATGGATGCGTTGAAATTCCGCGATGGCGAGGTCGTGGCCGATATTGGCTGCGGCTCCGGTTACATCTCGCGGAACATGGCCAAGCGCATCGGCTCCGGCACGGTCTACGCCGTGGATATCCAGGAGGAGATGCTCGATTCGCTGGCCAAACGCATGTCGATGTTTCGCATCACCAACGTGAAACCGGTGCTCGGCACCACCACGGATCCGAAGCTTCCGCCGGCCTCGTGCGACACGATGATCATGGTCGATGTCTACCACGAGTTCGACCAGCCCTATGAGATGATCCGCAGCATGATCGCGGGGCTAAAACCGGGCGGGCGTATCGTGTTTGTGGAGTATCGCAAGGAAGACCCAAAGGTGCCGATCAAGGAAGTCCACAAGATGAGCGAAGAG